>NZ_JBSGDZ010000005.1:0-386642 GCF_053602655.1 Sphaerisporangium sp. NPDC004334
CGGGGTGCTGGAGGCGCGGATCGCCACCGGCGCGATGGTGCCCGCTCCGCGCGACTGAGCGCCGGCCGGCCGCCGTGCTCCGGGAACGCTCGGGCCCGCCGGAGCGGGCCGCGCGGACCGGTGGCAGGAACCTTAAGCGCGTCTCACAGAAATGACGCAGGCGGTCCCCACATCCCCCGAGATGAGGACGCAGTCCTCCACGTAGTTGATCCCGCTACCGGGATGTGCCAGGCGCGCCTTCTTCCAGCTCTCGTTGAAGGAATTCCCACTGTCCAGCCCGTTCAGAATCTTGACTCCGTTGTCGATGAGCCCGCATATGGTGCTCGCCACGGTCTCCACCGGTTTCGCTCCAGGTACGTACGACAGGAAGCTGGTGGCCTGGCAGATCCCTGGAGTCGTCAGGTCGGACTTCTTGTAGATGCCGGAGGCGAACCATGACTGCACCGCAGAGTAATAGGTCGTGCACGTTCTGCGCCGCTCGCTCTTCTTGCAGTTGGGATCCGCCGGCTTGGCTCCACAGTAGTCCGACCGGGGGTTCAGCATGCACCAGTAGATGGCGTCCGCGAGTTTCCCGCATTCGGCCAGATTGTTCGCCTCTTTTATGCAGTCCATTTGGACTACGCCCGCGGAGAAGCAGTCGCCCAGCGAGCCCTTCACCTTGGTGAAGCACCGGATCGTGTCGTTCGCCACCTCGTTACAGACGGCGGCATCGAAGTTGAATCCGTTGCGTCCGCCCAGCCCGGACAGGCTGCCCTGGTAGGCGCACACGGAATACACTTCCCGGACGACCGTGCACTGCTTGACGTCACCGCTGTTCCGGCCGTCGGAACGACAGCGTCCGTACGCCACGGACGCCCCGACACACGTGCCATGAGCGTTCGTGTACCGGTGCATGCAGTCGCGATATTGGGAACTGCTCTCTATGCAGACCGAGCGGGCGATCTTGCTATTCGCCCGGCACGCGTTATAAGCGTCTACGGAGCCACCGCAGAGACCGGCCCCCGCCAATGAGAGACATGCCTCCTTGACTCCCTTGCCTTCGCAGTTGCGCTGACCGCTTCCACCCAGCCGGCAGGCGACATAGGAAGTGGCGCCCTGGGCACAGGCCTTCGTCTCGCCCTTGGCGTTGAACCCGTCCCTGCAGTCGGCATTGAATTTCTTGGACTCGTTGTTGAGCTTTTTCTCCGCATTGCAGTTAAGGCCGTTCTTGTTCTTGAACCCCTGCTTCTTGCATGCGTCGTACTCCTGCTTCTTGGTCTTCGTGGTCTTGGTCTTCTTCGCCGTCTTGACGGTCTTCTTGGTGGTCTTCTTCGCCGCGTGGCCGTCCGGGTCCACGTTGGCGAGCGGATTGGCGTTGGCGTAGATGTAGCGGTTGAGCTGAACGGAAGGGTCGGCGGGGAGGGACATGGTGTCGCGGGAGACGAAGCTTCCCGTGGACGGCTGATACCAGCGGGCCGCCATGTTGACCTTCTTGGTGGTCGGGTCCGTGTAGCCGCCTTGGTAGCCGAGATCGTGGGTCGCGCCGCTCTGCGCGATGACCTCTCCGAAGGGGTTGTAGGCGATGGAGTCGAGCAGTGCGGCGCCGTTGGCCGAGAACGCGCCGACCAGGTCGCCGTGCAGGTCGCTGAACGCCAGCTGTGCGCTGCCCGTGTCCGCCAGGCTGACCGTGCGCCCGTACGGGTCGCGGCCGTAGGCGGCCTTCTTACGGTTGTCGCCGTCCGTGACGGCGATGATGTCGTCGCCCACACCGTCGTAGGCGAACCTGGTGGTGGTCCCGTTCTCCGAACGGGTGGAGACCCGGTCCAGGGCGTCGTAGTCGTAGGTGACCGTGTCGTCCTGGATCAGCCGGTCGAAGGCGTCGGACTTGGTGATCCGCACCCGTCCGTCGGAGGTCTCGGCCAGCGTGCCGCGGGCCGTGTAGGTGAAGGTGGCTCCGTCGCCGGAGGTGAGGCGGTTTCGCTGGTCGTAGGTGTAGACCTTGTCGTCCACGCGGATCCGGTTGCCGGCGGCGTCCCACCCGTAGGTCGTGGTCTTGCCGTCGGTGCCCGTCCAGGAGGTGAGCCGGTCGGCCCAGTCGTAGGTGTATCTGTTGGTGCCCGCGCCCGCGGTGCCCGCCGTGGTCTTCGACGTCACGTTGTCGTCGATGTCGTAGTCATAGGCGATTGAGGCGATGGGCGCGCCCTGGTCGGTCTTCAGCTCATCCTTGACCAGCCGGTTGAGCGGGTCGTAGCCGTAGGTGCGGCGGGCGCCGCCCGCGCCGTAGGACATGCTGGTCAGCCGCGATGCCTGGTCGTAGCCGTAGCCGATGGTCGTGTTGGAGACCGGGTCGGTCATCTGGCTGAGCCGGTCCGCCGCGTCCCAGGTGAAGGACGCCACGCCGTTGACGTCGGTGCGCTGGACCAGGCGGTTGGAGCCGTCGTATGCGTAGGCGCTGACGTCGTTGCCCGATGTGCTGCTCTTCAGCAGCAGGCCGCGGTCGTTGAGGCTGAAGGACAGCTCGTCGGCGCCGAGCAGCCGGCCGGCGAGGTCGTAGGTGTAGTTCTTGTCCTCGGTGGCCACCTCGGCCCCGCTGCCGGCCTGCTTGACCAGGCGGTTGAGTTCGTCGAAGGTCCGCTGGATCTTCACCCCGCCCGGCAGCAGGCCGCCTACCTGGTTTCCTCCAGCGTCGTAGACGGCGGTGAAGGTACGGTCGGCCGGGCTGGGGTGTGCGGGCGTGCTCGGCTCGATCACCGATTCCGGCAGGCCGAGGGGGTTGTAGGTGGTGTAGGTGGCGTTGCCCCGTCCGTCCGTGGCCCGGGTCTGCAGGCCGGAGGCGTCGTAGCCGAACGAGGTCGTGATCGTCTCGCTCGCCGAGACCGGCTCCCGCTGCTCGACCAGGCGGCCAAGCGCGTCGTAGGTCCTGGTGGAGGTGTGCCCGGAGGCGGTGGTCCGGCTGGTCGGGTTGCCGGCCGCGTCGTAGCCGAAGCGACGGGTGCGCAGCACGGCTCCGGAGGCGTCCACGTCGGCCGTCGCGGTCTGACGTCCGGCGAGGTCGTAGGCCGCCGTGGTGGCGACGCCGAGCGGATTGGTCGTGCGGGTCGGCCGTCCGGCCAGGTCGTAGGCGAACGTGGTGCGGTCGCCCGCCGCGTCCGTGTACGAGGTCAGCTCGTCGAGCGCGTTGTAGGCACGCGTTGTGCTGTCGCCGGTCGGCCGGATGGCCTTGAGGAGATTGTCAGCGTCGTCGTATTCGAGCTTCGTGACGTACGCGGCCGTGGTGGGCCTGCGCTCCAACGTGGTGAAGGTGATCTGACGCCCGAGGTCGTCGTAGGTCGCCTCCATCCGCGCGCCCGTCGGATCGGTGAGCGACAACGCCTCGTCGTTCAGGTCGTAGGTGTAGGTCCAGGCGCCCGCGGCCGCGCCGCCCGCGGCGGGGTCGACGACCTGCACCTTCCGGCCGAGCGCGTCGTAACGGGCGGTGGTGGTGTTGCCTCGCGCGTCGGTCGACGATATCTGCTGGCCCGCCTTGTCGTAGGTGGCGGTGACGGTCGGAGTGATCGGCTGGCCACCCGGCGGGGTGTAGGACGGCGAAGTGTGGGAGACCTGTCGTCCGGCCCGGTCGAACGCCGAACTGCTTCTGCGTCCTTCCGGATCGACGAGGTGCGTCTGCTCGCCGAAGGTGTTGTAGCCGATGCGGGACACCGGCTGGGCGGCTTGCGGGCCGGCGCCGGCGCGCTCGACCGCGACCTTCGGCTGGGTCATCTCCACCGGGTTGCCGAACTCGTCATAGCGGATCGTGGTGGTGTAGTCGGCCGCCGTCGCGCCCTCCTGGTTGCCGCGGGGGTCGGTGATGGCGGTGACCAGGCCGCGATCGTCGACCCGCATGGTGCTGACCAGATCTTGGTCGTCGTTGCGCGTCGTGACCCTGATCGGCTGGTTGGCGGCGTCGTAGGCGTAATCGGTGACCTCGACGCGATCGCTGCCCGCGGCGCCCTGCGCAACCTTGACCACCAGGTCGTTGTCGTCGTAGGTGAGGGTCTCGGTGCGGGCGAGCCCGGCCGGATCGGAGACCTGGCCGATACGCCGCCCCCTGGCGTCGTAGGTGACCTCCACCCGCAGCAGGCCGCCGTCGAGCACCTGGGCGGTCAGGCGTCCTGACGGGTCATAGGTGCTGGACTCCAGCACCACGTCCCGACCGGTCGTCGAGCCGTTGAGCTTCGCCCCCTTGGCGGTGACCTGTGCGGTGAGGTCGTCGTTGAAGTAGGTGTAGGCCGTCGTGCGCCCCATGGCGTCCGTCTCCGACGCCAGCCGCCCGGCCGGGTCGTAGGCGTAGGACTCCAGCACGACATCCGTGGCCGGCTGCGGCGCGACCGGGCTGCCCGTCCAGCCCTTGAGCGTTGTGGTCGCGTGCTCGCCGCGCGCGGTGTAGGCGTAGGCGTACCTGGCGCCGACGGCGTCGGTGACGCTCACCTTCCGCCCCATGACGTCATACCCGTAGGTCTCGACCCCGCCCTCCGGCTCGGTGGACGTGGCCAGCCGCCCGAAGCCGTCGAAGGTGGAGGTCGTGACCCGGGCGGCGTCACCACCGGTGAGGTCGGCCACCGTCGTGGTCAGGACATTGTCGTCCCAGTCGTAGGTGAGCGTCTTCCTCGCCGTGTGGGTGACCCCGGTGATCTCGTTCTTCACCCCAGGGGACGTGACCGAGGCGACCCGGCCCTGGGCGTCGTAGGCGGTGGTCGTCGTCACCCCGTCGGGGAAGGCGGACGACACCCTCGTCTCACCGGTGACCCGGCCCAGGGAATCATAGGTGTATGTGGTCACCAGGCCCGTGGGTCCGGTGACCTTGGCCAGGTCACCCGCCGCCGTGTACGCGTAGGTGGTCTGGTTCTTCTTGGCGTCGCGGTACCTCTTCACCAGGCCGGGAGGCGTGGTACCGCCGCCGACGGCGGCCTCGGTGCCGTCGGTGTAGTCCCAGTCCTCCCCGATCACGGTCGGGGTCCCGTGCCCGCCGGGGACGGTCTTGCCGGTGACCTCGCCGAAGGCGTTGAACGACCAGCGCCAGGCGTAGGTGTCGTCCAGGTAGCTGGACGAGCGGGCGTCGTGGAAGCTGCGCATCTGGTCGTTGCGCGGGTCGAACGGATCGGCCGGCTCCTCGTAGCCGAACCATTCCCAGTAGCAGGTGGTCCCCATGCGGCAGCGGTTACGGCCGATCATGTTGCCCCGCGCGTTGTGCAGCGTCTCCTCCACGTTGCCGTTGGGGTCGAGCGTCTTGGCGGGGAATCCGCCGGTGTCGTACTCGACGGTGGCCGTCTTGCCCAGCTGATCGGTGCGGGACATGACGCGGTAGTCGCGCAGGGCGTCACCGACGTAGGTGATGGTGCCGCCCAGCGGATCGGTCACGGTGGTCTTGCTCGTCGACTGGGTGTCGGAGATGGCGTTGATCTCCTGGGCGGAGAGCTTCCAGGTGCCGCCGTCGTCGTCGGTGTGCGTGAGCAGGCGTCCGCCGTCGGTCGCGTAAGTGTTCTCGGCCACCACCCGGCCCTCCGGGCTGACCACCTTGACGATCTGCGGCTGCGTGATCTTGGCGGCGACGTGCTCCGCGATCCGCGGCAGGCCGAGCGCGTTGCGGTAGACGGCGACCTCGTCGATGTCGCCGGCGAAGGGGAACGGGCCCGGGGAGGAGACCGTCGCCGGCCAGCTGCCACCGGCGTAGCCGTATCCGATCCTGGCGTCCCACTGGCCCGCGTGGGTGATGGTCCCGGTCCGCGTGCCGACGACGGCGCCGTCGAGATACAGGGTCTGGGTGTTGGTGGCGCCCTCCAGCACCACGTGGTGCCAGGTGTTGTCGTTGACGGCCTTGGTGCTGGTGATGGGGTTGGCCGTGCCGGTCCAGAACTGGCCGCGTAGCTTGCCGTCGGTACCGACGTAGATGGCCGGCGTGTACGACGTGGGGGATCCCGCGGAGTTCTGGTAGCCCACCACGGTGCCCGATGCGGCGGTCTTGAACCATGCCTCCACCGCCAGGTCACCGCCCTTGCCGCTGATCGTGGCGGGCGGCAGGGACACGTACGCCGAGTTGGCGGTGCCCTTGAACCGCATGGCGGTGTTGCCGCTGCCGTCCAGCGCGCCGAGCATCCGCAGAGTGGCGTCCGCGGAGCCGCCGGCGATCTTGGCGTCGCTGGCGCCACCGTCCCAGCCCACCGAGCTCACGATCTTGGAGCCGATCGCGCCCGACGAGTCGTTCAGCCGCCAGTAGCCCACCGGGCCGCCGTCGATCGCCTGGCTCTGGTAGCGCGACGGCGTGCCGTAGCTGTAGGCCGTGCAGGCGGACGAGGTGCCGGGCGGGCACGCCTTGGTCAGTTTGTCGCCGTCGTAGGCGTAGGTCCAGGTCATCGGCGCGCCGTTCACCGGGTCGGTGGAAACCGCGGTGACGTGGTTGCCGGTCCAGGTGAAGAACAGGGAACGGCCGCCCGTGGCGGTGGCCCTGGCCAGCCTGCCGTTCGTGCCGTACACCAGGTCCTGGGTACGGCCGCGGTGGTCGCTCACCTTGGTCAGCCGGCCGCCGGCGTCGAACCAGTACGAGGTGGCCGACTTGTCCATCAGACGCCAGCCGCCGCCCGGGAGCGCCGAGAGCGTGGCGTACACGCCGGAGGGCGAGGCGTATGTGCCGTCCCCCTTGGCCGCGAACCGCAACTGACGGCCGTCCGGGTGGGTGATCAGCAGGGTCTTGGTGGCCGGCTCGGAAGTGAGCTTGGTGTCCCAGCGGGTCGACCACCCCAGGCCGAACGCGCCGTCGGTGCGCGGGTCGAGGCTGTTGTAGGTGCGCCGCACCGACAGGGGCAGGCCGACGGCCGCCACCTCCAGGTCGGTCTCGGTGTGGGTGTAGTTGCCCACCTCGGGGTTGAACTCCCGGTCCTCCACGCCCGAGGCGAGGAAGGAGTTGATCGTGGCCTGCTCCGGCACGACCGTGAAGGACCGCCAGGAGGAGGTGACGGTGGCATCCTGGAAGGTCGCCATGGCGTACCACCAGTAGGTCTTGCCCCAGGCCAGTTTCCCCGCGGGCACCGTCCAGTTGTCGGACGTCGTCCAGGAGGGCGAGCTCTCACACCACGCCCAGGAAGTGCCCGGCGTGCCGGAGCAGACCTGGAACCAGTAGGAGGCGATGCCGCCCGCCCACGGATCGGCGTGCGCGGCCAGCACCGGCGTGAGGGTGCCCACCTGGGTGTTGTTGATCGGCGAAAAGACCGACGCGAACGGCAGTGCGTAGTTCGCCGCCGCCGTCGAGATCGTCGCGTACTGCCAGGCCGACCACGCCGTGGTGGTCGAGCCGTCGGTACCGGCGGCCCGCCAGCGGATCTTCCATCCGTCGTTCAGCTTTCCCGCGGGGATCGTCACCACCGAGGGCGAGCCGGCGTTCACCGTGCTCCCCGCGCCGGACCAGATCGTTCCGCTGCCCTGGCTCGTCGCCGCCGGGTCGTGCTCGATCTCGAACCGCGCCGAGACGGTGCCGCCGTCGGCGTCGCTCACCACCGCGCTCAGCGTGGGAGTCGTCTTGTAGTAATAGGTGGTGTTGTCCTTGATCGCCTTCGGTCCGCCGTTGATGGTGCCCAGAACCGGCGGGTAGCTGTAGGTGATGGAGAGCTCCGGCGGGTCCCCCTCGTAGCTTTCCGCCGAGTAGATCAGGCAGGAGAAACAGTCGGTGAGCGCGAAGCCGTAATTGGGCGCGCCCGCCGCCCACGCCTGGACGATGCTCTTGACGTTCACGTTGGCCGTGCCGGTGCCGTCGGCCCAGACGGCGCCCTCACTGGTGTAGCTCGGCTGGGTGCGCCAGGTCGTGCTGTTTCCCCAGGACGAGGTCACCCGGCTGATCTGCGCATCGATGTACTTGAAGCTGGAGTCGTAATCGTGGGTCAGGGTGAGCGTGGCGGATGAGATCGTGGCGCCGTTGACGTTGGCCCCGGAGAAGTTGATGAAGGACCTGGCCTCCTCGCCGTATCCGGCGTTCGACACGTACAGCAATGACGACCCGCCATAGGAGGAGCTCGGCGAACTGCTGATCACGTACGTGTCCGTGGTGGCCCACAGCGAGAAGGTCGGGTCGACCACCATCGGATAGACGGCGTCCGGGGCGTTGAGGAACGCCGCGTCCGGGGCGAGCGACAGCTTCTGGCGGCCATTGCCGTCCGCCGTGAGCCTGGTCTCGATCCTGCCGGGGGTCACGGCGCGGGCCGGCAGGCCGGCGGGGTGCGCCTTCTTGTCCCGGCCCGCGTTCTTGGCCCGCGTTCCGTCGATGACGAACGGCTCCGGCGCCGCGGCGACGATGTCCCCATCGGCGCCCTTGACCTCCAGACGCCCGTTCTTCCCCTTGCCGAGGGTGAGTCCCTGGCCCTCGACGCCGATCTCCACGCGTAGCGGGTCCACCGGCTTCTTCCTGAGCACGATGTCCTCGCTGAACCCTCGGGGAGTCATCGTCAGCACGAGGTCGGCGTTCGGCCCCGCGGCGTCAACGTACGTCGCGGTGTTGCCCTTGACCACCGGCTTCGGCAGCGCGGTGGGCCACGTCAGTTCGAGTGACCTGCCGCCGGAGTGGCGCAGCCGCACCATCGGGGTGCCGGCGCCGCCCGCGGAGAACTCCACGTCGGCCACCGCGACCTTGGCGCGCAGCACACCGTCGGCCGGCACGAGGCCGGTGTCGACATCGAGCCACCCGCCCGATCGCCGGACACGGGCCGCGCCGCTGCTGATCTCGGCGGTGAACGTGCCATCGGGATTGGCGAAGACCAGAGTGGACTCGGTGGTCTCCCCGGAGATAGGCACCCGCTTGCCGGTCTCCCTGGCCTTGAGGGATGCCGACGCACGCTCGGTCGGCCGGGCCGGCGGATCCGGTGGTGTGGCCACCTGTTCCGTCGGCGGCGGCTGCTTCAGGCCTCCCGTCGCCGGCTTCCCGGTGCCGGCATGCCGAACCTCCAGGGGCAGGGTGCCGGGAGGTCGTCGGTCACTCTGCTTGGCACGAGGACCGCCGGGGACGGATGCGACGCCTCCGGTGGCCCGCGTCGCCTCCGAGCCCACCGAGTGGGAAAGCCCCCGGACGGACCTGGAGTTCTGCACCGGGATCTCCGTCGCCGCCCCCGTGCCCGGGGAACGGGGAATGTCCAGCCGGATGACCACCGGATCCGCCGCCGCCGGGAGGGACTGCAGTTGCAGTAATCCCGGCACCGCGGCCAGCGCCACCAGGAGACGGCGAGCCCTTGAGAGACTCGCACGATGGAACGACGGAACCCCTGATCGACGCATGCGCCACTACCCTTCGAACATTCGAGAACGAAGGAAGCCGGCCCCCGAGACCTCTCCCCCGTCTGGTCGATCCGCGTAGTGGGAGGTCCTGGCACCGCCGTTTCGCGCCACCCGTCGGCGTGCTGATCTCCCGCGCACTCAAGATGCCAACGAACCATCACCTTGTACATGTCGTAATGTGCACGGCATTTGTCGATTTCTGCACAATCCGGTGGGGCGGGGAAGCGTTGCCCTCCGGTACCGCCGGACCATCTCAGGCGGCCTTCTCGGCGCGCCACCAGGCGAGGGTCTCCTTGAGCGCCTGGTCCGCCGGGGTCGGCGCGACGCCGAAGGTGGACTCGAAGGCCGAGCAGTCCAGGACGAACGGCCGGACGAACTGGTGGCGGATCTCCTCCATCTCGCGCAGGAACGGGACGAACAGCCCCCGTGCAACGGCTGGATCGGCGCCGACATCTGGGCCGGCAACGCCATCTTCACCAAGGCGGCGATCAGCCAGGAGAAGGACTACTGGTTCAGCGGTAACAACATCGTGGAGAGCCGGACCACCGAGACCCGCGGCTTCACCTGCCTGACCGCCGCCTTCGCCCGCCCGGTGCGGACCTGCTCCATCCACACCGATCCGAACGACGGCAACGCCCATGCCCAGGCGGCGGCGATCGCGAGCAAGTTCTCCGCCGACATCGACCAGCGGCACTACATCCTGGCCGGCGACTTCAACGCCACCCCCGGCCGGCACCTGCAGCGGATGTACGCCCCCGGTGGGGGGCGGCGGCAAGTTCTGCGAGGTGGCCTGGCAGCAGCCCAACAAGGGGGAGCCGACGCACGGCGAGGGCAAGCTGGACTACATCTTCGCCAACCAGGGCCGCTTCGATGCGCAGATGACGTCGAGGGTCGTCCACGGCGGCACCTGTTCCAGCGCCGGCGGCGGCGACTGCTCCGACCACAAGCTGCTGTACGGCGAGGTGACGCTGCTCGGGTGACCCCCGCTCGGGTGCGGCCGGCGCGGTGCCGCACCCGGGAGGTGTCCGGAAGGGCTAACGGCCGGACAGTTCCGGCGTCCTGGCGGGTTCGGTGGAACCGGACAGTTCGGTGAGGACGTCGGCGAGCCGGTCGACGGCCCAGTTGAGGTCCTCCTCCGACACCACCAGCGGCGGCGCGAGGCGGATCGTGGAGCCGTGGGTGTCCTTGGCCAGCACTCCGCGCCGCATGAGCGCCTCGCAGACCTCGCGCCCGGTGGCGATGGAGGGGTCGATGTCCACCCCGGCCCACAGCCCGCGTCCCCGCACCGCGACGACGCCGTGGCCGCCCTCGCCGGCGGGCCCGATGAGGGCGCGCAGCCGCTCGTGCAGGAGCGCGCCGAGCTCGCGCGCCCGCGCCTGGTACTCGCCCGTCTTCAGCAGGTCAAGGACGGCGCCGCCGACCGCGCAGGCCAGCGGGTTGCCGCCGAACGTCGAGCCGTGCTGCCCCGGCTTGATCACCCCGAGGACGGAGGCGTCCGCGACGACGGCGGACACCGGGACGACGCCGCCGCCGAGCGCCTTGCCCAGCACGTACATATCCGGGACCACGCCCTCGTGCTCGCAGGCGAAGGTGTCGCCGGTGCGGCCGAGGCCCGACTGGATCTCGTCGGCGATGAACAGCACGTTGTTCTCGGTGCAGATCTCCCTGACCCGGGTGAGGTAGCCGGCCGGGGGCACCAGCACGCCCGCCTCGCCCTGGATGGGTTCGAGCAGCACCGCGACCGTGTCGGGGGTGATCGCCTCGCGGACCGCCTCGGCGGAGCCGTACTCCACGGTCGTGAAGCCGGGCGTCGCGGGGCCGAAGCCGTCGCGGGCGTCGGGGTCGGTCGAGAAGCTGACGATCGTCGTTGTGCGGCCGTGGAAGTTGCCGGCCATGACGATGATCTCGGCCCGGCCGGGGGCGACGCCCTTGACCTCGTACCCCCACTTGCGGGCGACCTTGACCGCGGTCTCGACGGCCTCGGCGCCGGTGTTCATCGGCAGGACCATGTCCTTGCCGCACAGGTCGGCGAGGCCCGCGCAGAAGTCGGCGAACCGGTCGTGGAAGAAGGCGCGGCTGGTCAGCGTCACCCGCTGGAGCTGCTCCTGGGCGGCGTTGAGGATCGCCGGGTTGCCGTGGCCGAAGTTGAGGGAGGAGTAGCCGGCCAGGCAGTCGAGGTAGCGCCTGCCCTCCACGTCGGTCACCCACGCGCCGCGCGCCTCGCTGACCACGACGGGCAGCGGGTGGTAGTTGTGCGCGCTGCGCCGCTCGCTCAGCTCGATGATCTCGTCGGTGGTGCTCATACGCGGATCTCCAGGGTGCAGCACTTCGGACCGCCGCCGGCCTTGCGCAGTTCGCTGAGGTCGACGGGGATGACATTGAGGCCGCGGCGCTTCAACTCAAGGGCCAGTTCGCCGGCCTCGACGTTGATCACCACGTTGTGCCCATCGCTGACGGCGTTGAGGCCGAGCACCGCCGCGTCCTCCGCCGAGGCGAGCACGGCGTCGGGGAACATGTGGCGGAGCACCTCGCGGCTGCCCGCCGAGAACGCCCCCGGGTAGTAGGCCACGTTGCGCCCGTCGATCGGGAACAGCGCCGTGTCCAGGTGGTAGTAGCGGGGGTCGACGAGCTGGAGGGTCACCACGGGGCGGCCGAGGAACTCCTGGGCCTGCTTGTGCGCGGTGATGGCGGTGCGGAAGCCGGTGCCGGCCAGGATCACCTCGTCGAGGGTGAGGAAGTCGCCCTCGCCCTCGTTGGTCTCGGTGGGCTCCATGGCCGTCGCGAAACCGTTGTCGGTGAACCAGCGCAGGTAGGCGGGGCCTTCGGCGGCGCGCTCGGCGTTCGCGAACCGCGCCCCGTACACCCGCCCGCCGACCACCAGGGCCCCGTTGGCGGCGAACACCATGTCCGGCAGGCCGTCGATCGGGTCGATCAGGCTGACCTTGTGCCCCAGTTCCTCATAGGCGTCCTTCAACCCCTCCCACTGGCGCACGGCGGTGGCGGCGTCGGCGCCGGCCTCGGGGTCCATCCAAGGGTTGATCGCGTACTCGACCGCGAAGTGGTCGGGACGACACATGAGGTAGTGCCGGCTGTGCGCCATCTATCACTCCGTCGGGAAAACGGCTGGTCAGGGATGGCATCAGCCTAGAAACGACGATCGCCGTGAACCAGGTGCGGAGCTTGCGCGCCCGCGTCGATCGGTTGCGTGCTCGGGCCGGTTCGCGGCGATCCGTTGCGGCGATCCGCGTGCTCCGTTTTAGATCCCCTCTCCGTTCCGTCCTCCGGGGCCTGCTATGTTTCGCCGCCGTGTCGGCACGATGTCGGTGGTGTGACCTCGCGCGGGCCGTCCTGGCGCTGCGGTCACGTCCACGACCGCATGGCCGGCGGGCGGCGGTCCGCTGAGCGGACCGGGACGTCGCTCCGCCGCCCGGCCCGGACGAGGATGTGTCGACGATAGGCAGGTAGGGGTGAGTGCCGGACATCGGTGGGGGAAGCCTGATGCGTCGTCGATCTCGTATATCCGTGTTCGCGGCCGGCCGTTCGGTCACGGTCAGCTTTCTGATCGTTCTCGTGTCGCTCTGCCTTCTGGCCACGTCATGTCCGGGCGAGGACTCCGCGGGAGGCGCGAACGCCACGGAGACCGAGCAGGGGCAGGTCCAGAAACCGAAGAAGAGCAAGAAGCCCAAGGGGCCGGTCTGCCCGCAGCCGGGGCCGCTCACGCGGTCCCAGCTCCCCGACTTCCCGTCGGCGGACGGGGTCAGTGTGATCACGCAGAACCCCTGCGTCAGCATCGCGGGCCTGGCGGAAGAGGTCGTCGGTTTCATCCCCGAAGGGGAGGAGTCGAAGAAGTTCGAACAGTTCCGGGGTGGGCTCGAACGGTTCATCTCCCGGGTGAACGCGGTCAACGACGCGGCGGAGTGCGCCTATGAGACCGACCACCTGGCGGTCGGGGTGTACCACCACGACGCCACCCCGTGGTCGATCGGCATGGTCGCGGTCGTCCGGGGGGACATCGACGCGCTGGTCGACAGCGGAGTCTGCTGGCTGCTGAAGAGGTTGCCGTTCGACGTCCCCACGCAGGTCGCGCCCGAGGAGATGAGCCCCGCGTTCTGCGCCGAGGCCGTCACCAGGAGAGTCAAGGGTGAGCGCTTCACGATCCTGTGGATCGGCTCGTCGAACGTCATGTGCGGGAGCCTCGCCACCCTGTACACCGGCACCTCATAGGCACCCCGGCCCGCCGGACGACGGTCAGGAGGACTGCGGCATCGCGTCGCGGGCGTGCGGGGTGTCGATCAGGCGGGACAGCACGATCGCGCTCTTGGTCCGGATGACGAACGGCTCGGCGGCCACCCGTTCGATGACCTGCTCGACGTGCCGGACGTCCTTGGCGCGGATGTGCAGCAGGGCGTCGGCCTCGCCGGTGATCGTGCAGGCGGAGATCACCTCGGGGTGGCGGGAGACGGCCAGGCCGATCTCGGCGGGGGAGGTCTTGCCCCGGCAGAACAGCTCCACGTACGCCTCGGTGGTCCAGCCCAGGGCGGACGGCTCGACGCGGGCGGTGAAGCCGGTGATGGCGCCGCTGCTCAGCAGCCGGTCGATGCGCCGCTTGACCGCGGGGGCCGAAAGGCCGATCTGATGCCCGATTTCGGCATAGGTCGACCGGGCGTCCTCGACCAGGGCCCCCACGATCGCTCGATCAAGCGCGTCCAACTCCACGGAGACCTGTATACAGCCGGACCGTATTCCGCACACAGTCCGGGGTCACTCCAATCTTTAAGTGACACCAAGTTTGGTGTTACTGTGCTCGACATGATTCACGCCAGAGGTCTCCGCAGGACCTACACCTCCAAGGCCGCCACGGTGGACGCCGTGCGCGGCGTCGACCTCGACGTCTCCCCGGGCGAGATCGTCGGCTTCCTCGGCCCGAACGGCGCGGGCAAGACCACGACCCTCCGGATGCTCACCACGCTGCTGCGCCCCACCGGCGGCACGGCCACCGTGGCCGGCCGCGACCTGCTCACCGAGCCCGCCGAGGTCAGGCGGCGCATCGGCTACGTCCCCCAGGGCGGCACCGTGGGCCCCGCCTCGCGGGTCGGCGACGAGCTGCGGCTGCAGGCGCGGCTGTACGGAATGAACGCGGCGGCCGCCCGGTCACGGGTGGAGGCGCTGCTCGGCCGGCTGGAGCTGGCCGGCATGGACGCCCGTCCCGCCGCGTCGCTCTCGGGCGGTCAGCGGCGGCGCGTCGACATCGCGATGGGGCTCCTCCACGAGCCCGCGCTGCTGTTCCTGGACGAGCCGACCACCGGCCTGGACCCGCAGAGCAGGGCCGGCCTGTGGGATCACGTCAGGCGCCTGCGCGCCGAGCACGGCCTGACGGTGTTCCTGTCCACCCACTACCTGGAGGAGGCGGACGCGCTGTGCGACCGCGTCCTGATCATCGACGGCGGGCGCATCGTCCGCGAGGGCGCGCCCGCGGCGCTGAAGGCCGAGATCGGCCCCGGGGCGACGCTCGACGAGGTCTTCCTCGCCGTCACCGGCCGCGCGCTGCGCGAACAGGGGGCCGCCGCGTGACCGGCCTCATCCTCGCCCGGCACTACGTGCGCGAGGTCATGCGCACCAAGCTCGCCCTGGTCTTCGGCGCGCTGCAGCCGGTGCTGTACCTGGTGCTGTTCGGCCCGCTGTTCGCCCGCAGCGGCGTCGGCTCGTGGGAGGTGCTCGTCCCGGGCCTGCTGGTGCAGCTCGGGCTGCTGAGCGCCGGTATGAGCGGGTTCGGCGTGGTCTTCGACCAGCGCGCGGGGGTGCTCGAACGACTGCGCGTCACGCCCGCGAGCCGCATGTCGCTGCTGCTCGGCCGGGTGCTGAAAGACGTCCTGGTGCTGCTGGTCCAGGCCGTCGCGCTGGTCACCCTCGGATGGGCCTTCGGGCTGCGCGCGCCGCTGCCGGGCGTGCTGCTCGGCCTGACGCTCATGCTGCTGCTCGCGGCCGGTCTGTCGGCGTTGTCGTACGCGCTCGCGCTGACGCTGCACCCCGACCTGTTCGCGCCGATCATGAGCACCGTCCTGGTGCCGCTGCTGCTGCTGTCGGGGGCGCTGCTGCCCATGTCGCTGGCGCCGGCGTGGCTGGACGCGCTGTCGCGGCTCACCCCGTTCCGCTACGCCGTGGAGGGGCTGCGCGCGTGCTTCGCCGGGTCCTACACCTCGGGCGCCGCGCTGCTCGGCGCGGGCGTGACGGCGCTGTTCACGATCGTGTGCCTCATCGTCGGCACCCGGCGCTTCCAGGCCGAGAACGCCTGACCGCACCGCCCGATCCGCGACCGGGCCGGGAACATCCGGCCCGCGGCCGGGCCGAAGACGCTCGGCCCACTGCCGGGCCGAGGGCGCCTCAGCCCGTTGCCGGGCCGGAAACGCCCGGCCCATGACCGGCGCCCGCCTCGCGGGGCGGGCGCCGCGCCGCTAGGCCTTCTCGGCCTCGCCGGTGGCCTGCTCCAGAGCGTCCTCGGGGGAGGCCTCCAGGTCGTCGGACGCCTGGGCGAGCGCCGTCTGCTTGTCCAGCCGCACCCAGCTCGTGATGCTCTCGATGGCGAACAGCACCCCGAGGTACACCGACATCACGGCGACCACCCAGGTGAGCACGCCGAGAGCGGCGCCCACGCCGAGCAGCAGCAGCCGGACCTCCCAGCCGAGCCCGGCCTGGAACACCCAGGGGGCCGGCCAGATGCTCTGCCGCGTCCGGTACACCGTGTCGTAGGTGTGGTAGCCGATCACGTAGATCAGCACGAACAGCAGCCACTTGGGCATGCCGGAGGCCAGGCCGAGGACGATGATCGCGAGGAACTCGGTGCCTCTGATCAGCGGCGGGACCAGCCAGTCGAAGCGCCCGAGGTGGTCGCGCGGGGCGGTGGGCACCATCAGCAGCACCATCACCAGCACCGGCAGCAGCATGATCGCGCCGCGGCCGGCGGACAGCACGCCCGTCGCGCCGATGGCCGCCACCGCCAGCAGCGTGGCCAGCCCGGCCGGGACCGGCGGCAGGCCAGGACCGAGCTTGCCGCGCACCAGCGCGACCAGCGGGCCGTCGTCACGGTAGGCGAGCAGGCGGGCCGTCTGGATGCGGCGGCGCTCCTCGTCGGGGTCGGGGACGGGAACGGATGCGGCCTGCGGGTGGGTGATCATGCGAGCGACCTCATGAGACGTCCGGTGAGGGTGTAGGCGGCCGCCACGCAACCCCAGATCACGAGCGTGAGGAACGTGACCCGGGGCTCGAACAGAGCCGCGGTGATCGCGATGGCGGCGAACCGCTCACCGATGGGAAAGACGATCATCTTGCGGGCCCAGTGCACGGCGCGGAACCGCCCGGCCCTGGTCCACATCTTCAGCAGGCCGCGCACGCCGCCGGTGCGCGAGGCCTTGCGCTTCTCCAGCGCGTCGCGCAGCGGCCGGTCGTCGGCGACGGTCAGCGCGAGGGTCGGCAGCGGGTTCGGCGGCCTGCGCCTGCTGGCCGCGCCATAGGAGAAGTCGAGCAGGTGCCGCACCGACTGCACCGACAGGGCGATCAGCGCCAGCGTCCACACGTCGCCCTGACCGGCCACGGCCGAGCCGACGGCCAGGCCGAAGAACACGACGTACTCCTTGGCGCGGTCGAAGGTGGCGTCCAGCCACGCGCCGAGCACGCCGAACTTGCGGGCGTACCGGGCGACCTGGCCGTCCACGCAGTCGAAGACGAAGGCGAAGTAGATGAGCAGGCCGCCCGTCACCGCACCGGCCCGCGTGCCGGTGGCGAAGGCCACCGCCGACAGCACGCCGAGGGCGATGGAGATGAGCGTGACCTGGTTGGGCGTGAGGCCGCGCCGCGCCGCCCACCGGGCGATGAAGCGCGAGTACGTGCTGACGAAGTAGGTGGTGAAGAACCCGTCGGCGCCCTTGACCGCGTTGTTCAGGCGCGCGCGGTCCTCGTCGTAGGTCGCCATGACGGCCACGGCCTCGTCCGCCTCGGCCTGCGTGCCGACGCGGCTGAAGAACAGGTCTCTGCGGCCGCGGCTGCCGAGCGAGACGCCCTTGCGCACCAGGCCGAGCGCCAGAAGCTGGACCAGGTCGTCTTCGGGGCCGAACAGGTGGGCCAGGTCGGCCAGCTCGCGGGCCGCCTCGGCGAGCGTCGCCGCGTGGCGCTGGTGCAGGTGGAGCGGGCCGAGCAGCACCGCGTTGGGGCGGGTGACCGCGTGGTGGGCCGAGCCGACCGAGATGATCCGGGAGCGGCCGACGCGCGCGCGCACCGGCAGCCCCTCGTAGATGTGGTCGCCGATCTCGGGCTCGGCCTCTTCGATCGGAATCTCGTACCCGATGCGTTCGCCGTTCTCGTCCTCCGGGCGCGGCTCCCTGGCGATGAGCGCCAGCGCTCCGCGCTTGGCCTTGGTGATCTGGTAGATCAGCTCGTCGTGGATCACGACGCCGGCCGGGATGAGGAACAGGTTGTCGGTGGCCTGCTCGGCGGCGTCCGCCAGCGCGCGCAGGTCGGCCGCGAGGTCGGCGGACTCCACGACCTGGCCGGGGAAGCGGCGATGGTCGCCGGCCTCCTCGGGGCGCACGATGGCGATCGGGTCGGGGTCCATCGCCGTGACCTGGCCGTACAGCCGGTCCAGGACGGTGGGCGAACCGGGCAGCGACGTCAGCGCCAGGCGACCGGGCGGGACGTGTGGTTCAGGGGAACCGATCGGGCCGGGCGAGGCGCCCAGCAGGACCACGCGGGTCATGTCACCCTTTCAGGCAGCGTGCAGGGGGCGGAGGCGATTTTCAGGGGGTGTCGCCAGGGGGCAAAGTTTAGTGACTGTTCTTCCTAAGGATGCCATCCAGGGTTGACCCGAGATCGATTCGTCGCTTCCGGGAGGCGCATCCGGATTTACGAGTCTCATGGGCACTCGCCCGATTTGCCCGCGCGATGCGCCGCCTCCCGCCCCGCGACCGTTCGGTTCCACCCTCCCACGCGCCGGCCGGCGGCCGGCGAGCGCGTCCGATTCGTCCATCGGAGGTGTCGCGTCGTCCCTAGACTGGGCGGGTGAACCTGTACCGCGACGAGGGCATCGTGCTGCGCACCCAGAAGCTGGGCGAGGCCGACCGCATCGTCACGGTCCTGACCAAGCGCACCGGCAAGGTGCGCGGGGTCGCCAAAGGCGTGCGGCGCACCAAGTCGAGGTTCGGCGCGCGGCTGGAGCCCTTCACCCACGTCGACCTCCAACTGCACACCGGGCGCTCGCTCGACGTGATCACCCAGGCCGAGACGCTCCGCCCGTACGGGGAGGGGCTGGTCTCCGACTACCCCCGCTACACCGCCGGCACCGCCATGCTCGAGACCGCCGACCGGCTCACCGTGGGGGAGAAGGAGCCCGCGCTGCGGCAGTTCCTGCTGCTGCTCGGCGGCCTGCGCACCCTGGTCGAGGGCGGCCACGAGGCCAGGCTCGTCCTGGACGCCTACTTCCTGCGCTCCCTGGCCGTGGCCGGGTACGCGCCGGCCCTGGAGTCCTGCGCCCGCTGCTCGACCCCCGCGATCAGGGCCTTCGCCATCGCCGCGGGCGGCGTGGTGTGCGGCGGGTGCCGCCCGCCGGGCGCCGCCGTCCCGGCCGCCGAGACGATCGGCCTCATGATCGCGCTGACCCGCGGCGACTGGGCCTCCGCCGACGCCTCGGAGTCCCGCCACCGCGCCGAGTGCAGCGGGCTGGTCGCCGCCTATCTGCAATGGCACCTGGAACACGGAATACGCTCGCTACGGCACGTCGAACGCGTCTGAAGGCCGGCGCGCCCGGGCGCGCCGCCGCCGGGCCCGGCACGACGGCCGGCTCCGCGGACGCGCGCCTTTCCGACACACACCCACAGGAGAAGCAGACCGTGAGAGTCCGCCCGCCGACCCCGCACCCCTCAGGCGCCGTCCCGCCGCCGATCCCCCGCGATCTGGTCCCCCGGCACGTCGCCATCGTCATGGACGGCAACGGGCGCTGGGCCAAGGCGCGCGGGCTGCCGCGGACCGAGGGGCACAAGGCGGGCGAGGCGTCGCTGTTCGACGTGATCGAGGGCGCGATCGAGCTCGGCATCCCGAACCTCTCCGCCTACGCCTTCTCCACCGAGAACTGGCGGCGCTCGCCCGACGAGGTCCGCTTCCTCATGGGGTTCAACCGGGACGTCATCCGCCGCCGCCGCGACGAGCTGCACGCCATGGGCGTGCGGGTGCGCTGGGCCGGCCGTCCCGGGCGGCTGTGGAAGAGCGTCATCAAGGAACTGCAGGACGCCGAGGAGATGACGCGGGACAACCGCACGCTGACCCTGCAGTTCTGCGTCAACTACGGCGGCCGGGCCGAGATCGTCGACGCCGCCGTGCGGCTGGCCCAGGACATCGCCGCCGGCCGGGTCAGGCCCGACAAGGTCTCCGAGCGCACCTTCGCCCGCTACCTCGACGAGCCGGAGATCCCGGACGTCGACCTGTTCCTGCGCTCCTCCGGCGAGCAGCGCACCTCGAACTTCCTGCTCTGGCAGTCCGCCTACGCCGAGATGGTCTTCCTCAACCAGCTCTGGCCCGACTTCGACCGCCGCGACCTGTGGCAGGCCTGCGAGATCTACGCCAAGCGCGACCGCCGCTACGGCGGCGCCCTCCCCAACCAGGTCTGACCTTCCCCAACCAGGTCTGGCCGCCTCCGACCGGGTCTGGCCGTGCCGCCCGGGCCCGCCGCGATCAGGCCCGGCGGCGGGCCCGGTAGGCGGCGACGTGCATGCGGTTGCCGCAGGTGCGGCTGTCGCAGTAGACGCGCGAGCGGTTGCGGGACTCGTCCACGAAGACCCGCCCGCAGTCGGGGGCCGCGCAGGTGCGCAGCCGCTCCCACTCGCCGTCGACCAGCAGGTGGGCCAGGGCCACCCCGAGCTCGGCGGCCAGGTGCTCGGCCACCGGTGCCCCCTTGGCGAAGTAGTGCACGTGGAGGGGGTAGTCGTCGTGCTCGGTCAGGTGGGCGGTGATGCGCGTGCGCTCGAGCAGCACGTTCAGCAGCGCGACCGCCGAGGCGGAGTCGGGAGCGGCGAAGATCGCGAGGAACGTGGCGCGCAGGGCGCGGACCTCTCGCAGGTCGCCCGCGCCGACGCCTTCGACGCCGCTCAGCTCGTGGCGCCGTACGTAGGCGTCCAGCTCCGCGACGCTTGTGAGCCCGTCGAGCCCGCCCGTCTCGGGAGCGGTGTTGACCAGGTCGGCCACGGCGGCCAGCGAGCACACCATGTCATGGCTGAACGGCATGTCGTCTCCTGCCGGGCCGGTCGTGGACAGGGCGCGGGTCGCCGGGGCGCGGCGCGGACGGCATCACATCCCGGTCTCCACCGCCAGGGAAGCGTATCCCGTGACCCGCCACCACGGGGACAGTCCCGGCGTGCGGGGTGGGTGGACTCGCGAAGGTGGCGGACGGTTTTGACAACGGTTTTCATTTTGCGCGATACTCGGCAGTGTGATGCCCTTTTCGTCCAGGTACGATCACTGTGCACGATCGACATATCCCCGCCGCCCCACCACCTTCCTGAGCGTCCTCGCCGCCCTGGCGGCCCTTCTCGCCGCCGCCGCGTGCGCTCCCGCCGACTCCGCCTCCACGCGGAACGCGGGCACTTCCGGCGGCCCCAAGGTGCTCGCCGCCTTCTATCCCCTCGAATGGCTGGCGACGCGCGTCGGCGGGCCGGACGCCGCGGTCACCGGCCTCACGCGGCCCGGCGTCGAGCCGCACGAACTGGAGCTGACCCCGCGCCAGATCGCCGACATCCAGCGGGCCGACCTGGTCGTCTACATCAAGGGCGTCCAGCCGGCCGTCGACGAGGCGGTCCAGCAGCAGGCGCCGGACAAGGCGTTCGACGCCGCCTCCCTGGTTCCCGTCCTCACCGGCACCGGTGAGCAGGAGCACCAGGAGCAGGCCGGGGGAGGCGAGGCGCACGAGCCGGTGCCCTATGACCCCCACCTCTGGCTCGACCCCGACCGCCTGGCCACGGTGGCCGCCGACCTGGGCAAGAGGCTCGGGCAGGCGGACGGCGCGCACGCCTCCGCGTACACCGGCAGGGCGAACACCACCGCGGGGGAGCTCAGGGCCCTGGACGAGGAGTTCCGCAAGGGGCTCGCCACCTGCGCCGGCCGCACGATCGTCACCTCGCACGCCGCGTTCGGCTACCTGTCGAACCGGTACGGCCTGAAGCAGGTGGGCATCAGCGGCCTCGACCCCGAGGCCGAACCCTCCCCGGCGCGCATCGCCGAGGTGGCCGCGGCGGCCCGGCGGGAGAAGGTAACCACCATCTTCACCGAGGAACTCCTCAGCCCCAAGGTCTCCGCGGTCCTCGCCAAGGAGGTCGGCGCCACGACCGCGGTCCTCAACCCCATCGAGAGCCGCCCGGCGTCGGGGGACTACCTGTCCGCCGCCCGCCAGAACCTCTCCGTCCTCCGCACCGCGCTTGGATGCTCATGATAACCCGATCAGCACAGGCGGCCGGCGTCTCCGGGCCGGCGCCGCAGACCGCCGGCGCGCCCGCCGCGTTCGCCATGACCGACGGGCACGTCCATCTGGACGGGCGTCCGGTCCTGCGCGGGGTGAACCTGCGCATCGAGGCCGGGGAGGTGGTCGCGATCCTCGGCGTGAACGGCTCAGGTAAGTCGACGCTCGTCCGCGCCCTGCTCGGGCTGACCCCGCTGTCGGCCGGCTCCGCCGAGCTGTTCGGCGTGCCGCCCGGCCGCTTCCGCGAATGGTGGCGCGTCGGGTACGTCCCGCAGCGGCTCTCGGTCGGCGGCGGCGTCCCCGCCACGGTTCGCGAGGTGGTGGCCTCCGGCCGCGTCGCCCGGCAACGGCGGCTGCGTCCCGCCGGCCGGCAGGACCGCGCGGCGGTGGCAGGCGCGCTCGACGCCGTCGGCCTGACCGGCCGCGCCGGCGACCCGGTGGCCTGGCTGTCCGGCGGTCAGCAGCAGCGGGTGCTCATCGCCCGCGCGCTGGCCGGTGAGCCGGACGCCTTCGTCATGGACGAGCCGACGGCCGGTGTGGACGCCGAGAGCCAGGCGGACCTGGCCGGCACGCTCACGACCCTGGTGCGGCAGGGCAAGACCGTCCTGCTGGTGGCGCACGAGATCGGCCCGATGGCCCCGCTCATCACCCGGTCGATCGTCCTGCGGGACGGCAGGGTCGCCCACGACGGGCCGGCGACCGGCGGCGGCACGGGGTGCCACCCGCGTCCGGGGCACGAGCGGGAGCGCCCGCCCGCCTACGACGTGGCCGGCGGCCCGATCGGTTCGGGGACGGCGCAATGATCGAGATCTTCCAGTACGACTTCATGGTGCGCGCGCTGATCGCCGCGCTCCTCGTCGGCCTCGCCGCCCCGGCGGTGGGCACCTTCATCGTCCAGCGGCGGCTCGCCCTGCTCGGCGACGGCATCGGCCACGTGGCGCTCACCGGCGTCGCGCTCGGATTCCTCACCGGCACCGCCCCGGTGCTCACCGCGGTGCTGGTCTCCATCCTCGGGGCCGTCGCGATCGAACTGGTCCGCGCCCGGGGCCGCACGACCGGCGACGTGGCGCTGGCCCTGCTGTTCTACGGCGGCATCGCGGGCGGCGTGATGCTGATCGGGCTCGCCCCCGGCGGCAGCAACGCCACGCTGACGTCGTACCTGTTCGGGTCGATCAGCAGCGTCACCACCGAGGACGTGTGGGTGATCGCCGTGCTGGCCGCGTTCGTGCTCGGCGTGGTGGCGACGTTCGGCCGCGAACTGTTCGTCCTGTGCCAGGACGAGGAGGTCGCCAAGGTCAACGGGCTGCCGGTGCGCTTCCTCAGCCTGCTCGTGGCCGTGACCGCCGCGCTGACCGTCGTGATCGCGATGCGCGTGGTGGGGCTGCTGCTGGTCAGCGCCCTCATGGTGGTCCCCGTGGCCACCAGCCAGCAGCTCACCCGCGGCTTTCGCACGACGATGGCACTGGCGATGGTCCTCGGCGTCGTGGCGACGGTCGGCGGGCTGACCTCGGCGTTCTACGCGAGCGTCGCGCCGGGCGCGGCGATCGTCCTGCTGGCCCTCGCCGGCTTCATCCTGGCGCTCGGCGCCGGTCGGCTGCTCCGGCGCAGCCGCGGCCGTGAGGCCGCTCCATGACCGGCGGCCGCGCGTGCTCACCGCGCGCGAAGACACGGGTGAGGCGGACAAGGCACACGCGAGAGGAGGAGGCGCGCCGATGACCACCCGACGGGCCGCTGTGCGGGAAATCCTCAGCCACAGCGACGGTTTTCGCAGCGCCCAGGACATCTACGCCCAGATGCGCGCCGCCGGCGCGAAGATCGGGCTGACCACGGTGTACCGGACGCTGCAGACGCTGACCGAGTCCGGCCAGGTCGACGTCCTGCGCACCGACGACGGCGAATGCGTGTACCGGGCGTGCGCCACCGGCACACACCACCATCACCTGGTCTGCCGCGGCTGCGGCCGCACGGTCGAGGTGGCCGGCCCGGACGTCGAGCGCTGGACGGAGGTCGTCGGGGCCGAGCATGGCTTCACGGCGATCACCCACACCCTGGAGATCTTCGGCACCTGCGCCTCCTGCGCCCCCACCGGTTGACCGTCCCCCGAGACGCGTCAGAAGAGGCCGAAGCGGCTGGCCGCCATGGCGATGAGGAAGGCGGCCATGGCCACCCGCATCAGCCGTGCCCAGTGCCCGAGTGACGGCCACGACATGTACGCCAGCCAGACCACGAAGCCGAGCACGGGCAGGACGGCGACGCCGCCGCGCCAGTCGGCGACGGCGAAGCCCACCAGCAGCAGGATCACCAGGACGACAGGGATGATCCAGCGCGGCAGTCCGTACAGGAACACCAGCGGCACCGCGCTTTTGCGCTCGACCGCTCTGCGCAGGCCCGTCGCGCCGGGAGTGAGGAACTGTTCGCCCGGCGGCAGCGGCCGGGGCGCGGGACGCCGGTCGCGCGCCAGGGGGTGGGCGGGGACGGCACGCCCGCGCGCCGCCGAAGATGACGCCGGAGAGGACGCCGAAGAAGACGAGGAGCGCGAGGAGTCACCGCGCGTGTGCTTGTCGGCCACGGTTCGAGCCTAACGGCGAACGCCCCCGACCTGCAGGCCGCCGTCCACCGCATCCCGCGGCGGCTGGCATGCTGGGCGGCATGCTCGCGCTCATCAGGTATTCGGTGCCCGGCTCGCAGGCCGGGGAGTTCGTGGACGGCGCCAGGACGATCCTCGCCACGCTGGCCGCCCAGACCGGGTTCCTCGGCGGGCACATCGGCAGGTCGGTGGACGAGCCCGACCTGTGGGCGCTGGTCAGCGAGTGGGAGGGGGCCGGCTACTACCGGCGCGCCCTGTCGGCGGCGCGCATGGACATGTACCCGCTCATGACCCTGATGATCAACGAGCCCAGCGCGTTCGAGATCATCGCCAGCAGCCCGGAATGACCGTCCTGCGGTAGCCCGGGAAGCCTCGCCTGGGGCCGCCGGGGCCGTCCGCGGGCAGGCTCCCCGGGGCGCGCGGGGGATTGTGGGCTGGTCGCGTCGGCGGTTCCCCTAAGCTTGGAGTGATCGGGCAGGTGACGCGCCCTCTGATCGACCAACCCAACCCCGACCGCCAGCCGGATGGAGATCCTCGATGGCCCGCCGTACCGACATCATGGACACGATCGTCAGCCTCGCCAAACGCCGCGGGCTCGTCTACCCGTCGAGCGAGATCTACGGGGGTCTGCGCGCGTCCTGGGACTACGGCCCGCTCGGCGTCGAGCTCAAGAACAACGTCAAGCGCGAGTGGTGGAAGTCCATGGTCCAGGGCCGCGAGGACGTCGTGGGCCTCGACTCCTCGGTCATCCTGGCGCGCGAGGTCTGGGAGGCGAGCGGCCACGTCAGGGAGTTCGTCGACCCGCTCACCGAGTGCCAGTCGTGTCACAAGCGCTTCCGCGCCGACCACCTCGAGGAGGCCTACGCCGAGAAGCACGGCGGCAGGGCCCCCGAGAACGGCCTGGCCGACCTCACCTGCCCCAACTGCGGCACCAAGGGCGCCTTCACCGCGCCGCGCATGTTCAACGGCCTGCTCAAGACCTTCCTCGGCGCCGTCGAGGACGACTCGGGCCTCGCCTACCTGCGCCCCGAGACCGCGCAGGGCATCTTCATCAACTACCTCAACGTGCAGCAGTCGTCCCGCAAGAAGATCCCGTTCGGCATCGGCCAGATCGGCAAGTCGTTCCGCAACGAGATCACCCCGGGCAACTTCATTTTCCGCACGCGCGAGTTCGAGCAGATGGAGATGGAGTTCTTCGTCAAGCCCGGCTCCGACGAGGAGTGGCACCAGTACTGGATCGACACGCGCCTGCAGTGGTACATCGACCTGGGCATCAACCGCGACAACCTGCGGCTGTACGAGCACCCCAAGGACAAGCTGTCGCACTACTCCAAGCGCACGGTGGACGTCGAGTACCGCTTCAACTTCACCGGCTCCGAGTGGGGTGAGCTCGAGGGCGTGGCCAACCGCACCGACTTCGACCTCACCACGCACGCCGCGGCCTCCGGCACCGACCTGTCGTTCTTCGAGCAGGACAGCGGCGAGCGCTACGTGCCGTACGTCATCGAGCCGGCCGCCGGCGTCGACCGCTGCGCGCTCACCTTCATGATCGACGCGTACACGGTCGACGAGGCCCCGAACGCCA
Organism: Sphaerisporangium sp. NPDC004334; assembly: GCF_053602655.1. Taxonomy (NCBI): domain Bacteria; kingdom Bacillati; phylum Actinomycetota; class Actinomycetes; order Streptosporangiales; family Streptosporangiaceae; genus Sphaerisporangium; species Sphaerisporangium sp. NPDC004334. The sequence goes on from NZ_JBSGDZ010000005.1 coordinate 25,933, forward strand.
AGGGCGTCATGGAGCAGCGCACGGTCATGCGGCTGGACCACCGCCTCGCGCCGGTCAAGGTGGCGGTGCTGCCCCTGTCGCGCAACAGCGACCTGTCGCCCAAGGCCCGTGACCTGGCCACCCAGCTCCGCCGCCGCTGGAACGTCGAGTTCGACGACGCCGGGGCGATCGGCCGCCGCTACCGCCGCCAGGACGAGATCGGCACGCCGTTCTGCGTCACCGTCGACTTCGACACCCTGGAAGACCACGCCGTGACGATCCGCGAACGCGACTCCATGGCCCAGAAGCGCATCGCCCTCGACCAGGTCGACTCCTACCTCCGCCAGCACCTCAACGACTGACCCCGCCCGCACGCCCGAGCATGGTGGCCGCCCCCGCGGCGGCCGCCTCCGGGGATGCGTCGGTCCAGGGGCTCCCGCGTGCCGGCGGACACCCGCGGGAGATCGGCGGAGGCGCGCGTCCTGGTGTGACGCGTCAGCCCGGTAGGTCGGTGGTGGAAGGCATGATCTCCACGTCGTCGGCTTTGACGAAGGCCACGCGGTGGCCGAGTTGCACCTGGTAGTACATCGTGCGGCCGCGGACCAGCCGGTGGGCCTTCTCGTCGAAGGAGGTCGAGTGGTAGTACTCGCCGTGCGTCGCCAGGCCGACCGCGTACCGCTGCCCCTGCTGGATGGTGTACTGCAACGGCACGATGGGCTGCACGGGCACGCCCTTCGGGTACGCCTGGGGCTCGGGGTAGGCCCTGCCGTACACCGGCACGCTCGCGCGCCCGGGTCCGGGCGTGACGACCAGCCCGGTGGCGTTGACGGCGGTCGGCGCGTCGTCGGGGTCGTGGAACCACGCGCGCCGGCCGAGATACCAGATGGCCGTCCAGTCGCCGCTGCGACCCGCCACGGCGAACTGCTGGCCGGTGGCCGCCCGCGCGCCGTGGTCGTGGACGTCGTGGGTCGAGGCGCCGTCTGACCTGCGGCCGGCGTCCCTGACCAGGGGGGCGTCGTCGCTGGGCGCGGTGTGCAGCCAGACCGACGACGACCCGTGCGGCGGGCACGGCTCGCCCGGCTCCGCACATCCGGTGTAGCGCGGGCGGTGGCGCGCGTAGTCGGTCCTGATCGTCACCAGGCCGCCGCGGTCGCCGCCGGTGGACCTGATCGGGCTGCCCAGCAGCTCGAAGTAATGGCCCCAGTCCCAGTACGGCCCGGGGTCGACGTGCATCGCGGCGACCGTGCCCGGCACGGTGCCCGGGACGTTGTCGTGGCCGAGGATGTGCGCGCGGTCCAGCGGGATGCCGTACCGGCGGGCCAGGTAGCGCACGAGCCGGGCGGAGGCGCGGTACATCGCCTCGGTGTACCAGGCGCCCGCCTTGGCCATGAACCCCTCGTGCTCGATGCCGATGGCCTTGGCGTTGAAGTACCAGTTCCCGGCGTGCCAGGCGACGTCCCGGGCGCGGACGTGCTGGGCGATGTGCCCGTCGGAGGAGCGGATGGTGTAGTGCCAGCTCACGTACGCCGGGTCGTCCACCAGCCGCAGCGTCTTGCCGTAGGTCTCCTCGGTGTCGTGGATGACGATGTAGTCGATGCGGTGCCGGCGCGGCCGGTCGGACCGGTCGTGGTTGCCGTAGCCGCCGCCGGGCAGTTCGCGGTACGGCGCCGGCAGCCACTCACAGGCGAGGCTCTTCGGGCACTCGGCCCTCCCGGCCCCGGCCTCGGGCGGCCCCTCGCGCTCGACGTGCTCCATGCGCGGAGCGATCTCCGGTGCGGCGGGCAGCCAAACCTGCCGGCCGTCGTTGGTGACCCGGCCCGCGCCCCGCTCGATCAGGGCGAAGACCTCTCGGGCGAACCGGCGGGCGCTGCCGGGCTCGGTGGCGCCCGAGTACCGGGCGACGGCGTCGAACCAACCGGCCGGGTCGCGGCCCGCGGACCGGCCGAGCGCCTTCTGGTGGCGGGCGAGCAGCGCGGCGCCGCCCAGCACGTTGGCGTCCGGGTCGCGGACGAGCCGGTCGGCCGGGATGCCGGTGAGCCGGGCGGCCCGCTCGGCCGTCCCGGGTCCGTGACGGCCGTGCAGGGCGAGGCGGGGGTCGGTGAGGTGCATCGGCCCGTATCCGCCGGAGGTGCTGGGCAGTCCCTGGTTGGCGTCCCAGCGTGACTCCAGGTAGGAGACGCCGAGCAGGATCTGCTCCGGGACGCCGTACCTGGCCGCCGCGACCTGGAACGCCCGCTGCCGCGACAGCGCGGCCCCGGACGCCTCCTGCCGGGACCGGGTGGGCGTGGCCCCGGACGCCCTCTCTCCGGACAGGGCGGGTGCGGGTGCGGCTACGGACGCCTTCTGTCCGGATAGGGCGGGTGCGGCTACGGACGGCTCCTGCTGGGACCGGGCAGGCGTGGCCCCGGAGGCCTGATGCCGGGACCACGCGGGCGCCGGAGCGCTCCAGGCGGGTGGGGAGGCGGGGCCGGCGAGGATCAGCGAGGCCGCCAGCGGGACGGCGGCGGCCGGCGTTCTGCGCATGGAGGACCCTTTCTCAGGCAGTCACGCGGGCAGTGCGAACGCTCCTGCGGGACTGCGTGAGCCCGGGATATCGACGGTCACCTTACGACTTGCCGTCGCCCGATCCACTGCTTGTCATGCGGCGTGTCAAAGACCGCCTTCTCATGACGCGGTCTTCTGTCGGCCTGTGCGCCGTTCATGCGCCGCTGGCGGCATTGTCGGCCGGTCGTACCGTCGGCCGCTTATTTGGCTAAGTGACGCTTTCATGTCCTGCGGGACGGTCCTCGCCGAAAGAGGTGCGCGCGAATATCGCTTTCCTGTCGACCGGTGGAGCATGCGGAAAACGTCCGGTCGAGACAAACCGCGTGGAGCGGTGAAATGACAGGAGAAGGGTCGGCCGTGATGGCCGTCGCGTTGATCGCCCGCCGGACTGGCGTTCGCCCGAACGCGGCCCAGCGCCACGGCGCTTACGGCGACGCCGGAGACGTCGCGGCGGGCCGGGATGACAGGTAGGAAATCTCCTACGTATAGTGGGGTGCATGCCACCCACACACGCTTCAGCGGAGGATCTGGTCTTCGCCGCGCTGGCCAGCCCGGTGCGGCGCCAGGTGCTGCGGCTGCTCAGGGACGAGGGGCCGCAGCCGGTGCAGCGGCTGGCCGGGAACTTCACGATGGCCCGCCCGAGCTTCTCCGAACACCTGCGGGTGCTGCGCGAGGCGGGGCTGGTCGCCGAGCGTAAGGTCGGCCGCCAGCGGCTCTACCGGCTCGAAGCGGTGCCGCTGAACGAGGTGCAGCAGTGGCTCAGCCCCTTCGAGCGGTTCTGGCGCGAGCGGCTCGCCGGGCTGCGCGACCTGCTCGACCAGATGGACGACGAGCGATGACCGGCGACGACCCGGCCGTCGTCCACCTCGATGAGTTCCTGCCGCATCCGCCCGCCAAGGTGTGGCGGGCCCTGACCGAGCCCGACCTGCTCGCCCGGTGGTTGATGCCCGGCGACTTCCGGCTCCAGGTCGGCCATCGGTACACCATGCGAGCGGTTCCCATGCCGGGCACCGGCTTCTCCGGCACGGTCCTGGCCGAAGTGCTCGCCTTCGAGACCGGCAGGATGCTCCGCATCGGCTGGCGGGACGCCGACCCCGGTAACGACGCCGACTGGACGATCACCTGGACGCTGGAGCCGGAGGGCAGGGGCACCCGGCTGTTCCTCCTGCACGAGGGCTTCGACCCAGGGAACCCGCTCCAGCAGCGCGCCCGCCGGATCATGGGCGGCGGCTGGCGATCGGGCGTCCTGCGCGGCCTGCGAGCCGTCCTCGACCGCATGTGAAGCCCCCGGCCGTCGGTGAGATCCCCGACCGTGGTGCAGGCCACGACCTCGAAAGCTCTCTCTCATCCCGATGCCAACGATTGGATCCACCTATGTCCGAGATCGTCGAGCGGTTCGATCGCCTCGCGGGCGACTTCCTGGCACGCGTCGAGGCGACGCCCGCTGACCGATGGGACCGGGTCACGCCCTGCGCGGGCTGGACGGCCCGCGACCTGGTGGGGCACGTCGTCAACGGGCACCGCGGCATCATCGCGGTCGTCCGCGGCACCCCGCCCCGGCCCTCCCACGGCGTGGGCGTGTCCGGCATGGCCGACGCGCCGCGGATCGAGCCGGACGCCGACCTCGCCGCCGCCTACGCCGAGGCCCGGGCGGAACTGCGCGCCGTCCTCACCGATCCGGAGCTGGCCGCGACGCCCCTGCCCTACAGCCCGATCGGACCGGTCGCGGTGGCGGAGGCGGCCGACAGCGTGGGGGCCATGGAACTGCTCGTCCACACCTGGGACCTGGCCCGCGCCGTGGGCGGGGACGAGACCCTGGACCGGGACGCCGTCGTCAAAACGCACGAGAGGCTGCGCCCGCACTACGCCGCCCTGCAGAGCACCGGCGCCTTCCAGGGGGAGGTCACGCCCCCCGGCGACGCCGACCCGCAGACCGCGTTCCTCTGCTTCACCGGACGCCGCCCCTGACGTCCCGCGGACGGCCGCGGACGGCCGCGGACGGCCCGGACGGGCTGGGACGGGCCTCGGCGACCAGGGGATGGTCACGGGCGGCCGGGAACAGGGCGGTGGGGCGGCGGGGGCGTGGGTGGTCAGGGGCGCCAGGTGGTCAGGACCTGGTCGACGCGGGAGCGGATGCGCTCGCGGGCGGTCATGCGCGGGACGCCCGACATCAGCAGCTCGTCGTAGTCGGTGTCCAGGTGGCGCACGCTCGCGACCACGGCCAGGGTGATCGCGTTCTCGTCCAGCACGCGGGCGGCGGCGGTGCGTCCCACCCGGCCGCTGCCGCGCACCGCGGCGTGGCCGGCGATGGCGCTCGCCCGCTCGGCCGGGCAGCCGGGGAACAGGCGGCGGATCTCCTCGGCCATCCTCGCCTGGAAGTCGGCGTCCTCGCCGGCCCGCCGCTCGCGGTCGCGTTCGCGTCGGCGCAGCCGCACCTCCTCGTCGGCCAGGCACTGCTCCTCAGCGCGTGCCAGGGCCTCTTCCTCGACCAGCACGCCGAGCCGCTCGTACCGCTTGCGCCGCCGGTTGAAGTGGACGACGACGGCCGATAGGCCGCTGGCCTTCTTCGCGCGGCGGCTCAGCGCGGCGTTGCCTGCGGGAAGGAAGACCAGATGATCCATGTCCACGCACGTCAGGCAGTGCGGCTGCTCGTCTTCCATGATCAGGTAGGGCCCGGTGTCCCCGCATCCGGCGCAGGACCACTCCTTTTCCGGCACCACGGCCACCAGGTCGGGGGCCTTGTTGTGCCGTTCCTCGATCTGCCTGCGCCGCGGTTCGCTGAGCTCCGGCGAGATCCAGTGGACGCGGAACCGGCGCTCGGTGTCCTCGTCGCCGTCGGTGGTGAAGCGCAACGGCCGCCGGTCGCGGCCGGCCGCCGCGTACGCCGCCTCGCTCTCGACCAGGCCGCGGGCGAGGGCCCATTCGCGCAGGTGGGAAAGGGCCTGCTCCATTCTGGGGCGGTCCACGGGCGCCAGCCGTTCCAGGCTGTCGGCGCGGCCCTGCCGCCACGTCTCGACGTGGCGGACCGCCAGCCACCCCAGGCCGGTCAGGACGTCGATGGCGGTCACGTGCCGGCGGGTGGCGAGGGCGACCTCCGCCGCCTGGGCCACCCGGCCGCCGAGCTTGCTGCGCACGCGTCCAACCCTGCCGCACGCGGGCACGTGCGTGTGCCGGTTCGCCGCTCTCGGGTCGTCCCGGTCGTGCTCCGGGCGCCCGGCCCGCGGCCTTCCGGCCTCGGCTCGCCGTGTCTCGTCCCGGCGGCCGGGGGACCCGCGGGCTCACGGGCCGGCGGCCGAGCCCGACCGGGCCGGCGCCGCCCATGGAGCCCTGCGGGGTGCCGGGAGCGGTGGGCAGTGTGAGCGGCGCATCGCGGCCGGGAGGGCCATTGACATTCGAGGGGCGGTCACCTCGATGTCCCCGAAGGGTGAAATGATGCGGGCGGGCCCACCACGTTCCGCCCGTTGGAGTTCGGACGCGTCCCCCGGGTCGGCCGTGCTCATACGGGTCGCCGCCGGGCTCGATCGGGCACCAGGCCGAGGGCGCCGCCGCGCGGCGCCCGCATCCGACCGAGGAGCACATGTGCACCTGCTGACCAACCCCGTCAAGGACTACGCGTGGGGATCGCGCACGGACATCGCCGAGCTCACCGGCAGGCCCGTCCCCGCGCCGGGTCCTGAAGCGGAGATGTGGCTCGGTGCCCATCCCTCCGGCCCGTCGCGCCTCGGCGGCGACGACGGCCGCACCCTCGCCGACCTCATCGGGGCCGACCCGCGTGCCGGACTCGGCGATGCCACGCTGGAGGCGTTCGGCGAGCGCCTGCCGTACCTGCTGAAGCTCATCGCCGTCGCCCAGCCGCTGTCGCTTCAGGTCCATCCCTCCGCGGAGCAGGCCGTCGACGGCCACGCCCGCGGGGTCTACGGCGACCCGTGGCCGAAGCCGGAGCTGGTGTGCGCGCTCACGCCGTTCACCGCGCTCGCCGGGTTCCGCCCGCCGGAGCAGGCCGCGATGCTCGTCGACCGGCTCGGCGTGCCCGACCTGAAGGACGTCGTGTCCCTGCTGGAGGGCGGGGAGTCGCTCGGAGCGCTGGAGGCCCTGCTCGGCAAGCGGCAGGCCGCCGAGCAGATCGTGTGGGCCGCCTCGGCGGTGCACCACCCCGACTACGAGCTGGTGGTTCGCCTGGCCAGGCGCTACCCGGGCGACCCCGCGTGCCTGGCCCCGCTGCTGTTGCGCCGGCACGAGCTGGCCCCCGGCCAGGCCCTGTTCCTCGGCGCCGGCGTGCTCCACTGCTACCTCAAGGGCTTCGGCGTGGAGATCATGGGCAGCTCCGACAACGTGATGCGGGCCGGTCTCACCCCCAAGCCGCTCAACGTCGCCGAACTGCTGCGCATCACCGACCCCGCCACCGCGCCGCTGGCCCTCGCGGCCGGTCCCGGCGGGGTGTACGACACCCCGAGCCCGGAGTTCCGCCTGCGCCGGATCGACGGCGCGGGCGCCGAGCCGAGCCTTCCCGCCGGGGTGCCGCGCATCCTGCTGGTCACCGAGGGGACGGCGACGGCCGGGACGACCGAGCTGCGCCAGGGCGAGTCGGTGTTCGTCCCGGCCGCCGGGCCCGCGCTCACCGTCCGCACGACCGGCACCGTCTTCGTCGCCGAACCCGGCACCTGAGACGAGGAGGCCATGAGCGTCGACCTCGGGGTCTGGTACGCGCGTCCCCCGCTCACGCCCGAGGAGGCGGCGCGCAGGTACGCGGCCTGGCGCGCCGGCGGGACCACGCCCGCCTCGGACGCCCGGGAACCGGCCTCTGAGCCGGTATCCGAGCCGGCCTTGGAGCTCATCCCGGAGCCGGTCGCCGAGGCGACCTTGGAGCTGATTCCGGAGCCGGTCCCGGACCTCGTGCGCGAGCCGGTCCCGGATCCCGTCCGAGAACCAGCCCCCGAGCCGGTCCCTGAACGGGTCTCGGAGCCGGTCCCGGAGGTGGCCGCCTTCTACGACGCTCTGACCGAGGAGTTCCCCGACCTGACCGACGGCGACTACGCGACCTCGCCGTGGGCGACGCCGCTGACGGTCGGCGACGAGTTCGTCGTGATGTCCATCGTCTTCCCCCGTGCCGCCGAGGTGTGCCGCACCGTCCTGCGCCTCGCCGACCGGCACGACCTGGTCTGCTTCGACCCCCACCCCGACGAACTGTTCTCCGGCTGACCGCGACTCGCCGCCCGCCGCCCGACAGATCCGCACCTGCCCGTATTCTGCCGTGGTGCTGGAGTTCAGACTGGAAGCCGCGGCGCCCGGCCGCGGAAGGCCGATGCCTCGCACCCACCACCTTCCGCGCACCGTGCGGCGCGCGGGCCGGAGACGGGGCTGATGCCGGCGCTCGACTTGGCCCAGTGGGCGGTGCTGGTGCTCGCGCTCGTCCTGGTCGGCTTCTCCAAGACCGGGATCTCCGGCGCGGGGACGGTGGCGGTCGCGCTGTTCGCGCTGGTCCTGCCGACGAAGAGCTCGACGGGGATGCTCCTGCCCCTGCTGCTGGTCGGCGACGTGGTGGCCGTGGTCTCCTACCGCAGGCACGCCGACTGGCCGAGGCTGCTCAAGCTGTTCCCCTGGGTGGCCGCCGGAGTGCTGGTCGGCGCCGTGGTGGTGCGCTGGGTCGACGACGCGCAGATGCGGCGGATCATCGGGGGGATCCTGCTGGTGATCATCGCGCTCAGCCTGTGGAACCGGCGGCGCGGATCGGACGCCTCGCTCGCCAACCGGCCCGCGGTGGCCGCGTTCGCGGGAGTGTTCGCCGGCTTCACCACGATGACGGCCAACGCCGCCGGGCCGATCATGGCCCTGTACTTCCTGGCGGCGGGCCTGCCGATGCTCGGCTTCCTCGGCACGACCGCGTGGTTCTTCCTGACGATCAACGCCTTCAAGGTGCCGTTCAGCGTCGCGCTCGGCCTGATCACCCCGGCCACGCTGGTCTTCGCCGCGGCCACCGCCGCCGCCGTCGTCGCGGGAGGCGTGGCAGGGCGCGTGGTCGTCCGGCACATCAACCGGACTTGGTTCGAGCGCATCACCCTGGCCCTCACCTTCCTGGCCGCAGTCCGCCTGATGTTCTGACCTCCCGCGACCGGCGCGCGGCCCCGGAGGGTCAGGCGCCTGTGGCGCCGATGGCGTGGCCGATGACGTACACGACGACGGCCGCGCCCCCGCCGACGAGCAGTTGCCTGCCGCCCGTGCGCAGGGCGGGTCTGCCGTTGAGCAGGCCCAGGAAGGCGCCCACGGCGAACAGGGCGAGCCCCGCCAGCAGCACCGCGGTCACCAGCGCGGCCGTCCCGTCCGCGAACAGGTACGGGATGACGACCACGACGGCTCCCAGGGCGAAGGCGACCAGGCTCGACAGCGCCGCCGACCACGGCGAGCCGAGCTCCTCCGGATCCAGTCCCAGTTCCTCGCGGGCCATGGTCTCCAGCGCGGTGTCGTGGTCCTTCATGATCGTCTTGGCGACGCGCTCCGCCTCCTCGGCGTCCAGGCCCTTGGCCCGGTAGATCAGCGCCAGCTCCTCCTCCTCGGCCTCGGGATCGTCGCGCAGTTCCTCCGCCTCCAGCGCGATCTCCCGTTCGTAGGCCTCGCGCTGGCTGCGCATCGAGATGTACTCGCCGACGGCCATGGAGAACGCGCCGGCCAGCAGTCCCGCGAGCCCGGCGAACAGGATGGTGTGCCCGGCGGCTCCCGAACCGGCGAACCCCATGGCCAGGGAGGTGTTGGACACCAGGCCGTCGTTGACGCCGAACACGGCCGCGCGCAGCGTGCCCGACCGGTCGCTGCGGTGCCAGCGTTCGCGCCGGGCCACGCCCCGGCCGCCCACCACCGGCAGGCCCTCCCCGGCGTCCGCCCGTTCCCCCTGGCGCAGCCGGGTCAGCACGCGGGCGTGCGAGCGCTCGTCCACGGCCATGCCGGGGTCGGCGTCGGGGTCGGCGTCGTACAGGCCCGCGTCGGCGTGCTCGGCGCGCTCGACGAACGGCAGCACCGCGTCGACGGAGTACCGGCGGGCCAGCCAGGACAGCGCCCGCGTGCGCAGGCTGGGCCGGCTCGGGTCGGGCACCTTCTCGCCCAGGCCGGCGAGCTTGCCGGCCCAGTGCGCGGCGTGCCGTTCCTCCACGGCGGCCAGTTGCAGGAAGACCTCGCGCCGCTCTCCCTCGGCGCCGGCGGCGAGCCCGCGGTACAGGACCGCGCTCTGCCGCTCGGCCTCCAGGGCGCCGCGGTAGCGGGCGGCGGCCTGCCGGTCCCCGCGGGCGCCCCGGGGCTGGTTTCGGGTGTTGCCGGTCTCGGCGCTCATCGTCCACGTCTCCTGCCCGGTCACCGCGCGTCCGACCACGCGGCGCCGATCATCACTGGTCCAGGTCCGGTCGCCGCAGGAGGACCCGCTCGTCTCCAGGGCTCTGGGGCGCCGGGCGCGGCGCTCAGTCCGGTGCGCTCCCGCCGAGGCAGGCGCGGCAGACCCCGCGGAAGATGACCTGCGCCTCGTCCACCTCGCCCATGTCGTCACCCGGGGTGAGGCAGGGCTTCGCGTCCACGACGCAGGCGACGTCGCTGACCTTCCCGCACCGGCGGCAGACGAAGTGGTGGTGCCACCGGTCGGCCACCTCGTACACCGCCGCGCCCGGCCCGACGTCGGCGCGCAGCACGACCCCGAGCTCGGCGAGCGTGACCAGCGAGTTGTAGACGCTGGTGCGCGGCAGCGTGATCCCGCGCCCCGCCAGGTGCGCGTGCACGTCGTCGGCCGTGCGGTGCCCGCCCATCGAGCGCAGCGCCTCGGTCACGGCGAGGCGGGGCCGCGTCGCCCGCAGCCCGGACGCCCGCAGCGACGCCACGGTGTCGTCGGCGAACTCACCCACCGGCTCCTCCGGCCATCGGCCCAGTCTTATATGGATGTTGTGCAAATAAGTCTACATCGCCGGTACAAGTGCCGGTATGCCGGTCCTACGGCGTCCGCCGCCGGCCCGGCCGGCCGTATGCCGTCAGCCGGCGGCGACGGAGACGACAGGAACGGCGGGAGCGGCGGGGGAGCCCTCCGCCGCGACCTCGCGAAGCAGGGCCGCGGCGGCGGCGCTGGTCGGGTCGCCGGTGACGGTGACGATCTCCCAGGGCGGCACCGCGCCGGCGAGCGGGACGAACCGCACGCGGTCGGTCTTCGCCGAGAACGACCGCGGTACGAGCGCCACGCCGAGCCCGAAGGTCACCAGGTCCAGCAGCGAGTGCACGTCGGTCACCTCCAGCGCCACCCGGCGCTCCACCCCCGCGCCGGCCAGCACGCTGTCGGCCAGGTTCCTGCTGACCCAGTCGGCGGGGAAGTCCACGAACCGCTCGGCGCCCAGTTCGGCCAGGCCGACCTCCGCGCGGGAGGCCAGCGGGTGGTCCAATGGGCAGGCCAGGACGAGCGGCTCGCCGGCGAGGGGCGTGGCCACGACGTCGCCGGGGCACCGGGCCGGGCGGGCGACGAACGCCACGTCCAGCCGGCCCGTCCGCACCTGCTCGACGAGCTCGCCGGAACCGCCGTGCCGCAGGCTGACCTCCAGGCCGGGATGCGCGGCCACGAACCGGGCGAGCACCGCCGGCAGGTGTACCACGTGCAGGCACTGCAACGAGCCGATGGCGAGGCTGCCCCGCAGCAGGCCCTGCACCGCCGCCACGGCGTCCACGGCCGCGCCGGTCGCCGCGAGCGCCCGCCGGGCCTCCACCAGCAGCGCCCGGCCCGCCGGGGTCAGCTCGACCTGCCGGGTGCTGCGCAGGAACAGCGGGGCGCCCAGCTCGCGCTCCAGCGACCGGATCGAGGCGGACAGGCCCGACTGGGCGACGCGCAGCCGCTTGGCGGCCCGGGTGAAATGGCAGTCCTCGGCGACGGCCACGAAGTACTCGAGCTGCCGAAGCTCCATGATCTATCACCATCGCTGCTCAATGAGATCAGTTTCTTCTGTTGGACAGCTTAATCGTGGGCAGAGGAGACTGCGAAGGACAAGACATCTCCGAGGAGGAACTCTCATGCAGACTCGCCGCATCGGCGACGTCCAGGTCGGCGCGATCGGTCTGGGCGGCATGCCCATGTCCATCGAGGGGCGCCCCGACGAGCAGCGTTCCATCGCGACCATCCACGCCGCGCTCGACGCCGGCGTCACGCTCATCGACACGGCCGACGCCTACCACCTGCTCGCCGACGACGTGGGCCACAACGAGGCGCTGATCGCCCGCGCCCTCGCGAGCTACGGAGGCGACACCTCCGACGTGCTGGTCGCCACCAAGGGCGGCCACCTGCGCCCCGGCGACGGCTCCTGGACGCTGAACGGCTCGCCCGACTACCTCAAGAGCGCCTGCGAGGCGTCGCTCCAGAGGCTCGGCGTGGAGGCCATCGGCCTCTACCAGTTCCACCGGCCCGACCCGCGCGTGCCCTACGCCGACTCCGTCGGGGCCGTCCGCGACCTGCTGGACGCCGGGAAGATCCGGATGGCCGGCATCTCCAACGCCGACCCCGGCCAGATCCGCCAGGCGAACGAGATCCTGGGCGGGCGGCTGGTGAGCGTCCAGAACCAGTTCTCGCCCGCCTTCCGCTCCAGCGATCCCGAGCTCGAACTGTGCGCCGAGATGGACATCGCCTTCCTGCCGTGGAGCCCGCTCGGCGGCATCGCCCGGGCAGGGGAGCTCGGCTCGCGATTCGACGTCTTCGCCGAGATCGGGCGCGAGCACGGCGCCAGCGCTCAGCAGGTCTGCCTCGCGTGGATGCTCGCCAAGGCCCCGGTCGTCATCCCGATCCCCGGGTCCTCGCGTCCGGAGACCATCCGCGACTCGGCCGCCGCGGTCGACCTGAAGCTGTCGCCCGAGGAGCTGTCCCGCCTCGACGCGGCCTGACCGCGAGCGGTCCCGGGTGGCCGTCCGACGATGGACGCCACCCGGGCGCGCGCGGTCAGTTGGTCCGGGTGTTGGGCAGGTGCGCGCCGAGGTAGCCGACGTAGACCTTGCCCGTGGCGCCTCCCGAGTCGTCGTGGAAGTGCATGCGCGGCGCCGGGTACCCGACCGCGCGCAGCTTGATGTGGGCCTCCATGAGGATCTCGCCGCGCGGGTCGACCTCGGTCGGCACGGGGAAGGTCCGCGGGTCGCGGAACTTGTCGCGGCTGGTGACGCTCTTGGACTCGCGCATGACCAGCATCCCGGTCGGCACCGTGTAGCGTCCGGGCTCCCCGACGGCGCACCAGTCGTAGAACCCGCCGGCGAACTCCCCGCTGGAACGGGCGCGGGCGAAGTCGTTCAGCGCGTGCAGCGCGTCCCACGCCTTGCCGGCCCAGCTTCGGCGCAGCCCCGGGTAGACGACGTCCAGCCGCGCGGCGGGGGAGTCGGTGTCGCCGATCACCACGTGGGTGAGCCGGGACCTGGCCTCGACCAGCGCCTCGGCCAGGCTGCCGGGCTGGAACACCTCCTCGGGGACGGCGACGCCGTACATCGGGTGGCCGAGCGCGGCCAGCGCGCCCTCCAGCCAGCGCACCCGCTCGGCGAGCGTGCGCGCCGAGTCCACCGCGTCGGCGTACTCCTCCTGCAGCAGCCGGTAGGCGACCCGCGGGTCCTCCGGCTCGTCCGGCGGGGCCGGGTCGTCGATGACCAGGTCGCGCAGGGCGTCCAGCCGCAGGCCCAGCGTGCGCACCTCGCGCAGGAGCCGCTGGCCGGTGTCCATGCCCGCCGCCAGCCCGAGTGCCGTCTCCAGTTCCTCGCGCACCTCCTTGACCACCAGCTCCGCCACCTCGTACGCCAGCCCGGGGGGCGCCTCCCCGGGCGCGTTCATCTCCGCCCGTACACCCTCGCCCGCCCGCGTGCCCTCGTCCGCGCGCCGGTCCGCCCCTGCCTCCCCGCCCGCGTCCGCCGCCGCTTTCCCGCTGCCGCCCGCCGCCGCCTCTCCGCTCGCGTTCGCCGCCGGTTCCCCGCTCGCGTCCGGCCCGGTCGCCTCGCCCGCGCGTCCTGCCGCCGGCGCCTGTCCGGCCGCGTGGGCGGGTGAGGCGTCCGGCGCGGCCGAGGGGGGCGGCGGCACGCCGGGACGCCGGGGCGCCGGGACGGCCCCGGGCCCCGGCACGGGCGTGCCACCTGGTCCGGGGGCGGGCGCGACGCCAGGGATGGGCGCGGCGCCGGGGATGGGCCCGGCGCCGGGACGGGGAAGGGGCGTGGCCGCTGAGCCGGGACTCGGCGGGAAAGACCCGCCCGCCGGTCCGGGACGCGCGGGCGGCGACATCAGCCGGCGCCGCAGTTCCTCGCGCGCCGGCCCGGAGGGCGCCAGGCGGGGGTCCAGCGCGCCCGCCAGGTCGCCGGACGGCGAGCGCCCCACCAGCACCCGGTGGACCACCGGCAGGGCACGCCGCACCTCCTCGGGCAGGTCGGCGCCCGCGGACCGGCCGATCATGCCCTCGACGATCTTGCCGAGCGCCGCCTCCCCTTCCTCGCGCAGCTTGGCCGGGCGCATCGGCGGATGACGGTAGCTGTGGCGCTCGGTGGCCGGATCGAACGGCGCGGCGTAGGTGCGGATCGCCCCGCCGTACACCCCGAGGTCCCGGCCGATTGCCTGGTTGAACAGGTCTTCGGTGGGTTTGTCGGCAAGCCGTACCACCACCCCGGCGCCGGCGACCGCGGCCGCCAGCCACTCCGCGCGCCCGGCGCTGCCGGGGTCGGGGGTCACCACGGCGATGGGCACGCGACGGCGCGGCTCGGTGAGCATGTGGACGAAGTGCGACACTTCCTGCTCGGCCAGGACGACCGGCGCGTCCTCCAGGTGGATCGCGCCGTCGGTGATGCGATGGGTGCGCAGGTAGGCAGGGAGGAACCCCGGCGCGTGCGCCGTCCCCGAATGCCCGCCGCCGCTTCGCTCCACGGTCACCACGACCCACCCCGGCACCCGGTCGGTCCCGTCCAGGAAGACGGCTTCGGTGCGCAGCGCGCCGCCGTCGCACGGCTCCTCAAGGACATACCGGCCGCACTCGTCACGACGCTCCATGGTCAGCCGCGCCCCGCCCACCTCGTGCCGCGTCCGCTGCCGCGCGGCGTCGGCGGCCGGAAAGCCCTTCTCCTCTCCCCACCGCGAAAAGGTGCGATGCAGCCGGACCCAGATGGGCCTCGCGCCGTCTCGCAGTACAGCCTGGTACAGCCGTGTCGTGGACCCCACTGTCTGCCCTTCGGTCGGTCAATGGTGAAAGGTACGGCCAGGTCCCCCGTTCCTGTTGGACGCGAGCACCGCCGCGCCGGATGTCACGCACGGCCTACATGTTCACTCCGGAGAGTGATGCCTGGGCGGGAAACGCCAGAAGAGAGAACTGTCGGTGCCGCTCGGCACGATGGGAGGCATGGCTTCATGGCAGGAGATCGAGAAGGCCGTCCCCCAACTGGCCGCCCGCGTGACCGAGGTCATGGGCAAGGGCAAGCACAAGACGATGGCCACCCTCCGCAAGGACGGCTCGCCGCGCATCAGCGGCATCGAGGTCGAGTTCAAGCAGGGTCAGGTGTGGCTCGGTTCCATGCTCGGCGCCGTCAAGGCCCTCGACCTGCGCAGAGACCCCCGCGTGGCGATCCACAGCCCTACCAGCGATCCCGACGAGGCCGATCCGGGGCGCTGGAGCGGTGAGGCCAAGCTCGCCGGGAAGGCCGTCGAGATCACCGACGAACGGGTCCGCGAGGCGTACGGCGCGCCGCCCGAGCACGACTTCCACCTGTTCCGCGTCGAGGTCACCGAAGTCGTCTTCACCCGCGTCGACGCCGACGGGCGGCATCTGGTGATCGAGATGTGGCACGAGGCCACCGGCCACCGCGTCGTGCGCCGCGAATGATCCCGGTGCGCGGGGCCGCCGGGCCGCCGTCGCCCTTCCGGCGGGCGGGGCCGGGTGCGATGATCTCGGGTACGCGCCGGCGGACGTCGCGTAGCCGCAGTGCAGGAGAGTGCCCGGTGACAGACCACGCGACGCCCTTCGACCGGCCCCGGCCCCCTTCCTGCGACACCGCGCTCGACGAGGTCGCCGTGTCCTCCGGCGGGCCGGCGGAGCGGCCCGGGGCCGCGGGGGCCCCTGGGGCCCCCGGCGCGGCGCCGGCCGGGGTCGACACCTCGGTGCCGCACGCGGCGCGCATCTGGAACTTCTGGCTGGGCGGCGAGGACAACTACCCGGTCGACCGCGCGGCCGGCGAGCAGACCATGCGGGTGCTGCCCGAGATCGTGGACATCGCCCGCCACTCCCGGGCGTTCCTCGAACGGGCCGTCCACTACCTGGTCGCCGAGGCGGGCATCCGCCAGTTCCTCGACGTGGGCGCCGGCCTGCCGACCGTCGACAACACCCACGAGGTGGCCCAGCGGGTGGCGCCCGAATGCCGGGTCGTCTACGTCGACAACGACCCGCTGGTGCTGGCGCACGCCCAGGAGCTGCTGACCAGCACTCCCGAGGGCATGACCGGCTACGTCCACGCCGACGCGCGCGACCCGGAGGCGATCCTGCGGGCCGCGGCCGCGACGCTGGACCTCACCCGGCCGGTCGCTGTGATCATGCTGGGCGTGCTGCCGTTCATCGGCGACGACGCCGAGGCCAGGTCGATCGTCACCCGCCTGCTGGACGCCGTGCCCGAGGGCAGCCACCTGGCCATCACCCACAGCACGAGCGCCGTCACCGGCGACCGGGTGATCGAGGCCGTCCGCCAGTGGAACGCGGTCGCGCCGGCCCCCTATCACCTGCGCACCCCCGGCCAGATGGCGGGCTTCTTCGACGGCCTCACGCTGCTGGACCCGGGCATCGTCTCCTGCCCCCGGTGGCGCCCGGACCTGATCTCCCTCCACGGCCTCCCCGAGATGGACGAGTTCTGCGCGCTCGGCCGCAAGTGAGCCGGCCGCACCGGCGGCCGGCGTGCGCGGTCCCGGGCGGCGGTGCGGCTCAGAAAGTGTCAGGAGGTCTCGGGAGGTGTCAGGAGGTGTCAGGAGGTCTTCTGGGCCTGCGGCGCCGTCCAGTCCGGATGCCCCGGCATGGGCGGCACCTTGTCGCTGTAGAGCCACCCCTCGATGTAGGCGGTGAGGTCGCGCCCACTGATCTTGTTGGCCATGTCGATGTAGTCCCGGGTGGTCGCCGACGTGCCGCGGTACCGGTCGAAGAACGCGCGCTCGATGCGCGTGAAGACGGCGTCGCCGACCTGGTGGCGCAGTCCCGCGAGCATCAGCAGCCCTCCGTTGTTCCCGCCGGTCAGCACGTCCGCCGCCGTCTTCAGGCGGGCGGGAGGGCCGGATTCCAGCCGCTTGCCGAACTCGAACTCATACCGCTGCTTGAGGATGTCGTCGAGCCGGTGATAGCCCTTGTCCACCGAATAGAGCAACTGGTAGTAGTCGGCGTGACCCTCGCTGATCCACATGTCGTTCCAGTTCCGGACCGAGACGGCGTCGCCGAAGTACTGGTGGGCCAGCTCGTGGATCATCGTCGGGGCGATGTCGGGGGCCGGGCGCGTCAGCCCTTCGACGCTGAAGGTCGACAGCGTCGCCGACTCCAGGGCGACCCCGTCGTAGCCCCCCGGCACCCCGAGCACCCCGTAGGCCGTGTAGGGAAACCTGCGGCCGAGCCGCTTCTCCATCCACGCGACCTGGCCGGGGATGTCGTCCACCCGTGGCTTGGCCGCCTTGTACCGATCGGTCGCGATGTAGCTGCGGATCGGCAGGCCGTGCGGGCCGCGCCCCGTCGTCATCGTGAAATGCCCGACGGCCGCCTGCACGACGTGGGTCGGGACCAGGTCGCGGCCGGCGTAGGTGGAGGTGGTGCGGTCCCCGGTCGTGACACGTGATCGCAGGGTTCCGATGGCGACGGCCTGCAGGTCCTTCGGCGTGGTGATGCGGAAGGTGAACCGGGCCTTGTCGCTCGGCCGGTCGTCGCACGGGAAGAACACGTGGGCCCGGTCCGGCTGGCCCATGAGCGCGAACCCGTCGGGCTTGTTGATCCAGTGGTCGATGATGTGCGTGCCCGGGGGATAGGACGGCGACGGCGGGTTCTGGCCCCGGTCGACGCGGTAGGAGACCTCGACGCGGAAGCGCCGTCCCTCGCGCAGCGCGTGCCTGGGAGTGATCAGCAGCTTCTCGCCGGAGACCCTGAAAGCGGCCGGTTCGCCCTGCACGGAGACCGAGCCGACGTGCTCCACCGCCGAGTCCAGGCTGAAGCCGGACAGGGCCTGCTTCGCCGTGGCGGTGATGCGGACGGAGGAGTCCATCTTCAGGGTGCCGGGCCGGTAGTCGTACCGGATGTCGTAGGACTCGACGTCGTACCCGCCGTTCCCCAGGTACGTGAAGAGCGGGTCGCCGGCGGTGTGCGCTCCGGGCTTCGGCGCCTCGCGGCCCGGACCCGCCGCCCAGGCGGGGGAGAGCGCGGTGGACATCGCCAGCGTCAGCGCCGACGCGGCGGTCAGCCTGGTGAGCCTGGTGAACCGTCTGGTGAGCTGGGGGTTGATGCTGGAGGACAAAGGACCGCCTTCGGGGTGTCGGGGCGCCGCTTCCGGCGCGCTCGGACCACTTTGGGCGAGACACATGTCCGGCCCGTCGGAGCACGGCCTTCACCGCCGCTCAGCCGTGTATCAACCGTGTACCGGCCGACGGACCGGCCTGGTGATGCGTCGGGGCGGGCGAAAGTCGAGCCAGACACATCGGATCTCTCTGAATCCGGACGTTCGCCTACTTGTTTGGATTTATAGCCCTAAAACGCCCAGGAAGCGTGGTGGCATGGGACGGCATGTCCGGGATGTGCATGCACGAATCTCGCGAGACCCTATTGACGGGGAAATTCATCCGATGTTAACTGCGCCTAACGGTTCTGAGGGAGGGGCTGTGCACCGCCTGGTGCCGAGGCGGCGCATGGAAACCCCCTCCACAGGGCCGCGCTGTGGAACAGGCCCGCGGCGTGCATCGCCGGTCGCCGATCACCGGCGTGCACGTCCGGGCCTCTCCCACCGGCGACCTTGCGATCCTTCCCCCTGACCGCGCACCACCACCCCCCATCACCGGCCGGAACCCGGCCGCGTGACGATCGACCATGCCGCGATGCGTCCACCCGAGGAAACGAGGGGCGGCGACCACCACCAGGAGAACACCGAGAAAGGGTGATCATGGTGATGAGGTTCCTACGTTCGCTGCCGCTGCTCGCGCTCGCCGCGGGCCTGCTCGCCGGGACGCCGGCCGCGCCGGCGGCGGCCTCGACGACCGACGCCGCCTTCGACCAGACGGCCGGGGCGCTGAACGTCGACTACGCGAGCTACCTCGCCAAGCACGACGTCGTCTACAACCGGCCCAACACCAACCCCCTGTACGGCCTGACCGTGGGGAACGGCAGAACCGGCGCCATGGCCTGGAGCCAGAACGGCCTCACCATGCAGACCTCGGGCGTGGACCTGTCCGAGCAGTCCGCGTACGCGGCCGGGCTGGTGAACCTGGCGACCACCCCGAGCATGGAGTCGGGTTACACCACCTTCCAGCAGCGGCTCTCGCTGTACGACGGCACGCTCGTCACCAAGTACGACGCCAACCGCACCGTCACCGTCCTCGGGTCGCCGAACTCCGAGGTGATGGGCATCCACGTGGACGACACGCGCGGCGGCGTCTCCAGCATCGCCCTCACGCTGAGCATGTGGGATCCGGCGACCGTGACCAACAGCGCGGACGTCCCGGACCTGACCACCTGGAAGACCGTCTCGACCTTCGCCGACGCCGCCGGCGCGGGCCTGAGCCGGGGGCAGGCCGACCCCAACGGCTTCGGCTACACGCTGGCCGCCACGGTCGAGGGCGCCGGGTACGCGACCCAGGTGGTCGACTCCCGGACGGTCCGGCTGACCATCACGCCGTCCTCGAGCTACACGATCTGGTTCACCGCGGCCAGCCGGATCAACGCGCCGAACCGCGACTCGGTCACTCAGGCCAGAAGCCAGCTCTCGTCGGTCAAGTCGACCGGGTACTCCACCACGCTGAACAACTACCGCAACTGGTGGCACGCGTTCTGGGCCAGGTCGTTCGTCCAGTACTCGGGCCTGTCCGGCGACGCCGACTACCTGGAGAACCTCTACTACCTGTCCACCTACATGATCGCCGCCGCCGGCTACGGCACCTACCCGGCCCACTTCATCAACGGCGTCTTCCGCGCCACGCAGGACAACACCAAGTGGAGCAACGCCTACTGGTACTGGAACCAGCGCGACGTGTATCTGTCCTTCCTGGCGGCCAACCACGCCGAGCTGGTCGACCGGCACAACAACCTCTACAGCCGTAACTACAACGCGCTGAAGTCCTACACGCAGACGCGGTACGGCGTGGACGGCCTGTGGGTGCCCGAGACCATGGGCTGGGACGGCAACGCGCGCGGCACCGTCGGCAGCGACTACACCAAGAACATCCTGTCCACCGGGTACGAGGCCGCCTACAGCATGTACATGCGGTACCGGTACACCAACGACGCGACCTACCTGCGCGACGTGGCCTACCCGTTCATGCGCGAGACCGCGAAGTTCTACTCGGCCATGCTGTCCTACGACAGCGGCACGGGCACGTACTACATGGCCAACTCCAACTCGCACGAGACGTACTGGAACGTCCGCAACGCCATCACCGACCTGGCCGCCGTGCGCGGCATCTTCCCGCTCACCATCCAGGTGAGCCAGCAGCTCGGCGTGGACGGCGGGCTGCGCGCCGGGTGGCAGAACGTCGTGGACCACCTGACCCCCTACGTCGTCTCCAACGGCGCCTACCAGCCGCACCAGCCGCCGATCTCCCAGACCCGCAACAACGAGAACGTCTCGGCCGAGCTGATCTGGCCCTACGACCTCACCGGCATCGGCTACCCCGACTACCAGACCGCCGTGAACACCTGGAACCAGCGGCCCTTCCCCTACGGCAACGTCTGGTCCAACGACGCGGTGCAGGCGGCCCGGCTGGGCCTCGGCGACCAGGCCTACAACGGCATGAAGACCATGCTGCAGAAGTACCAGAACTACCCCAACGGCATGACCGCCAACACCAACGGCGTCTTCGAGTACCTCGGCGTCCACCTCACCGCGCTCAACGAGTCCCTGCTGCAGAGCTACAACGGCAAGGTGCGGGTCTTCCCGGCCGTCCCGGGTGACTCCTCCTTCGCCGGGAAGTTCACGCTGCTCGCCAAGGACGGCTTCCTGGTCAGCTCCGAACGCGAAGGGGGCGAGACCAAGTACGTCGGGCTGAAGAGCCTCTACGGCAAGCAGGCCACCGTGGTCAACCCGTGGAGCGGCCAGCAGATGCGCGTCCGCCGGACCTCCGACAACGCGGTCATCACGACGAGCTCGGCCGCCGAGATCACCTTCGCCACCGCATCCGGCGCGGTGTACGTGGTCGAGCGCACCGCCAAGCCGCTCGGCTCCTACACCTCCGCCCGCCTCACCGGCGCCGCCAACCAGGGCGTCAAGACCCTGCGCAACACCGCCTCCACCCTCGGCCTCGGCGCCCCCGGCCAGAGCGGCGGCCTGGTCAACGACACCGAGCTGACCTATGACGCGAACTGGTACCAGACCACCGGCCGCGGCTACGGCGACTACAACGACGACACCCACCACACGACCACGGTGGGCGCCACCGCCCAGTACACCTTCACCGGCACGGGCATCGACTACCTGTCCGAGCGCAACGGCGACATGGGCAACGTGGACGTGTACCTCGACAACGTCTTCCAGGCCAACGTCACCCTGTACGCCGCGGGTGCCCGCCAGGCACAGCAGGTCGTCTACAGCAAGACCGGCCTGTCCAACGGGCAGCACACCATCAAGATCGTCAACAAGGCGACCTCCGTCGGCATGGTCGACGCCCTGCGCGTCCGCACCCAGGCCGGCGGGACGCCCTCGGTGAGCCTGCGCGCCCGCGCCAACGGCAAGTTCGTGACGGCCGTGGACGGCTCCCCGCTGATCGCGGGCGCCTCCAGCGCCGGCACCGGCGAGCAGTTCGAGCGCGTGGACCTCGGCAACGGCGGCATCGCCCTGCGCGCCAGGTCGAACAACCGGTACGTCACCGCCGAGAACGGCGGCGCCGACCCTCTCGTCGCCGACCGGGACGCCATCGGCCCGTGGGAGACCTTCCAGCAGGTGGCCAACTCCGACGGCACCATCAGCCTGCGCGCCCAGGCCAACGGCAGGTACGTCTGCGCCGACAACGGCGGAGCCGCCCCCCTCATCGCCAACCGCGACGCCGTCGGCGCCTGGGAGTCCTTCGACCTGGTGACGACCTGACCCGCCCTGCCTCCGCGACCGTCCCGCCGGCCGGCCCCGGCCGGCGGGACGGTCGCCCCGACCGGCGCGAGCCGCCCCGCGTCACAGCCCGTAGCGGGCGCGGGCCTCCTGGACGGTCTCCGGCTTGACCTCGCCGCGCCGGGTCAGCGCCGCGAGCGCCGCGACCACGATCGACTCAGGGTCGACCCCGAAGTGACGGCGGGCCGCTTCGCGGGTGTCGGACAGGCCGAAGCCGTCGGTGCCGAGCGAGTGCCAGTCCTGCCGCACCCACTGGCTGATCTGGTCGGGGATGGCCCGCATCCAGTCGCTGACGGCCAGCACCGGCCCGGGCGCGCCGTCCAGCGCGCGGGTGACGTACGGAAGGTGGTCCTCGCCCCTGAGCTGCGCCTCGTCGCAGGCCAGCGCGTCGCGGCGCAGTTCGCTCCAGGAGGTGGCCGACCACACGTCGGCGGCCACGCCCCAGTCGTCGGCGAGGAGCCGCTGGGCCTCGAGGATCCAGTGAATGGCGGTCCCGGAGGCGAGAAGCTGCAGGCGCGGGGCGTCCTCGGCCAGGCTCGGCGCCTGCTGGAAGCGGTAGAGCCCCTTGAGGATGCCCTCCTCCACCCCCTCGGGCATGGCGGGCTGGACCTTCGGCTCGTTGTAGACCGTCAGGTAGTAGAACACGTCCTCCGCGTCCGGCCCGTACATCCGGCGCAGGCCGTCGCGGACGATCACTGCCACCTCGTAGGCGAAGGCCGGGTCGTAGGCCAGCGCCGCCGGGTTGGTGGAGGCGATCAGGTGGGAGTGGCCGTCGGCGTGCTGCAGGCCCTCGCCGGTCATGGTCGTGCGGCCGGCCGTCGCGCCGATGAGGAAACCGCGGCCGAGCTGGTCGGCCATCGCCCACATCTGGTCGGCCGTGCGCTGCCAGCCGAACATCGAGTAGAAGATGTAGAACGGGATCATCGGCTCGCCGTGGGTGGCGTAGGAGGTGGAGGCCGCCGTGAAGTCCGCCATCGAGCCGGCCTCGGTGATCCCCTCGTTGAGGATCTGGCCGTCCGCGGCCTCCTTGTAGTACATGAGCATGTCGCGGTCGACCGGATCGTAGGTCTGGCCGAGCGGGGAGTAGATGCCGGCGCTCGGGAACAGCGACTCCATGCCGAAGGTGCGCGCCTCGTCCGGGACGATCGGCACCCAGCGCCTGCCGGTCTCCTTCTCGCGCATGAGGTCCTTGACCAGGCGGACGAACGCCATCGTCGTCGCGATCTCCTGGCTGCCCGACCCCTTGGCGAGGGCCTCGAACGGCTTGGCCGCCGGCTCGGGCAACGCCACCGCGTGGACCCTGCGGGCCGGGGCGGGGCCGCCCAGGGCGGCCCGGCGCTCCTGGAGGTAGCGCACCTCCGGAGAGTCGGCGCCCGGGTGGACGTAGGGGACCACCTCTTCGTCCAGCTTGCTGTCGGGGATGGGCAGTTCGAGTAGATCGCGCATCTCGCGGAACTGCTTGCCGGTCAGCTTCTTCATCTGGTGGTTGGCGTTGCGCGACTCGAAGCCGGCGCCGAGGGTGTAGCCCTTGACCGTCTGGGCGAGGATCACGGTGGGCGCGCCGCGGTGCTCGACCGCGGCGCGGTAGGCGGCGTACACCTTGCGCGGTTCGTGGCCCGCCCGGGAGGTGCGGAAGCACTCGGCGATCTTCGCGTCGGTCAGCACCTTCGCCATCTCGGCAAGGGCGGGCTCGGCGCCGAAGAAGTGCTCGCGGATGTAGGCGGGCTCACGGGTCGCGTACGTCTGGAACTGGCCGTCGGGCACCTCGCGCAGCCGGCGTACGAGCGCGCCGGTGGTGTCCAGCGCGAACAGCTCGTCCCAGGCCGAGCCCCAGAGGGACTTGACCACGTTCCAGCCCGCCGCGCGGAACTGGGCCTCCAGCTCCTGGACGATCTTGAAGTTGGCGCGTACCGGCCCGTCCAGCCGCTGCAGGTTGCAGTTGATCACGAAGGTGAGGTTGTCGAGCCCTTCGCGCCCGGCCAGGGCGAGCGCCGCGGTCGACTCGGGCTCGTCCATCTCGCCGTCGCCGAGGAACGCCCACACGTGCGAGCCGGAGGTGTCCTTGATGCCGCGGTGCTGCAGATAGCGGTTGAACCGCGCCTGGTAGATCGCCGCCAGCGAACCCAGACCCATCGAGACGGTCGGGAACTCCCACAGCCACGGCAGCCGGCGGGGATGGGGGTAGGAGGGCAGGCCGTCGCCGCCCGTCTCCCGCCGGAAGCGGTCGAGGTGCTCCTCGGTGAGCCGTCCGTCGAGGAAGGCCCGGGCGTAGATGCCGGGGGAGGCGTGGCCCTGGATGAAGAGCTGGTCGCCCGAGCCGTCGGCCTCCTTGCCGCGGAAGAAGTGCTGGAAACCGGTCTCGTAGAGCCACGCGGCGGAGGCGAAGGTGGCGATGTGGCCGCCGAGGCCCAGGCGGCTGCCCCGGGTCACCATGGCGGCCGCGTTCCAGCGGTTCCAGGCGGTGATCCGCCGTTCCATGGCTTCGTCGCCGGGGAACTCCGGCTCGGCCGCCGTGGGGATCGTGTTGAGGTAGTCGGTCTCCAGCAGATGCGGCAGCGCGAGACCGGCCCGCTCGCCGTGCTCGAGCGTGCGGCGCAGGAGGTAGGCGGCGCGGCTGGGCCCGGCGGCCTCGGTGACGGCGTCCAGTGAGGCCGCCCACTCGGCGGTCTCCTCCGCGTCGCGGTCGGGGAGCTGGTCGAGAGGGCTCCGCTGGTCACGCAGGGGATCGCTCATGGGGGTCGCCTTCCAAGTGGCCCGCACCTCGGTGGAGGACGAGACGGTGAGAAAGGGCCCTGCCGGCCGGACAGGGCGGAGGAGCAGGTGAGCTCGCGGACCACTGTACGACTGATCGATGATCGATCAAAACAGGGGGTCCATTTTTCGCTAAACGAAAGGAAAGCGATATTTACCATCGCCGCCCGGCGCGGGGCTCCGGCGTCACGGTGCGGCGTCTGGGTTCGGTGTCACAACTCGGTGTCCAGGTCTGGTGTCATGATGCGGCGTCTGAGTTCGGTGTCACGGTCCCGGCCGTGCCGGCGGCCGCCGCCGTCGGGGACGGGCCTCAGTCCCCAGGGGAGGGGCGGCGCGGCGCGCAGGCCAGGACGTGCTCCTTGACCAGCCGGCCCACCCCCGGATCGCGCCGCCGGAAGGCCGCGACGACCGCCTCGTGCTCCTCCGCGTAGGACTGCTGGTGGGTGCCCAGCCAGCGGATGGAGAGCGCGGTCCACACCTCGATGCCGAGCGACTCCCAGGTGTGCAGCAGGACGGCGTTCCCCGAGGCCCGCACCAGCTCCCGGTGGAAGGCGACCGTGTGGCGCACCTGGGCCTCCGCGTCGCGCCCGCGGTCGGCCTCGTACAGCGCGGCCACCTGCGGCTCGAGGACCGAGACGTCCTCGCCCAGCCGCGGCGCGGCCAACTCGGCGGCGATCTGCTCCAGCCCCGCCCGCACCGGATAGATCTCCTCCAGGTCCGCCACGGTGAGGTCGCGCACCCGGACCCCCTTGTTCGGCGCCGACTCGATCAGCCGCAGCCCCTCCAGCTCCCGCAGCGCCTCCCGGACGGGGGTCTGGCTGACCTCGAGCTCGACGGCGACCCGCCGTTCGACGATGCGCTCGCCCGGCTTCCAGCGTCCACTGACGATGCCCTCCACGATGTACTCGCGGATCTGCTCGCGCAGCGAGTGGACGACGGGCGAGGCCATGAGTGCTCCTTGGAAGATCGCCGCCCGCCCGGTCCGTGTGCCCGGGACTCGCACCGTCGCGCCGGCGTCCGTACCGGCGGCCCGGCCGATGGGGATCGGTGAGCGGTCATCTGCCCAAAAGACTAGTACGCCCCGCCCCCCTGGCCAGGCGCGAGCCGCACCGTGCGCCGCCGGCCCGCCGCCGGCGCCGGGTCAACGGACGCGCCGCCCGGCCTGGGGCATGCCGCGGACGCGGTCCAGATGCCGTTCGTACAGCTCCCGCGAGCCGGCGAGGAAGCCGATGATCAGCTCCAGCTCGTCGGCGGTGTAGGAGGCCGCGATGGACCGGGCGCCCTCCTCGGCGATCGGCCCGTAGATGTCGCGGCCTCGGCGCGTCGCGTCAGGTGTCACCCGTACGACGACCTTGCGGCGGTCGGTGGGATCGGGGGAGCGGGTCAGGTAGCCGAGCCTCTCCAGCCGGTCGAGCATCGCGGTGACGCTGCCCGTGGTGAGCCCGAGGGCCGAGCCCAGCTCGCTGGGCGCCGCCATCTCCCGCTGCATCAGGTACTCCAGGCAGCGCAGGTCGGTGCGGTTGACGCCCAGGCAGGCGGCCGCCGCGTCGTCCAGCGCGTCGACGGCCGACTGGTGCGCCTGCGACTCCGCGCCGAGCCGCTCTCTCAGACGGTCCGGATTTTCCCTTGACATTCAAGTACCTCGACTATCAAGCTAATATTCCCCTTGAACATCAAGATAGTCGACGTCCAAGGAACACTGCCCGCCTGTTCGTTGCCGGAGGAGAGCGTCTCATGAAGGTGATCATTATTGGGGCCGGTACGGGCGGAATGTGCCTCGCCCACGGCCTGAAACGCGCCGGCGTCCCGGTGGAGGTGTACGAGCGCGACCGCACGCGCGCCGACGGCCTGCACGGCTACCGAGTCGGCATCGACCCCACCGGCAACCGCGCGCTGAAGGAATGCCTGCCGCCCGATCTGTTCGACGCCTTCGCCGCCACCTGCGCGCGACCGCCCAGGTACTTCAACGTGTTCACCGAGCACCTGAAGCGGACCGCGTCCTTCCCGCTTCGCCAGGACACCGACCCGGTGAACAGCGAGCGGTCGGTGTCCCGGATGACCCTCCGCCGGGTGCTCCTCACCGGCATGGAGGACGTCGTCCGGTTCGGCAAGACCTTCACCCACTACGAACGGCACGCCGACGGCACGGTCACCGCCCATTTCGCCGATGGCACCTCCGCCACCGGTGACGTGCTCGTCGCCGCGGACGGCACCAACTCCCGGGTCCGCCGGCAGTACCTCCCGCACGCCGAGGTGAAGGACGCCGGAGTCATCGCGATCTCGGCCAAGGTCCCCGTCAACGAGGAGACCCGGGCCCTGCTGCCACGCGAGGCGTTCCACGGCATCTCCCTTGTCTTCGCCCCCAAGGGCGGGTTCTGCGTCTGGCACGTCATGGAGTTCGACCGGCACGACACCGCCGGGACCGGCGTCGGCGGGAACGACGCCGATCTCATCGAGCGCCGGCCCGGCCTGCTGTACGACAACACCCGCGACTACATCAACTGGGGCTTCTCCGCCGCGGCCGGCAGGTTCCCCGGGAACGTCATGGAGATGCGCGGCGAGGAGCTGATGCGGCTGACCCTCGGCATGACCACCGGCTGGCATCCGGACATGCGCAGGCTGTTCGCCCTGGCGGACCCCGGGAGCTGCTTCCCGATCAAGATTCGCACCTCGGTTCCCGTCGAGCCATGGGAGACCACCACGGTGACCCTGCTCGGCGACGCGATCCACACCATGACCCCCGGCCACGGCGTCGGCGCCAACACCGCCCTGCGTGATGCCTCCCTGCTGTGCCGGGAACTGACCGCCGCGCACAACGCCGCCAAACCGCTGCTGGACGCCCTCCGCGCCTACGAGGCCGAGATGATCCCCTACGGCTTCGCCCGGGTGGCCGACTCGCTGGCCCAGAACGGCACCAGCGGCCACGACCCCCTCCACAGACCCGTGATCGGCCGCGCCGTCCTCGCCCTGACCCGCACGTACTTCTTCCTCAGCAGCCGCATCCCGCCCCTGCGGGAGAAGTTCCTCACCGACCTGCACACCTACCGGGGCGGCGACGAAGCCCCCGCCCTCTGAGGCGGTGCGGGGAGCGGCGGACGGAGTTTCGCGCCGCCTCGCCGGAAGGCCGCTGGCCCCTCCGCGCCGTCGCGGGGGAACGGCGCTTTGAGATACGGCCGGGTTCAGCGGTGGAGGGTCAGGCGGAAGGCGCTGCCGCTGCCCGCAGGGGTGGGGGAGTGGACGGTGAGGGTGCCGCCGTGGGCTTGGGCGATCTGGAGGGCGATGGGGAGGCCGAGGCCGGTGCCGGGAAGGTCGCTGCGGCCGCGCCAGAAGCGTTCGAAGACGCGCTCGCGCTGGTCGGCGGGGATGCCCGGGCCGTGGTCGGTGACGGTGACCACGGCCATCGGCCTGGTGAGCGCGACGTCCACTTCGACGGCCGAGCCGGCGGGGGCGTATCTGACCGCGTTGTCCACCAGGTTCGCGACCGCCCGTCGCACGGTGGGTCCGTCGACCGAGCAGGCGGCGGACGGCGGGCCGGTCAGCTCCAGGGAGATGCCCTTCGCCGCCGCCGGCACCCGCGCCTCGTCCAGGACGTCCCGGACGATGGCCGTCAGGTCGGCGGGGCGCCGTTCGATGACCCGTGCCCTTCCGCGGGCCTCGACGAGGAGCTCGCCGATCGTCGTCTCCAGCCGGGCGATCGCCTTCCGGGACCGTTCGAGGCCCTGCCGGTACACCTCGACGGTGGGGGCCGGGTGGGCCAGGAGTACCTCGGTGTTGGTCATCAGCACCGACAGCGGCGTGCGCAGTTCGTGGCTGGTCTCCTCGACGAGCCGCCTTTGCGTCTCGGCGGCGAGCTGCAGCCGGTCGAGCATCGCGTCGAAACTCGCCGCGAGCGACACGACCTCGGCCGGGCCGTGGTCCAGCCCGATGCGCAGGCCGAGGTCGGTGCCCTCGATGTCCTCGGCGACCTCGCGCACGCGCTCGATGGGACGCACCGCCCGGCCCGCCCACCACCAGGCCAGGCCGGCGGCGGCCGGGCCGAGCGCGACGATCGTCCAGGTGACCCACGCGGAGTGGTGGACGGAGGTGCGCCTGATCGTCTCGACGCCGTTGACCGCGTTCGCGGCCGTCTCGTCGTCGGTCAGCAGGATCACGCCGAACAGCAGCAGCACCGGCACGTAGATCGCCAGGAATCCCAGGGCCGCCAGCCGCACCCGCAGCGATCCGCGCGCGCGGGTCACGCGGGGTCCGTCAGCCGGTAGCCGGCGCCGGTGATCGTCACGATGGGCGGCGGCTCGCCCAGCTTCCTGCGCAGCCGGCTCAGGATCACCCGCACCGAGGAGGTGAAGGGGTCGGCGTTGGCGTCCCACACGTGCTCCAGCAGGTCCTCGGCCGACAGCACCCGGCCGGGGTGGCGCATGAAGTACCGCAGCAAGGAGAACTCCCGGGCGGTCAGGCGCAGCTCGGCTCCGGACCGCCACGCGCGGTGCGCGGTGAGGTCCAGTGCCAGCTCGCCCACGCGCAGCGTCGAGCCGTGCTGGTCGCCACGGCGCGCCAGAGCGCGGAGCCGGGCGACCAGCTCGGCGAAGTGGAACGGCTTGACGAGGTAGTCGTCGGCCCCGGCGTCGAGCCCGGCGACCCGGTCGGCGACGGCGTCGCGCGCGGTCAGGATGAGCAGGCGTCCGGGCCGGTGCAGGCCCGGGTCTCCGGCCAGGCGGCGGACCAGGGTCAGCCCGTCGCCGTCGGGCAGGCCGAGGTCCAGGCAGGCGACGTCGTACTCGGTCGTCCCGAGCGCCTCCTCGGCACCGACGCGGGTGCCGACGACGTCGACGGCGTACGACTCGTTGCGCAGGCCGAGCGCGACGACCTCCGCCAGGTCGGGGTCGTCCTCCAGCAGCAGGATGCGCATGACCGGTCCCCCCAGCTCACCCGGCTGCCGGCGGGGTCGCCGCCCTGGTGGGGCGGGCGCTGGTGGCCCCTGCCGGTCCGGAGATGGTGAGGCGACCCGCCTCGACCTCCACGGTCACCTGCGGGGCGGCGCCGGTGGGACCGTCCGGGTGGTGACGACCGTCGCCGGACGGGGCCAGCGTCAGCGCCGGTGGCCCGGAGGGGAGCTCCGCCGCCCGGACGCCGCCCTCCTCGTTCACCGAGTACCAGCCGGTCAGCACCCTGTCCCTCGCGGTGATGGCGACATACGTGCGCACGTCACCGCCGATGGCGGCCGTTCCGCCGAGCGTGAGACCGCTGATCGGCCCGAACGCCCGCTCGATGCCCGCGCGCTCTTCGCGCCCTTGCTTCGTACGCCCGTTGAGCAGCGCCAGCACGCGCCGCTCGTTCGCCCGCAGCTCGGCGGCGGGAACACCTCGGGGCGGGAACAGCGCCGCGACGGCGTCCGCGCCCCTCGCCGAGATCACGAGCCGGCCGCCGGTCGCGCTCACGTCGAACCGACCTCCCGTGTCCAGCGCGTAGGTTCCGACCATAGCCGCCGCGCCCGCCGCGCCCGCCGCGCCCGCCGCGCCCGTCCGGTCGGCGCCGGCCGCGGCGGGCGTGGCGGATCCGCCTCCCGGCATGCTCAGATGAGCGCCACACGCCACGCACAGGGCCACCACCGCGACCGCCAGTGATGTGACACACGACTTGTTCATGCGAGCGACCGTACGGACGTCCCTGCGAACCTGATGTGAACGGACCCGGCGGGCCCCGGCGCGTCTCAGGCGGTCGCGCTGCCGAAGTGGCGGATGCGTTCGCGCAGTGCCGCGGCGTCGGCGTCGTTGAGCTCGTCGAGGATCGTCAGCGCGGAGCGCCACCGCTCGCGCGCCCGGTCGGGGTCGCCCGCCGCGGCGTGCGTGTCGCCGAGGTGGGTCAGGGCGGCGGCCTGGAACGAGCGGGCGCCGAGCTCGCGGAACAGGGCGAGGGCCTGCTCGAAGCAGTCGACCGCCTGGTCGTGGTGGCCGAGATGGTGGCGGGCGTAGCCGATGCTGTCCAGCGTGCCCGCCTGGCCGTACCGCGAACCGATCTGCCGCTGCAGGACGAGCCCCTGTTCGCCCGCGGCGAGCGCTTCGGCGTAGTCGCCCAGCCGGGTGCGGCACCAGCAAATCATGTTGAGGGCGTTGGCCTGCCCGGTGACGTGGCCCGCCGACCGGAACAGCAGCAGGGCCTGCGAGGCGTGCTCCAGCGCCGTGCGGTAGTCGCCCTGCCCCTCCAGGGCCAGCGCGAGGCTGATGTGCACGTTGGCGCGGACGCCGTCGTCGCCGTGGCTCGCGGCCAGCTCCAGCGCCTCCCCGAGGTGGGCCCGCGCCTCGCCGAACCGGCCGAGCTGCGCGCAGGCGGTGCCGAGGACGCGGAGCACTCGGATCTGGCCGGACCGGTCGCCCAGACGCCTGGTCGCCTCCAGCGCCACGCCCTGGACGGCCATGCGGTCGGTCCAGTGCCCGCGGCGCTCCAGGAACTCCGCCACGGTCCAGGCGAGCTGCCAGGCATGGACGTCCAGGCCCGACCGGTAGGCGTGCCGCACGGCCGCGAGCAGGTTCTGGTGCTCGGCGGTGAACCATCGCGCCGCCCGCTCGGCGTCCGGCACCTCGCCGCGGGTCACTCCCGGTCCGGGCTCGGCCACCACCACCGGGTCGCGGTGCGGGTTGAGCGACATGGCCGCCGCCTGCGCGGTGTGCAGGTAATGGTCGAGCAGCCGCCGCGTCGCCGCGTACCCCTCGGGAGCGTCGTCCTGCCGGGCGAGTTCGGCGCTGTACGCGCGGAGCAGGTCGTGCGAGGTGAACCGGCCCGGCCGGTGCTCGACGGCCAGCCCCGCCAGGGCCAGTTCGGCCAGCAGGGCGCGCGCCTTGCCCGGGGTGAGGCCGGCGAGGCTCGCCGCGGCCGCCGTGGCGATGTCGGCCCCCGCGCTCAGCCCGAGCAGGCGGAACATGCGCGCCGCGGCGGGGCTCAGCGTGCGGTACGACCAGGACAGCACCGCCCGGACCTCGCCGGCCTCGTCACCGGCGCTGAGCAGGTCGAGCCGCCCGCGCTCGTCGCGCAGCTCGTCGGCGAACACGGCCAGCGGGAAGGCCGGACGCCCGGCGGCCCGCGCGGCCACGATCGCCAGCGCCAGCGGCAGCCGCGCGCACCAGGTGATGATGTCGTCCATCGCCTCGGGTTCGGCGGCGGCGCGTTCGGGGCCCAGGCGGCGCGCGAGCAGCCGCCGCGCCTCGGCGGCGTCCGGCGGGTCCACGGCGAGCGGATGGGCGCCTTCGACGGCGACCAGGCTGGTGAGCTGGGCGCGGCTGGTCACCAGCACCAGGCTGCCGGGCGCCCCGGGCAGCAGCGGCCGCACCTGCTCGGCGTCGCGGGCGTTGTCCAGCACCACCAGCATGCGCCGCCGGGCGAGCAGGCTGCGGTACAGCGCGGTCTGCGCGTCCACGTCGGGCGGCAGGCTCGCGACCGGCACGGCCAGGGCGTGCAGGAACCCGCCGAGCGCCTCGGCCGGCGTCATCACCGTCCCGTCGGGGCCGAACCCACGCAGGTTGACGTAGAGCTGGCCGTCGGGGAACCGGGCGGCGACCCGGTGGGCCCAGTGCACCGCCAGCGCCGTCTTGCCCACGCCCGCCGTCCCCGACAGCGTCGCGATGAGGACCGCGGTCGGCTGGTCGGCGGCGTGGGCGAGCACCGCGTCGAGCGCGGCGAGCTCGGTGCCGCGCCCGGTGAACCCGCGAACGTCCAGGGGCAGTTGCGCCGGTGGGGTGTACCTGAGGTCCGCCGCCGGGCCGCCCGGACTCGCGGGGCTCCCCGGACCACCCGGACTCGCGGCGCCTGCGGGCGTCGCCGGTGGAGCGGCGCCGACCACGGCGGGTCGCGGCGGCGCGGGCGCCGCACCCGCCTCGCCGGCGTTCCCGTGCAGGATCGCCCGGTGCAGCTCCCGTAGTTCGTCCCCCGGATCCAGGCCGAGCTGGTCGGCCAGCCGCCGCCGGAAGGCGGCGTAACAGTCCAGGGCCTCCGGGACGCGCCCGGTGGCGTGCAGAGCGCGCATCAGCGCGCTGACCAGCGGTTCCGCCAGAGGGTTCTCCAGCAGCAGGTCGGCGAGCGGGCCGATGACCGCGGCGGCCTCACCCAGGCGCAGCTCCGCCTGCGCCCAGCGCACCGCCGCGTCCAGGTGCTGCTGGTGCCACGCCTGCCGTACGCGGTCCGCCCAGTCGCCGTCGATGCCGCCCAGGGGAGTGCCCCGCCACAGGCCGAGGGCCCGCCGCAGCAGCCCCGCCTCCTCGGCCCCCGTGCACCGCCCGTCTCTGGCCTGTCCGACCAGGCGCCGGAAGCGGTGCACGTCGATGCTGTCGGGATCGACCTCCAGCGCGTAGCCGCCGCTGCGGCGTCCGAGCCTGGCCGGCCCGTCCTCGCCGAGGCTCACCTGTTCCAGAACCCGCCGGATGCGGGCCAGGTAGACGTGCAGCGCGTGGCGGGCCCGCTCCGGCGGAGCCTCGCCCCACACCCGGTCGACCATGGTCTCCACCGGCACCGGCCGTGGCGCGTCCACCGCCACCGCCGCCCAGACGGTCCGCTGCCGCGGAGGTCCGAGATCCACCGGCCCGCTCCCCGACCATAACTCCAGCGGGCCCAGCATCCGTAACTCCACGTCGATCCCCCGTAGCCCCGGTTTCGCCTGCTCACGCACTGACCTGGTGATTGAGAAAGTTGCAGGGTTTTGGCCACTTTCTTGGCCGATGCTGAACCCGGTGATCACCCCGTGTCAACGGGTTCACGGGGCGAGGTACGGACCGGAACGTCCGAGCAGCGTGATCGGCGATCCGGTCCAGAACGCGAAGGAGAAAGCATGAGCCGTCTCATCGACCGGATGATCGACCGGATCGTCCCGAAGGCCACCGTTTCCGCCTGCGACTACCGCGACGTCTGCAACGCCGGCGGCCACCCGGGCCTGTGGTGGCGCGAGTGCTGCGCCCAGACCGGCTGCCACTGGACCTACGTCGGCCCCTGCTGACCGGTCGCCGTGACGACGCCGGGCGGTGGCGGCCCCACGCCGCCGCCCGGCCGGTGCCTCGGCGCCTCCGGCGCGCCCGCCGGGCCTCGTCACCTCGTTCGCAACGGCGCGCTGATGGCCGTCACCGTGCTCGGCCTGCCGGCCGGGCCTCGTCGGAGCGGTCCTGATCATCTCGTTCGACGTCGTCGTCGACCTGTTCACGAGGAGTTCCCGATGACCTACCTGGCCGCCGCCGTGGTGCTGCTCGGCGCGCTGTGCCTGCTGAACCTGGCGCTCACGCTCGGCATCCTGCGCCGGATGCGGGCGCAGGCCACGCTGACGAGCGGGCCCGCCGGGGCGCCGTCCGCGCTGGGGCCGGGCGCCGCCGCCGGCACGTTCACCGCCGTGACGACGGACGGCGAACCGGTGTCCTCCGCGACGCTGACCGGGCTGGTGGGGTTCTTCTCCTCCGGGTGCGAGCCCTGCCACACGCTGCTGCCGAGGTTCGCCGAACGTGCGCGAGAGCTCGGCCGCGAGAACGTGCTGGCGGTGCTCGGCGGTGCCGACGAGGCGGCGCTGCGGGCCCTCGGCCCGGTCGCCCGGGTCGTCGTGGCCGAGCGCGACGGCGGGCCGGTGGCGCGCGCGTTCCAGAACACCTGGACCCCCATGCTGTACCTGATCGGCGAGGACCACCGGATCGCCGCCGTGGGCACCCGGATGGAGGAGCTGCCCCTCCCGATCCGGCGCGACGACGGCGCGAACGCGGCTCCCGGCGCGGGCGCGGCTCCCGGCGCGGGCGCGGCTCCCGGCGCGGGCGCGGCGGACGTCGCCGGGCTCGCGGGCAAGGGGCGCGGGTGAGCGCCGCCCCGGACGCGGACCCGCGGCACATCGGCGCGCGGCACCTGCGGGCCTCCGTCGCGCAGGCCCTCTCGCTCATCTGGCGGTCGGCGCCCGCCGACGTGACGGGCGTCCTGCTGCTCACCCTCCTCGCGGCCGCCGCTCCGGTCGCCGCCGCCTGGCTGACCAAGCTGGTGCTCGACGGGCTGGCGACCCCGTACGGCGCGGTCGCCGGGCCGGCACTCGGGCTGGTCGCCACCGGGCTGGGGGCCGCCGCCCTGCCGGTGGCGCTGCGCTACCTCAGGGCGCACGTCGGCCGGTCCGCCAACCTGGCCGCCACCGAGCGGCTGTTCGCGGCGACCGAACGCCAGGTCGGCCTGCGCGCCTTCGAGGACCCGGCGTTCCAGGACCGGCTCAGACTGGCCCAGGGGGCGACCGGGCGCATCGCCGAACTGGTGGACGGCATCGGCAACGGCCTGGGCGGCGCGCTCTCCCTCGTCGGCTTCGTGGCGTCCATGCTGGTCCTCAGCCCGGTGATGACCGCCGTGGTGGTCCTGGCGGCCCTGCCCGCGCTCGTCGCCGAGCTGTATCTCTCCCGGAGCCGGGCGGGCACGGAGTGGAGCGTCGAACGGTACTACCGGCGGGAGTTCTTCTACAGCCAGTTGCTCACCGGAGTCGCCGCGGCCACCGAGATCCGCCTGTTCGGCATCGGCGCGTTCCTGCGCGCCCGGATGACCGACGAACGCCGGTCGGCGAACGCGGCGATCCGGCGCATGGACCTGCGCGAACTGCGCACCCAGGCGGGCCTGACGGCGGTGAGTGCCATGGTGGGCGGGATCGGCCTGTGGTGGGCGGTCGGCGCCACGCGGCGCGGCGAACTCGGCATCGGCGACATCGCCATGTTCCTCGCGGCCGTCACCGGTGTGCAGTCCGCCCTGGGCGCGCTGAGCTCGTCCCTCTCCGGGTGGCAGGCGCGGCTGCTCGCCTTCGCCCACTATGTCGCCGTCGTCACGGCCGAACCGGACCTGCCGCGCGCCGAACGGGGGCGGGCGCCGCGGCTGCGGAAGGGCGTGGAACTTCGGGACGTGTGGTTCCGGTACAGCGACGACCATCCCTGGGTCCTGCGTGGGGTGAACCTGACCATCCCGCACGGGTGCGCCGTCGCGCTCGTCGGGCTGAACGGCGCGGGAAAGAGCACGCTGGTCAAGCTGCTGTGCCGGATGTACGACCCGACCCGAGGGCGGATCCTGTGGGACGGAACGGACCTGCGCGACATTCCTCCGGCCGCCCTGCGCGAGCGGATCAGCGCCGTGTTCCAGAACCACATGAACTACGACATGACGGCCCGCGACAACATCGGCCTCGGTGACCTGAGCGCGCGGGACGACCCCAGGCGCGTCAGGGAGGCGGCCGCGCTCGCCGGGCTGCACGACACGCTCGCCGGGCTGCCTCGCGGATACGACACGCCCCTCACCCGCACCTTCATGATGGGCGAGGACGAGGACGGCCCGGCGACCGGCATCGTCCCCTCCGGCGGGCAGTGGCAGCGCCTCGCGCTGGCGCGCGCGTTCGTACGGGACGGCAGGGACCTGATGATCCTCGACGAACCGAGCTCCGGCCTGGACCCGGAGGCCGAGCACGAGATCCACACCCGCATGCGTGCCTACCGCGAGGGCCGCACCAGCCTGCTGATCTCCCATCGGCTCAGCGCCGTCCGCGACGCCGACTACATCGCGGTCCTGGAAGAGGGGCGGATCACCGAACACGGCTCGCACGACGTGCTGCTGGCCGCAGGCGGCGGCTACGCCCGCCTGTTCCGCCTCCAGGCCACCGGCTACCAGGGGACCTGGTGAGGCCCGCGCTCCCGCCCGCCCGGACACGGGGAGGGGCGCGGTCGGGTCCCTGGACACGGGAGGGACGCGGTCGGGTCCCCGGACACGGGAGGGACGCGGTCGGGTCCCCGGACACGGGAGGGGCGCGGTCGGGTCCCCGGACACGGGAGGGGCGCGGTCGGGTCCCCGGACACGGGGAGGCGCTGATGACACCGGCATCTGTCGCCGCCGGAGGTGAGGAGGCGCCATGACGCTCGTCCTCTGTCTCGCCGTGGTGCTGCCCGCCGCCGGCCTGGCGGCGCTCTGGGTGCGGCGGGGCTTCCTGGCCACGACCGTCCACGGCACGAGCATGGAGCCGACGCTGCGCCCCGGCGACCGCCTGCTCGTCCGCAGGACCAAACGCGTCCGCGCCGGCCAGGTCGTCGTCTTCCGCTACTCCGCGCCTTCCGGCTCCTCCGTCGCGGCGCACGACGAAGACTCCGTACCCGGACGGGACGGCGCGCTCCTCATCAAACGGGCCGTGGCCGTGCCCGGCGAACGGGTGCCCGACGAATGGGAGCAGCCCGACGTCCACCACATGGCCGGCACGGTGGTGCCGCCCGGATCGCTCGTCGTCCTGGGCGACAACCGCGCCACCAGCTGGGACTCGCGGCACTACGGACCGGTGTCCGGCGACCGCCTCATCGGCGTGGCGATCCGCCGCCTCGGCGGCCGCGAGACCTCCCACGACGAAGCCGTCGCCGTCCCCACCGAGTGAGGGGACGTTCACCCGCGGCGCAGGGCCCACTCCACTCCCGGGCAGCGGTTCATGACGACGTCGAGCCCGGCGTCGAGGGCGCGCTGGGCGGCGGCCTCGTCGACCACGCCGAGCGGGAGCCAGACCGCTCCGGCGCCCGCCGCGATCGCCTCGTCCACCGCCTGCCCGGCGAACTCCGACCGCCGGTACACCCCGACGACGTCCACCTTGACCGGCACCTCGGCCAGTGACGCGTATCCCTGCTCACCCAGCACGGTCCTGGCCGCCGGGTAAACCGGGAAGATCCGCTTGCCCCTGGTCTGGAGCAGCCGCGCCTGCTCGTAGGCCGTCCGCGACGGGTCGTCGCCGAGCCCGACGAACGCCCACGTCTCGGACTCGCCGAGCAGCCTTCTGATGACATCCACATCCGCGAAACGATCGTCCACGTCGTGCGTCAACGCCGGGACCCGGCCTCCGCTTCCCGTCCCGGAGAAGGCGCAGGTGGACCGGATCCCCGATGGGCGTCGGCGTTGTGGCCTCGCCGAAGATGGGCGAGACTGTCCGGCGACACGGACGCGACGCCCCGCCGTCCGGTGGGGTTCGCGGGGCCGGGTCCCCCTCGCCCGCCGGTGGCCTTCGCGGGACGCGAACCCTTGCCCGCCGGTGGCGTCCGGCGCGACGGAGAGAGGCGGCAGATGGGTCTGCGCGGGCGGAGCCTGTACCTCCTCATCGCCGCGGTGCTGAGCGGCGCCGTCGTCGCCGGTGCCCTGATCTTCGCCGAACTCAAGCCCGTGTACGACATCGTGCGGGAGGAACCGGACCCGCGATGCGTCGCCCAGAGCGCGGCCGACAACAGGAGGCTGGCCCAGGCGCTCGCCCCGCACCTGCCGTCCGTGACCGCCGAGGACTTCGGGTTCGAGGACGGTTGCGGCCCGCCCGAGAGCGGCGGCCCGTGGGTGAGAGTCGATCTGGCGTCCTCCTCGCTGGAGGAGGCCCTGCGCGGCTTCCGCAAGCCCCTCTGGACGCCCATTCCCGAAGAGGAAGCCCAGCGAGAGGCCGGCCCCGGCCGGCGCGGACTCGCCGTGACCGGCGAGGTCGACCACCGCCGGGTGGAGCTCTACGCCTTCCGTTCGACCTACTACCACGGCATGGTCCGCGCCCCGGTCATGATCAGAGCCTGGTTCCGCGTGAGCTAGCCCTCGGCGGCGCTCACGGTGGGGCGTCGTGCTGCCAGAGCTGCTCGCCGTCGTCGAAGTGGGAGGTGGGAGCGAGCCCGGCGCGGTGGGCGACGGCGGCGGAGGCGGCGTGGTCGGGATGGATGTGCGCCTGCACGCGGACGACCCCGCGGGAGCCGAGCCAGGCGACCATGGCCCGAGCGGCCTCGGAGGCGTACCCCTGCCCCTGCCAGCCGCAACCGACGACCCAGGCGATCTCGGCCCGCCGCCCGTCGTCCATGATCGTCGCCTGGACGTAGCCCACCGCGCGCCCGTCGGCCTGCCGGCGGATGATCCAGTTGTGCCATTCCTGGAGACCGTCGGGGGAGCCGCCGGCGACCTGCCGGGCGTACTGGGCGCGCAGTTGCGGAAGGGTGGGCGCGGAGCCGCCGATGAAGGTGTAGAGATCGTCGCCGGCCAGCACCTCGACCATCTCGTCGGCGTCGCCCGGCGCCAGCGGGTCGAGCCGAAGCCGGTCAGAGGTCAGTCGCGTGCTCGCCATGTCCGTCCCCGTGGTCGGTGGCCCCAGGTGTCCTCACCGGGGCGCCGGTGCTCGCTTCAGAGGCCGTGCCGGCGTTCGCGTCGTGCTTCGCGCCGGAGTTCGTGTCGGGGTACGCGCCGGAGTTCGTGTCGAGGCTCGCGTCGGGGTGGGTCAGGGCCATCAGGGCGGGGCGGGCGATGGCGGCGATGCGGGCGGGGGAGACCTCGCGCAGGGCGGTGAGATCGAGCAGCTGGTGGGCGATGGTCACCCCGAGCATCGTGCTGATCATCAGGGCGGCGCGCAGCTCGGGGTCTCGCGCCGATATCGCGCGGCCGAGCTGCTCCACCTGCTCGTCGAGCCGGGCGCGCACGCCCGCGGCGGCCTCGGGGTGGGTCAGCATGGAACGCATCATGGCCAGCGACGCCTGCGGGATCGGCCCGATCTTCATGCCGATCCTCGCCAGCAGCTCCTCGACCAGCTCGTCCAGGGCGCCGTCCAGCGGCGGGATCGCGGGGATGCGCACGGCCTGGTCGAACAGCTCCTGTTTGGAGCCGAAGTACTGCATGACCAGCGCGGGGTCCACTCCGGCCATGGACGCGATCGCCCGGATGGTGGCGCGCTCGAAGCCGCGCTCGGCGAACACGGTGCGCGCGGCGGCGAGGATGCGCTCCTCGGAGCGGCGCCGGCGCTCGGCACGGCTGGTCGGCGTGTCCATCACCGCTTGACTCTACCGGTGTTGACCGATGTCGCCGTCTCGCTCTACAGTCGTTGACTCAACGGTTGTAGAGCGAATGGAGTCAGCCGATGACGACCCGGTCCGACCGCACCCCTCGCGACGTGCTCGCCCTGTACCAGCAGGCCATGGTGGCCGGATCGGCCGACGATCTCGCCGGCCTGTACGCGGTGGACGCGGTCCACGAGTTCCCGTTCCGGGCGCCGGGGTTCCCCGCCCGCTTCCACGGCCGCGAGGAGGTGCGCGCCGGCTACCACAAGGCGTGGGACGCGAGCCCGGTCCGGCTGGCGGAGGTCGGCGACGTGGTCGTGCACGAGGCCGCCGACCCGGAGGTGATCGTGGCGGAGTGGCGCGGCACGGGGACGGCCGGGCCCGACGGGCGGCCGTTCGAGGCGTCCGGGCTGCTCATGTTCCGCGTGCGCGGCGGCGAGATCGTCGAGATGCGCGACTACATGGACGTCTTCGGCACCTTCCACGCCATAGGCCGCCTGAAGGACATGGTGGCCGCCCTGGACGCTCCGGCTGCGAGCTGAGCTGACGGCCGATCACATCCGGGCTCTTCCGCGGGGGAGGAAGGAAGTAGTCAACTGGTCTACTACTTAGAGCGGACCGGCCGTACACTGGGGACATGGGACGCACCAGTGATGCGCGGGACAGGATTCTCGCCGCCGCCCAGTCGCTCATCGAGTCGCGCGGCTACTCCGCCCTGGGCGTGGCCGAGATCTGCAAGGCCGCCGGGGTGCCCAAGGGCAGTTTCTACTACTTCTTCGAGTCCAAGGAAGCCCTCGCGCTGGCCGTCATCGGCGAGCACTGGAGCCGCCAGCGTCGTGACTGGTCCGCCGTCCTCGACGGGGACGGGGAGCCGCTCGATCGGCTGCGCCGGCTGTTCGAGATCACCGAGGCCGCGCAGCGCGCCGGCCAGCAGACCTGCGGCACCGTGTCCGGATGCCTGTTCGGCAACCTGACCCTGGAGCTGAGCAACCAGGCCGAGACGATCCGCGTCCGGCTGCAGGAGATCTTCGACGCGCAGGTCGACATGGTGGAGGCGGTGGTCGCGCAGGCCGGCGAGCGCGGCGAGGTCGACGTCCCGGACACCCGTGACGCCGCCCGGTCCCTGGTGGCCCAGTTGGAGGGGCAGGTGCTGTTCGCGAAGCTCTTCAACAACACCGGCCGCCTGGACGCGCTGTGGGCGAACTGCCTGGCGCTGCTGGGCGCCCGTCCCCGGCAGGAGGCGCCGGCCCGCTCGTGACCGGCGAGTGGCATCTGCCGGAGCACGGCCCGCTCGTGACCGGCGGGTGGGGTCCGCCGGAGCATCCCCGTGAAGCGCGCGGGCGCGCGGCCACACCCGTCCGGCCGCTCCGGTGGGCCGGGTGTGGTCC
Source organism: Sphaerisporangium sp. NPDC004334 (assembly GCF_053602655.1). NCBI lineage: Bacteria > Bacillati > Actinomycetota > Actinomycetes > Streptosporangiales > Streptosporangiaceae > Sphaerisporangium > Sphaerisporangium sp. NPDC004334. The sequence continues at coordinate 66,641 of NZ_JBSGDZ010000005.1, forward strand.
GCGCGCCCGTGACCGCTCCCGGGAGGAGCGGGTGCGCTCAGTGGCCGGCGTTCTGGCCGCCGTCGACGTGCAGGATCTCGCCGGTGACGAACGGCGCGTTCTCCAGGTAGATGACGGCGTCGGCGATGTCGTCGATCTCTCCCATGCGGCCCACGGGGTGCAGGCCGGACAGGAACCCGTGGGTCTCCTCGGCGTGCATGGGGGTCTTGATGATGCCGGGGGAGACGGCGTTGACCCGGACTCCGCGTGTCGCGTACTCGATGGCCAGGGACTTGGTGGCGGACTGCAGCCCGCCCTTGGTCAGCGAGGCCAGGGCCGACGCCAGGCTGGAGTTCGGCTGGTCGACCAGGCTGGTGGTGATCTGGACGACGTGCCCGCCACCCTGGCGCAGCATGTGCGGCAGGGCCTGCTGGGTGGTGCGGAAGAACCCGCCGAGGTTCACCGCGACCAGCGAGGAGAAGTCCTCCTCGGTGTACTCGGTGAAGGGCTTGGCGACGAAGAACCCGGCGTTGTTGACCAGGGTGTCGATGCGGCCGAACCGCGCGACGCCCGCGGCGATGACGCGCTCTCCGGTGCCGGGGTCGGCGATGTCGCCCTGCACGGTGAGGACGTCCGGGTCCCCGGAGGGGGCGATGCCGCGCGAGGTGGCGACGACCGCGTAACCGAGCTTGCGGTAGGCGGCGACCAGGCCCGCGCCGATGCCCTGGGACGCTCCGGTGATGACGGCGACTTTCTGACCCTGGCTGCTCATGAATGACCTTCTTTGATGAGATACGAGATTTAGTAGACCGGTCGTCTATTTGAATGATCGTCGATCATCCGCCTTGGTGCCGTCATGGCGGATCGACGGCACTAGACGAACGGTCAACTACGAAAGTAGGCGGCACATCGCGACGTGTCAAGGCGCGCGACGGCCGGGGCGGCGCGGACGGAAACGCCGCGCCGCGCCGCGCCGTGCGTCGGCCGCCGGTGCCGGGCCGGCCGGGGTGAGGGCTACGTCGAGGTGGCGAGGGTCAGGGTGAGGGTGGCGACGGCGAGGAGCAGGTAGCCGGCGGGGAAGGCGAGGTTGTGGAACACGCGGGTGCGGACATGGGTGGCGACGGCGCCCAGGAAGAACAGGACGAGGCCGGTCGCTGCGGCGAGCCCGATGACGGGGACGCCGAGCAGGCCGATCAGGAGGCCGGCGGCTCCGGCCGCCTTGAGCGCGCCCAGCAGCGGCAACGACCGCGGCGGTACGCCCACTTCAGCGGAGTTCGCCAGCACGAACGGCGAACGGGAGAAGTCGGCCACGGCCATCGCGGCGTTGCCGATGATGGTCACGACGGTGACGATCACATGAATGGTGGGCATTAGTCCGTCCTCCCGCTCAGCCGAGCCGGCGGTCGCCGGGGACGGTCGGCGGGTGCGGTGCGGGTGCGGCGTCCGCCCATCGGGCCATCCGCTCGCGGAAGGCGGTGAAGCGGGCCGGCTGCGGGGTCACGGCGTCGGTCTCCTCAATGCTCGATACGATTTCCATGGGTTCGGGTCGGTCGCCCCCCATGACGTGCTACACGCGGGAAAGGTGACCTGTGAGCGCCCATGAATTGCTCGCCCAACGGTTCGAGGCCGCCCGGCCCCACCTCCGGGGTGTCGCGTACCGGCTGCTCGGTTCCTTGGCGGACGCCGAGGACGCCGTCCAGAAGGTGTGGCTGAAAGCCTGCGAGGCCGACTCGCGCGAGGTCCGCAACCTGACCGGATGGCTCACCACGATCACGGCCAGAGAGTGTCTGGACCTGCTGCGTGCGAGGCGGCGGCGCGGCGAGGTGGCCTTGCCCGGTGACGAGGTCGAGGCCGTCACCGCCGTTTCGGCCGCTGCCCGGACGGCCGAGGAGGAGGTGCTGCTCGCCGAATCGGTCGGCCTGGCGCTGCTGGTGGTCCTGGACCGGCTCTCGCCGGCGCAACGGGTCGCCTTCGTGCTGCACGACCTGTTCGCGGTCCCGTTCAAGGAGATCGGCCGCGTGCTCGACCGCTCGCCGGCGGCGGCCAAGAAGCTGGCCAGCAGGGCCAGGGAGCTCGTGCACGGGCTCGGCGCCGGAGGGCGGCGCCTGGGCGCCGAGCACTTTCCGCTCGTGGAGGCGTTCATCGCCGCGTCCCGGGGCGGGGACCTGCCCGCGCTGCTCGATCTGCTGGCCCCCGGCGTCGTCCGGCGCGTCGACCCGCTCCTGATCCCCGCCGATGTGGCGACCGAGATCAGCGGGAGCCGGGCCGTGGCCGAGGAGACGAGGCGTTTCGCCTACCGGGCCCGCGCCGCCGCCCTCGCGTGGATCGACGGCGCCCCCGGCGTCGTGATCGCCCCACGCGGGCGGCTCAAAGCGGTGATGCGGCTGACCATCGACTCTGGGGTCATTCACCTCATCGACATCACCGGCGACCGAGAACGGCTGAACGCCACCTCTATCGTCGTTCCTCCGAGAACGGAGTGTGATGGTGAGTAGCCGCGATGCTCGGCGTCCTGTCGGGAGTCATTGACCCCGTTTGTTCGTATCCTTGGAGGAGTGCTTGTACCGTCGCTCGAATAGGTGACGGGGTGGCATGGAACGGGGAGGTCAGCGTGCCTTCTGGCTTCATGCCACCCGGCTGGCGCGTTATGCGGCGAGCGTGCCGGGAATCGGCAGTGCCGACGCGACGTGCGTCATCCAGATGAAGGCCGAGGACAGTGCGACCCACTGGAGCACTCGAGCTATTTTCATTTGCAACCTTCAGGTGAGGGCTATTTAAGGCCCGACAAGATGGCCCTGTCTGGGCGGTCTCAAACCTAGTGGATCCCAGCCCGCGATGTAAGGTCATTTCAGAATCTACGGGGATGGGTGAGTAAAGCCCGATGTTGGGGCGCAAAGCGAGCCTAGCAGCACTTATGTGTTCTAAGTGAAGGATGCGGGGTTTGCTGTACTTGGCGTGAAATGTCGGGAGTCAGGGGGCTTGTCGACCCTCGTCAATGCGAGTCCGGAGGGCACGGGCTTCGGCTAGGCCGAGACGTTCGTACAATGCCGCGGCTCGCCGCCATAGCCGGTCGGCGCGGGTGAGGGCACCGAGGTGCTCATGAGTGCTGCCCATCTGATGGAGGATCTCGGCCTCCTCCCGGACATCACCGATGGTCTGGGCCATGCTCAGCGCCCTGCCATAGAAGGCGAGCGCATCTTGATGGCGCCCTGCCCTCTGGGAGGCGTCGCCGAGGCCGCGGAGCGCGCGCGCCTGTTGCTGCCGCTCCAGAAGCTCGGTCGAGATTCGCAGCGCCGTGCGATGGTGGGCGAGCGCCTGCTCTACCTGGCCGATGCTCGTATGGCATGAACCGATGCTGTTCAGGGTCTGTGCCACAGAACGCCGGTCGCCCAGATGGCGGTATAGGCGCAAGGCCTCCTGGTAGCGGTCCAGCGCCTCGAAATGCCGGCCGAGGTGCCGTAGGGCGCCGGCCATGTTGTGCGCCAGGATGGCCCTGTCCTTGGGCGCGGTTTCGATCGCCAGGGAGGCGGCCTGCTCGTAGTGGCGCAGGGCGGCCTGGTGGTCACCGAGGCGCGACTTCACCTCTCCGATGTTGTTCAGCACCACCTGACGGCCCCTAAGGTCCCCGTCCTCCTCGTGCAAGGTGAGGACCTCGCGCAACCGATCGGCCGCCGTGCGGTAGTCGCCCTTGGCTTCCGCGACGCCCGCGATGTGGTTCAGGCTGACCGCCTGGCTGTAGCGGTCGCCGCCGTCCCGTTTCAGGGCGAGGGCGCGCTCGAAGTGGCCCAGCGCCACGTCGAAGTCGGCGCGGTGCCAGTGCGCCAGGCCGATCTGGTCGAGGAGCTCCGCAGAGCCCTGCCTATCCTCGCGGCCGGTCTGAATGCGCAAAGCCCGGGTGGCCAGGCGGAGAGACTCATCGAGACGGCCCGTACGGCCGAGGGCCTCGCTGAGATCGGTCATGGCCCGCGCGACGCCACGCTCGTCTCCCAGCCGTCGCCAGGCGTCGATGGCGCTCCGGTGAATCGCAACGGCCTCACCCCAGTGACCCCAGGAATACAGGTAGCCGCTCAGCACGTGGGCGAACATGGCGGCGTGGCGGGGGTGGCCGTGGTCGGCGGCGTAGCGGGTCAGGCGGATGAGGTCGTCCAGCTCGGTGGTCAGCCACCGCCTCGCCTGGTCGGCGGTCGTGATGTCCGGGAAGGTGCGTGGAGGCGCCTCCAGGCCGACGGGGATGCGGGTGCGGTGCCGGTACAGCAGGCGGTCCGCGCGGTCGGCCAGGAAGAGGTGGTGGTCCAGGACGCGGCGGACCGCCCCGGCGCGCACGCCCTGCGGCTCCTGCTCCGCCAGCGAGACCGCGTAGTCGCGGATGAGGTCGTGCAGGCGGTGGCGGCCGGGCCGCGGTTCGGCCAGCAGGTGGTATTCGAGCAGGTCCTCCAGGAATCGCTCCGCGTCGGCGAGCGGGCATTCCAGCAGCACCGCCGCGCAGTGGGCGGTGATCTCGGTTCCCGGATGGAAGCCGAGACGGGTGAAGCCACGCCGCTGGAACTCGCTCAGCCCCTCGTAGGACAGCTGGAACGCCGCGGTGATCTCCCGGTTCTCGGCCCTGATCTCGGCCAGCCGCCGGCCTTCCCTGCTCAGCCGTTCGGCCAGGTCGGCGACCGTCCAGGCGGGGTGGTGGCGCAGTCTGCTGCCGACCAGCTGGATCGCCAGCGGCAGGTGGCCGCACAGCCGGGTCACGGCGGCGACGCCCTCGGGTTCGAGGGGACGGTGCGGGCCCGCGGCGCGGCGGAGGAGTTCGGCGGCGTCTTCGGGCGGCAGGACGTCCAAGGACAGCGGCTCGACGCCCTCCAGGCCGGACAGCCTGCGACGGCTGGTGACGATGACCAGGCACCCCGGCTCGCCGGGCAGCAGGGGACGGACCTGCTGGTGTCCCGTGGCGTCGTCCAGGACGATGAGGAGCCGGCGCCCGGCCAGTTCCTTACGCCACTTCGCGGCACGTGCGTCCAGGTCCTCGGGGATGTCGCCCGGCACGCCGAGATGCCGCAGGAGGCGGTCGAGGGCGGCGGCGGGATCCAGTGGCTGGTGGCGGGCGCTGTGGCCGTGCAGGTCGAGGTAGACCCGCCCGTCGGGGTACCTGGCGGCCAGGCGGTGCGCCAGGTGGACCGCGAACGTGGTCTTGCCGACGCCCGGCATGCCGTCGATGGCCAGCACGGGTACCGCCGTCCCGCCGAGCACGCGCTCGGAGGTCAGGGACGCCAGTTCGGCCGCTCGTCCCGTGAAGGTGCGCAGGTCGCGCGGCAGGTCGTTGGGCGGAGCGTGTTCCGGGGCGCGCCCGGCACGAGACCGTACGGCGAGCGCGGGATCGTGGCGGAGAATGCGCTGGTGCAGGTCGCGCAGGTCGGCCGCCGGTTCGGCGGCGAGCTGGTCGTGGAGCCGTTCGCGCGCCTGCCGGTAGGCCGACAGCGCGTCCCCCTGTCGCCCGCCGGCGTACAACGCGCGCATGAGGAGGCCGACGAGGGTCTCGTCCAGCGGAAAACGGGTCACCAGGTCCGACAGCTCCGGAATGAGCCGGGAATGGTCCCCCCGGGCGAGTTCCAGCGTGATCCGCTCGACGATGCCGCCGACCATCTCGTCCTCAAGGCGCCTGCGGGTGTTGTCCGCCCAGCTCCCCGGCAGGCCCTCCAGCGGCTCTCCGCGCCACAGGTCCTGCGCGTCGCGGTACAGCCGCAAGGCGTTCTCGATATCCCCCGATGCCGCGGAGGCCCGGGCCCTCGACCGCAGTCCCAGGAACTGGTGGTAATCAATGTTTTCGGCGTCCGTTTCCAATATGTATGATCCGGAAACACGGTGAAGGCGGGCGCCGCCGGTCGTGCCGTCCGCGGCGGCGCCGATTTCCCGCAGCCGCTTCTTCAGCCGCGAGACGCTGCTCTGTAAATGTGCCGCCGCCTTCGTCGGCGGGTCGCCGTCCCATATCTTCGCGATGAGCGAGCGAATCGGGACCGGACGCCCTGGGGTCAGCAGCAGAGCGGCCATGACCAGCCGTGCCTGGGTCCAGCCGAGATCGTGGCGCCGCTCTCGGACGCACAGCTCCACCGGGCCGAGAATGCGAAATTCCATTCGAGTCCCTTCTCGGGACACCGCCCCTCCGTCCGGATTAATATCACCCGCGAGCCGATCGATCCAGTGATGCGCCTCGATCGGTAAAAGCGTCTGTTGCCGGCAAGTGGCGCCGCCTGTAAAACGCAGGGCCGCCGCAAGGATTTCCGCAGGGGCCCTCGCCGAGTCTGTGACGGAGGGCGAGATGTCTCGCCCGATTCCGGTGGCCGGCGAGGGGGAGACGCGAACCGAATGTCTGGTCAGCAATGGCGTCGGGTTCCGATCGGGCTCGACGCCGACAGGTGGGTGACCCGTCCGAACTGCAAGGCGGTCCTCGCGGTCGTGCACACGGTGACCTCGGGGCAGCGGCTGCTGGAGGCCGTGCGGCTGATCGAGCCGGACCTGCGCGTTCAGGTGGTGTACACGACGGCGCCCGACGTGTTCGGCGACGGGGCGGCCGAGTTCCTCGACGGCTTGGGCGCGCTGCGTGTCCCCTGGGAGCAGGCGACCCGCCAGCGGTTCGACCTCGCGCTCGCCGCGAGCCTGGGCGCGATCCACGAGCTCCACACCCCGCTGGTCGTCATGCCGCACGGCGCGGGCTTCACCAAGCGGGTACGCGGCCGCCCCGGCCTGCGCGTCATCGGCGGCGGCACCGTCTCGTACGCGACGGGCGGACCCGCGGCCGACGGCGGGTCCGTCGTGTACGGGGTCGACGGATCGGCCGCCGACGGCGAGTCCGTCGTGTACGGGGGTGAGGCACCCGCGGCTCATGGCGGGTCCGTCGTGTACGGGCTGGACCGCCAGCGTCTGATGTACGACGGCGCCGTCGTCCCGGCCGCGATCGTTCTGCCGCACGAGGCCGACCTCGGGACTCTGGGCCGCTCCTGCCCGGAGGCGATGCCCGCGGCCACCGTGGTCGGCGACCCGTCTTTCGACCGGCTGAGAGCCAGCCTGCCGCATCGTGACGCCTACCGCCGGGCCCTCGCCGTCGGCCCCGGCCACACCCTCGTCGTGGTCACCTCGACCTGGGGGACGGCGTCCCTGTTCGGGCGCCGGTCCGAGCTGCTGTCCCGGCTGGCCGCCGAACTGCCGTCCTGCCGGTTCCGTGTCGTGGGGCTTCTGCACCCGAACGTCTGGTCCGGGCACGGGAGCCGGCAGGTGCGCACCTGGCTCGCCGACGGCCTGCGGCAGGGACTCGGGCTGGTGCCGCCCGACGCCGACTGGCGCGGGGTGATCGCCGCGGCGGACGTGATCATCGGCGACCACGGGTCGGCGACGGCGTACGGGACCGTCGCGGGCGTCCCGGTGCTGCTCGCGGAGTTCTCCGACGCCGGTGTCGACCCGGCCTCCCCGGCCGGCGAACTGGCCGCCGTCGCGCCCCGGCTGTCCCTGGATCGGCCGCTGCACGAGCAACTGGCGGCGGCGGTGGAGGAGACGCGCGGCGGCCGGTACGACGGCGTGGTCGCGCGCATCACCTCGGAGCCCGGGCACTTCGACCGCAACATGCGCCGGCTGATGTACCGGCTGCTGGGCCTGCGGCAGCCCGCGGCCATCACCGCGCCGTCACCGGCGGCGGTGCCGTACCTCCTGGGCAGGTGGCCCTGGCAGGTCCGCGACCCGTGGGAGGGCCGGTCGCCGGGCGAGCGCCCCTCCGGGTGCGCGCACTGCGCGGATCGTCCCGGTGACATCGGCGCCCGGCCCGTGCAGGCGGACCCCGCGACGCGCTGGTGGACGCGCGGCCGGCGCCGTGCCTAGCCCGCGGGCACCTCACCTTCGCCGGATGCGAGCGGTGGGGGCGGCCATTCGTCAGTCCAAGGAGGCGGTCGTGCTGGAGAAGCTGGTCGGTGTTCATCTGTTCCGGCTGCAGGAGGCGTTCCGGATGAGTCGTGCGTGCCCGGCCCCGGTGGCGGAGCCACGGGCGCCGGCGGTGCTGGTGCTTCCGCGCGAGGGCCCGCTTCGCGACCCTCATCTGATGCTGTTCACCGGCTCGCGGAGCTTACGCGCGATGCCGCGGGGCACGCTCGTCACCGAGGGCGTCCACGTTGTCGTGCATCTGGACGACGGTGCGGGAGAAGGCTGGAACAACGTCGCCGACGTGGTGGTGGGGGCGAGGCGGCGGGTGGGTCCGTTCGCCGCGCACCGGGTGACGCGCATCCTCGACCGGTACCCGGGGTGCGAGGTCGCGACCGGCCGGCGGCGACGCGGCTGCCTCGCCGGTCTGCGGGACGGACGGCTGGTCCAGATCGCCGAGGCGGCCGGTCAGGCGTCGGTCGGGGCCGATCCCGGGCCCGCCGTCTACGGATCGTTCCTGTACGGATGGCTGGTCGCCGGCCTGCCGCTGAGCTGCCTGAGCACGGCCTCGGTGTTGCACGGCCGGTACGCCGGGTCGCGGGCCGGGGAGCCGGGTTCGCTGGAGGTCGCGGGCCGGGCTCAGATCACGCTCACCGCCGCCTCTTCCGCGTGCGCAGGGAGGGCGAGGTGACAGCCGGGGCGGGGGACGCGGCGGGGGACGCGGCGGCGCGGCGGCGCACGCGGCCCGAACCGGCGGGCGAGGCCGCGCCGCGGAGCGGCACGGCCGGGCCGCGAGGTGAACAGGCGCCGCGGCGCATCGTGGTCGCGGGGGCGGTGAGCTTCTATCTGTCGGTCGGGGTGCCGGAGTTCCCGCTGGCCTACGCCTCCAAGTGCACGCCCCGATGGACGGCCGCCGGCGTCTCCGGCGCGGCCGGCCACATCGCCCAGGTCCTGCACGCGCTGGGGGAGGACGTCCGCCTCTGCACGGTCGTCGGCCGCGACGCCGCCGGAGTCGGGATACGCGCGGAACTGGACCGGCGCGGGTTGCTCGGTCCCGGTGTGGTGGACGGAGAGGAGTCGTCCATGGGAGTCGCCCTGGTGGCGCCGGACGGCAGCCGCATGGGCCTGCCGCACCTCACGCCGGTGAACGACGTGCGCTATCCCTTCGCGAAGGTGCGGGCGGCGGCGGGTGACGCCGATCTGCTCGTGCTGACCAACGCCAAGTTCGTCCGCCCGCTGGTCGCCCGGGCGGCCCGGCTCGGCGTGCCCATCGCGGTGGACGCGCACCTCATCGCGGATCCGGCCGATGAGTACAACCGGCCCTGGCTCCAGGCCGCCGACATCGTCTTCTGCAGCCACGAGCGACTTCCCTGCCCGCCCGAGATTTGGCTGCGGCGCCTGTTCGGATGTTACCCGGGGTGTCGGCTCGCGTGCGTGGGCCTGGGGGCGCGCGGAGCGGTGCTGGGCACCCGCGACGGGCGACTGTTCCGGGTAGAGGCGGTCGTGCCGGGGGAGGTGGTCAACACCTCGGGGGCGGGCGACGCGCTTTTCGCGGCGTTCCTGCGCGTCTGGCTGCGCACGCGCGACCCGTCACGTGCCCTGCGGACGGCCGTGGCGTACGCGGGCTGGAAGATCGGCCATCGGCTGCCGGTCGCGGCATGTCTGACCGGCGCCGAACTGGCGGAGCTGGCACGGGCGCACCCACCCCGCGCCACGACCGGGCGCTGGGACGACGGGCGCTGGGACTGATCCGCCAGGGCCGCGCGGACCGGCCTTGGCCGAGGTGCGGTCCGGACGGCGGAGCGCGGTCCGGTCACCCGGTCGGATCCGGTCCTGTGCCGGTGCGTTCGGCGACCTGCCGGGCCTCTTCCCGGTAGCGCCGTGCGTCGTCGGTCCGTCCCTCCGAGAGCGCGAGGTCGCCCAGCGCCCGCAGCGCCTGGAGCTCACCGGTGGCCGAGCCGATGTCGCGCATGAGGCGCAGACCTCGGGTCAGCAGACGGGCCGCGGCGCCCCCGTCCGCGGCATCGGCGCGCCCCAGCAGGATGAGCGCACGCGCCTCGTTGTGCGGGTCGGCCTGCGCCGTCAGCAGGTGCAGGGCCTCGGTCAGCGGCGCGACCGCCTCCGCCGCCCGGCCCTTGGCGATCAGCGTCTCGCCGATGTCGCACAGCGTGAGAGCCGCCTTGCGGGACTCGCCCAGCGAGCGGTGGCGTTCCAGGACCTCGCCGAACAAGGTGAGGGCCCTGTCGAGGTGCCCCAGGTCCCGCTCCACCAGCCCGAGCCGCCGCAGGCTGCCCGCGACGCGCTGCGCGTCGCCGAGCCGCCGCCAGATGCGCAGCGCCTCGCGGAAGTCCTCGGCCGCCTCCTCCAGCCGGCCGAGGTCGCGCAGCGCCAGCCCCGTGCGGTTGAGCATCTTCGCCTCGGCCCGGACGTCGGAGCAGGCTCGGGCGGCCTCCAGCCCGAGCCGGTCCACCGCGAGCCGCTCGGCGCGGTGGCCCCGGTAGAGGAACAGCGGCCAGATCGCGTCGACGATCTGCCACGCCGTCTGGAACGCTCCCAGCTCGAAGGCCGCGCGCGCGGCGGCCCGCACGTTGGCGAACTCGTTCTCCAGCCAGTCCAGGGCCTCGTCGCGGCCGGTGAAGGCCGGGGGCTCCGCCGGCGGGTAGGCCGGCTCCGGCGCGGACAGGCGCCGGTACGGCAGGACGGCGCCGCTCGCGGCGAAGGCGGCGTGCAGGAACCAGTCCAGCGCCCGCCGAACGGTCTCTTCGCGCACGGCCGGGGCGTCGACCTCCTCGGCCGTCTCCCGCGCGTGGAGCAGGGTCAGGTCGTGGAACCGGTAGTGCCCGCCGGGGACGTCGTCCAGCAGGTTCGCGTCGACCAGCACCCCGAGCAGGTGCCGGGTGCGCGCACGTGGGAGCCCCACCGTGGCGGCGGCGGCCCGGCTGTCGAACGTCGGGCCGGGGAACAGCCCCAGCAGCCGGTAGACGCGCGCGGCCTCCGGCGGGCTGAGGCCGCGGTAGGACAGCGTCAAGGTGGCCCGGATCGTGATGTCCTCCTCCACGGACAGCGCGTTCAGGCGCCGCCTCTCGTGGCGCAGCGCGTCCGCCATCTCGGCCAGGTCCCAGCCCGGCCGGGCCGCGAGCCGCGCCCCCGCCACGCACAGCGCGAGCGGGAACCCCGAGCACAGCTCGGCCAGCTCGCGGACGGCATCCGGCTCCCGTTCGGCGCGGTCGTCGCCGAGGGTCCGCCGCAGCAGGTCCAGCGCCCCCTCGGTGCTGAGGCGCTCGAGCCGGACGCCGCGGGCGCCGCGCATCAGCAGCCCGGCCAGCCGCCACCGGCTGGTGACGACGGCCATGCCTGCCGCCGAGGCGGGCAGCAGCGGACCGACCTGGGCGGCGGAGAGCACATCGTCCAGGACGACGACGATGCGGCGTCCGCTGACGAGGGACTGGTAAAGCGCCGCACGTTCGGCGGCGTCGGCCGGGATGCGTTCGGGGGAGATGCCGAACGCCCGGATGAACCGGCCGAGGACCTCCGTCGGCTCGACAGGCTCGCCCTCCGCGTGCCCGCGCAGGTCGGCGTACAGCTGGCCGTCAGGGAACGCCCGACGCTCGCGGTGCGCCCAGTGCAGCGCCACGGCCGTCTTGCCGATGCCGGCCGGGCCACTCAGCACGGCGACCCTGGGCGCCCCGGCCGCCCGGTCGTCCATGCGGACCGAGTCGAGAGCGGCCAGCGCCTCCCCCCGGTCGACCAGAATGCCGGCCGGGGGGAGCTGGAACGGCGGGGGAAGCGGCTCGAACCCGTGGTGGACCCGGATGCCGCCGTGGATCTCGCGGGCCTGGACGAGCGGCCCCGTGAGCGACCCGCTGACGTCGTTGACGTGACCGTCACGCACCTCGTCGTCGCCGGGACCGCCGTTCATGATGCCGCCGGTACCCAGAAGACCCGGCATATCGGGGATTTCGGCGAATCGGCTGAAAAAATGGAGCATCGTGATGACCGGCGAGAACTCCGAAGCCAGCGGATGACCGTCTCCCTGTCGGCACGAACCGGACTTCCATGCTTGCTCGCGCCCGAACACCCCGTCAAGGCCGATCGCGCGATCGGTTCCGGGGGACAGCGGCGACGGACGTCCCGCGGGCCGCCGCGTCGGCCCTACCCGGAGCGCCGCGCCGCGGTGGCGTCCAGGAGCTGGGCGACGGTGCGGCGGAGCAGGTCGTCCGAGGCTTGGGGACGGAGCGGCGTCCGCTCGCGGAAGCGGTGGAGCACCTCCATGCGCACACGGTCGGCGTCGCCGCGCACGGCGCGCAGGAGAAGGGCGTTCTTGTCCTGCTCCGGCAGCTCTTCGAGCCACGCGGTCAGCGGGTCGTCCCGGCCGGACGGCGGCTCGGGGCTCGCCGTCGCGGCGGTCGCGAGCAGGTCGGCGTCCAGGCGCAGGAAGTCGGCCAGGGCCCGCTGGGCCGGGGTGAGCGAGGCCATGCCCGGGGGGACGGGGGGTTCCTGCTCGTCCTCCATCTCCTCGTCGAAGGCGTCCTCGTCGCGCTCCCAGGCGCCGATGGCGGCCAGCCAGGCCAGGTACAGCGGCCGCAGGTCGCCGGAGGCGAGTTCGGCGCGGAGGCCGGCCATGGCCGGGAGCAGGCGGTCAGGGGCCTCGATCGGGTCGGCGTCCTCGTCCTCGCTCCGGAAGTCGAGGATGAGGTGCTCACCCGCGACCCACGCCTCGACCCGCTCGTCGAGGAGGTAGGGCTCCACGGCGTCGATGCCGAGCAGCTTGCCGGGGATGCGCAGCATCACCTGGGCGGCGCCCCAGTCGGCGACGTACACGTGGGCGTCGTAGTACCGCTCCATCATCAGCGCCGGGTCTCCGCCGAACTCTCCGGAGGCGTCGTCGTCGGCGAAGGTCGTCGAGGTGACCCGGGCATCGGGGGAGATGGAGTGCACCTCCGCTCGCTCGTCGTCGGTCAGCGGGCGGTCGATCGCCACGAACTCGTAGTACTGGTACTCGCTCACGGATCAGTCGCTCCAGTGCCGCTAGGCGTCCATCGGAAAACCGTCGGTCGCCGACAATAGCGTCGGCCGCCGACAATAGCGGGGAGCGGGCCTCGCCTCCATGGCCGGTTCGCCGCGGTCGCGGCCGTGGAGGCGGGCGTCGACCGGCGCGCGCGCGTGCCCGGCGCGACCACCGGCTCCTCGGGGGCCTACCCCCGCGGGGTGTAGCCCGGGCCGGAGGGATACGGGTGCCCGGGGTGCCAGTGGTGGTGACCGTAGGGATGCCCGTGGTGCCAGTGGTGGTGGCCATGAGGATGTCCGGGGTGCCAGTGGTGGACACCCTGCGGCTGGCCGTAGTAGCACCCGTTGGCGTACCGGCCGTAGGGAGCCTGGGGGCATGGGTGGGCCGGGGAGCCGGCCGCCGCGGTCATGGCGTCCGCGCCGGCGGACCGGGCGAGGGCGGCGGCCGGAACGGCGAGGCCGAACGCCGCCAGCGAGGCGGCGGCGAGAGCGGTCTTGAGCATCGGAGACCTCCGTGTCTGGTGATCGAGCCCGGCGTGGTGCCTGGACTCAACGGAGCGCCGAACCGGCTGCGCAAGGGTCGCCGGAACGACGTCCACTCCTGATCACGCTAGTCACGGAGCCGCGGACGATCACGTCGCGCGGGCAAAGGCCAGGACCGGGATCGTCGGTGATTCGACCGGCCGACACCTCGTACGGCTACTCGCGGCCGGCCGCGGTGGCGGCGAGGCCCTCGTACGGCTACTCGGGGCTCGTCGCGGTGGCGGCGAGGCGGGCGCGGCGGGAGTCGCGGCGGTCGGTGAAGCGGGTGGCGGAGACCTCCAGGCGGCCGAGGAACTCCGACAGCTCCTCACGTGCCTTCTCGCCCTCCGGGGACAGGCCGGTGAGGTCGAAGACCGACCACTGGCGCAGCACGGGCAGCAGGACGTCGTCCAGATGCAGCCGCAGGTCGTAGATGCCCGCGTTGGCGATGGTCATGGCCTTGCGGGTGAAGCCCTCGATGCCGGCGCCGGGCATCTGGAAGGTGGTCACCACGTCGGTGACCGCGCGCATCGTCTGGCTCGGGGCCAGCTCGAACGCCGCGCCGAGCAGGTTGCGGTAGAAGAGCATGTGCAGGTTCTCGTCCGCGGCGATGCGGGAGAGCAGGCGCTCGCAGTCCGGGTCCAGCGAGACCCTGCCGGTGTTGCGGTGGGACACGCGGGTCGCCAGCTCCTGGAAGGAGACGTAGGCCAGCGAGTGCAGCACGCCCTCGTAGGAGTTGGCGAAGCCCTCGCCCATGTGCACCATGCGGGCGCGTTCGAGGGCGACCGGGTCGACGGCGCGGGTGACCGTCAGGTAGTCGCGGATGGCGACGCCGTGCCGGCCCTCTTCGGCGGTCCACCGGTGCACCCACGTGCCCCAGGCCGCGTCCCGGCCGAACGTGGTGGCGATCTCGTGGTGGTAGCTCGGCAGGTTGTCCTCGGTCAGCAGGTTGACGACCAGGGAGACCCGGGCCTCCTCCGGGATGGCCGAGTGGGTGTCGGCCCAGGCCTCGCCCTCAAAGATGCCGTCGTAGTCGCGGCCCCTGGACCAGGGGATGTACTCGTGGGGGAACCACTCCTTGGCCACCTTGAGGTGCCGGTCCAGCTCGCCGGCGACCACCGGCTCCAGCTCGAACAGCAACTCGGTGTCAGTGAACTCGCGCACAGGACGTTCCCCCCGTTTGGCTTACCGGACCGTAACCTACGCTAGCGTAAGTTACGAGCCTTTGCGCGGTTCGCCGCGGTAGGTGCCGAAAGACCACAGATTGCCCTCGGGGTCGCGAACGGCGAAGTCGCGGGAGCCGTAGTCGGTGTCGCGGGGCGCGTAGAGCGTCTCGGCCCCCGCCGCCGTGGCCCGGGCGTACAGCGCGTCGAGCTCGTCGGTCACGACGTACGCGCCGAAGGTGCCCGGCGGCAGCCACCAGGGGTTGTCCTCGCCGCGCTCGCGGTCGGAGCCCAGCATGACGCCGCCGCCGAGCGGCCAGTCGAGCTGGGCGTGGTCGACGCGTTCGCCGTCGCCGTACACGACGGTCTCCTCGAAGCCGAACGCCTCGACGAGGAAGGCGATGAGCCGCCGGGCGTCACGGGCGCGGAGCGTGGGCCATACCTGGGCAGGTGGTGTCTGGGTCATGCCGTCGAGTCTGGCGCGGGAGCCGTGCCGGAGGCTTGGACGAATCGGAACTCCTCCGCCAGCCACCTGCTCGGCGGACATCCCGCCAGCTCCCGGAACTCCCGGGCCAGATGCGCCTGGTCGTAGTACCCGTGCTCGACCGCCACCTCCGCCAGCCCGGCGAGACCCGCCCCCGCCGGACCGGGTGCCGAGCCGGACGAGCCCCGCGCCGCACCCATCCGCTGGAGTTCGCGGCGCGCCCGGTCGAAGCGGATGACCCGGGCGGCGGCCTTGGGGCCGAGCCCGGTCTCCGTGGCGAACCGGGCGGACAGGTGGCGGGCGCTCCAGCCCACCTCCCGGGCCAGCTCGGCGACCGTCATCGCCCCGCCGGTGGACATCAGCAGCCGGAAGGCCCGTGCGACCTCGGCCGGGACGTCGCGGCCGAGGTCGGCCCGGCGCAGCAGCAGCTCGTCCAGGATCGCGAAACGCCGCTCCCAGCTCGGCGCGGCGTTCAGGCGCTCGTGCAACTCGTGGGCCGCGTGGCCGAGGACCAGGGCGGCGTCCACGTCCAGGTTGCGCAGCGCGCCCGCGGGCAGGCCGAACAGGGCGCGCGCGCCGAGCGGGCTCAGCGCGACCTGAACGCCGGCCTGCCTGACCCCGTTGGCGATCAGGGCGGGCGTGGTGTGCAGGCCGCCGACCAGCGTCTCGTATCGGCCCGGCGACTGGGCGGGGTCGGGATGGGCCTCGACGACCAGCGGCTCGTCCAGGGTCACGATGAGCGTCAGATACGGGGACGGCAGCCCCCGATGGTGGCCCGGCGTCCCGTCGAGCTCCCGGTAGCCGTGGTAGTGGCCGATCAGGGGGCGCAACGCGGGAGCGGGCCTGCCCTCCACCATCTCCATGACCGCCTCCTCCCGTCGCCCCCGACCACCGTACGCAGGACGGGCGCCGTGCGCACCCGCGACGCCCTCTCCACTGCCGGTGAACAAGGTGCGGAACACCGTCGACCACCACGCCCCGGATACGGCGGTGCGCACCTCGAATCCCCCGCCGGCCGCGATCTCCGCCGTTCCGATGGCGCGCACGGTTTCGAACGCGTCACGAGTATTGACAGAACGGACATCCGGAATTTACGTTCGGGCCTACTTATCCGGTTCAGTATGGCGGCTCGGCCGGCCGCACAGCGCCTGGTCAGGGGCGCGTGTGCGGGTGAGGCAGGAATCCTGGCCGGTCACGGAAACATCGAGCGCATCTCCGCCGGCCCGGTCTGGGAGCGCTCCCACAGCCAGTGGGGTTCGCCTCACGGGCCGATTCCATCGGGGCTTGGCGAACCGCGGACCTCCGCCGGACGTGCGGAGGAAGGAGAGATGTGATGCGAAACCGGTTACGGACCCTGCTCCCGATCCTGGCGACGGCGGGTGTGCTGGCCGCCGCCGGGTGCACCGGCGGAGGCTCCCCTTCCGCCTCCCAGAGCTCCCAGGCGGGCGGCGCCCCGGCGACCGGCGCCGCCGCCGACCCCAACTCGCTTCCGCGCAACGAAACCCTGTACACCAGCGGCGTGCAGTGGGGACCGCCGGCGAACTACAACCCGATCCGCGAATGGGACCACGCCGCCGGCACCAAGGGCCTGGTCTACGAGACCCTGTTCCACTTCGACACCACCACCCTCAAGCTCACCCCCTGGCTGGCCGAGAGCGGCTCCTGGACCGACGACACGACCTACACGCTGAAGCTCCGCCCGGGCGTCAAGTGGTCCGACGGCACGCCGTTCACCGCCAAGGACGTCGCGTTCACCTACGAACTCGGCAAGATGGAGACCAGCCCGTACCACCAGCTGTGGGAGTGGCTGAAGAAGGCCGAGGCGGTCGACGACCAGACGGTGAAGTTCACCTTCTCCACCGCCAACTACCAGGAGTGGGACTTCAACCTCTACGGCCGCGCCATCCTCCCACAGCACATCTGGAGCAAGCTCTCGGAGGCGGATGTGCTGAACGGCGTGAACGACAACGCCGTCGGCACCGGCGCCTACAAGTTCCTCAGCAAGGACCAGGACCGCGTCGTGCTCCAGCGCCGTGACGACTGGTGGGGCAAGACGGCGCTGAAGATGGAGCCCAAGCCCAAGTACATCGTCGACATCGTCAACGGCAGCAACGAGGTCGCGATGGGTCTGCTGCTGCAGAAGGGCCTGGACCTCAGCAACAACTTCCTGCCCGGCATCGCCAACCTCGTGCAGGGCGGCAAGTTCGGCATCACCACCTACTACAACGAGCCGCCGTACATGCTGTCGGCCAACACCGCCTGGCTGGTGCCCAACACCAAGAAGAAGCCGATGGACGATCCGGCGTTCCGCAGGGCGCTGGCCGCCTCGATCGACACCAAGAAGATCGTGGAAGGCGTCTACGGCAACCTGGTCAAGGCCTCCGACCCGACCGGGCTGCTGCCGCAGTGGGACCAGTACATCGACAAGACCCTGACCGGCGGCGCGGGCTTCTCCTTCGACAAGGCCAAGGCCAAGAAGCTGCTCGCCGACGCCGGCTACAAGGACGGCGACGGCGACGGGTTCGTGGAGAACAAGGACGGCTCCAAGATCAGCCTGAGCCTCATCGTGC
The DNA here is from genome assembly GCF_053602655.1 of Sphaerisporangium sp. NPDC004334. NCBI lineage: Bacteria > Bacillati > Actinomycetota > Actinomycetes > Streptosporangiales > Streptosporangiaceae > Sphaerisporangium > Sphaerisporangium sp. NPDC004334. The sequence goes on from NZ_JBSGDZ010000005.1 coordinate 84,253, forward strand.
CGTCCGGCTGGACGGACTGGATGGAGGCCTCCAGGTCGATCGCCGGCAGCGCCAAGGAGGCCGGCATCAACGTCACCCCGGACTTCCCCGACTTCAACGCCCTGGTGGAAAAGCGTGGCAAAGGCGACTTCGACCTGGTCATCAACAACGAACGGCAACTGTCCAACAGTCCGTTCACCTACTACCAGTACGTGTTCCAGCTGCCGGTGAACAAGGTGCAGAACACCGTCAACTTCGGCCGCTACGAGAACAAGAAGGCCTGGGAGCTGGTGCAGAAGCTCGACCAGGTCAAGACCGACGACATCGAGGGCATGAAGTCGATCCTGTCGGAGATCGAGAAGATCCACCTGGACGAACTGCCGGCCATCCCGCTCTGGTACAACGGCCTGTGGTCGCAGACCAGCACGGCCGTGTGGAAGAACTGGCCCTCCTCGGCCCAGGGTGCGCCGAAGACCCCGGCCGTCACCTGGCGCAACTGGTGGGAGCTCGGCGGCTTCGAGACGCTGACCCAGCTCCAGCCCGCGGGCTCCTGAACTCGCAAGCCGCCGCCCCTCCCCCTCCCGCCTCGCGCGAGGGGGAGGGGCCTGCCCGGGAGGCATCTCGTGCGTCGTTACTTCGGCCGGAAACTACTGATCTACGGGCTGACGTTCGTCGTCGCCGTCACGGTCAACTGGATGATCCCGCGTTTCATGCCCGGCGACCCGGTCGCGAGCATGCTGGCCCGGGCCAACGTGTCCCAGCCGCAGGCCGTGGAGGCCATGCGCTCGTACTACTCCAGCCTGTTCGGGTTCGACCAGCCGCTGTGGCGGCAGTATCTGAACTTCTGGGGCGCCCTGTTCCGCGGCGACTTCGGCACCAGCATCTGGGTGTTCCCCACGCCGGTCGGCACCGTCATCATGGGAGCCGTGCCCTACACCCTGGGCCTGATGATCCCCTCGGTGCTGCTCAGCTACTTCGTCGGCAACCGCGTCGGCGCGTACGCGGCCCGGCGCAAGCTGCTGGACAACACCGTGCTGCCGATCGGCTACGTGCTGACCGCCACCCCGTACATGTGGCTGGCCGTGCTGCTGGCCTGGGGGCTCGGCGTCGTCGCCGGCCTCTTCCCGGTCGCCGGGGGCTACAGCTTCTCCATCCGGCCGAACTGGTCGCTGGACTTCCTGCTCGACCTGCTGCACCACTGGGTGCTGCCGTTCTTCTCGCTCTTCCTGGTCGCACTCGGAGGCTGGGCCATCGGGATGTGCAACATGATCATCTATGAGCTGGAGTCGGACTACTCCACCTACCTGTCCGCGCTCGGCGCGCCCCAGCGGCTGATCCGCAGGTACGCGTTCCGCAACGCCGTCCTCCCGCAGATCACCGGGCTGGCGCTCCAGCTCGGCGTGCTGGTGGCCGGCGCGCTGGTCACCGAGATCGTGTTCTCCTATCCGGGCCTCGGCAGCCTCATCCTCAAGGCGATCCAGAACCAGGACTTCTTCCTGCTGCAGGGCATCTTCCTGTTCATCGTGCTCGGCGTGCTGGTCGCCAACTTCGTCATCGACATCGTCTACGTGCTGGTCGACCCACGGACGCGCACGGGAATGGCGGGTGCGTCGGCATGACCGCTCCACGCGAGACGCGGACACCTACTGGAACGGCGGGTGCGTCGGCATGACCGCTCCACGCGAGACGCGGACACCTACTGCGACGGCGGGTGCGTCGGCATGACCGCTCTGCAGGAGATCTCCACCCGCAGGACGCCCGCCCCGGGCAGCGCCCGCCGCGAGGCGCTGTACTTCGCCCTGCGCAACCCCAAACTGATCGTCGGCGTCTCCGTCGTGCTGGTGTTCCTGCTGGCCGGCATCGTCGGCCCCCTGCTGGTGAGCGGCGCGCCCAACGAGTACGTCGGCCGGCCGATGGACCCGCCGTCCGCGCAGTACTGGTTCGGCACCACGACCTTCGGCCAGGACGTCTTCGCCCAGTTCGTCCACGGCCTGCGCACGACCTTCCTGGTCGGCGTCCTCGGCGGCGGGGTGGCGGCGATCGTCGGCATGGTGGTCGGCTTCGTGGCCGGCTACCGCGGCGGGATGGTCGACGAGGTGCTCAACATGATCACCAACATCATCCTGGTGCTGCCCGCGCTGGCCGTGCTGCTGATCGTCAACGCCTACCTGGGCATCCGCAGCGTCGGCGCCCAGGCGCTGTTCATCGGCCTGACCTCCTGGCCCTGGGCGGCCCGCGCCATCCGCGCGCAGACCTTCTCGCTGCGCGGCCGGGACTTCGTCGACCTCGCCCGGCTGAGCGGCGCGAACACCTGGAAGATCATCACCAGGGAGATCGGGCCGAACATGAGCTCCTACCTGCTGCTGACCTTCATCCTGCTGTTCGGGAACTCCATCCTGATCGCCTCCTCACTCGACTTCATCGGCCTCGGGCCGACCGAGGGCGTCTCGCTGGGCCTGATGTTGCAGAACGCCGGCCAGTGGAGCGCCATGCAACTCGGCCTGTGGTGGTGGTTCGTCCCCCCCGGCGCCGCCATCACCGCCATCGTCGGCGCGTTGTACGTTGCGAACGTGGGCCTCGACGAGGTCTTCAACCCGAAACTGAGGCGGACATGAGCCTGCGCGTCAGCGACCTGAGGGTGCACTACACGACGCTGAAGGGCGACGTGCGGGCGCTCGACGGGGTCTCCTTCGAGGTGGGGGACGGCGAGATCCTGGGCGTCGCGGGGGAGTCGGGGTGCGGCAAGACGACCCTCGGCAAGAGCCTCATCCGGCTGGACGGCCGGATGCGCCACGTCGGCGGCGAGGTCGAGCTGGACGGCGAGAAGCTGCCCATCGGCGACGACCGGCGGATGAACCCCTTCCGCTTCCACAAGGTCTCGCTCGTCCCGCAGTACTCGATGAGCGCGATGAACCCGACCCGCAAGATCGGGAAGATGGTCGGCGAGCTGCTCAGGTCGCGCGGCGTCCCGCTCGACCAGGCCAAGCTGGAGGGCCGCCTTGAGCTGGTGGGCCTGTCGCGCGAGGTGCTGCGCCGCTACCCGATCGAGCTGTCCGGCGGAATGAAGCAGCGGATGGTGATGGTCATCTCGACGCTGCTGGACCCCTCGCTGCTGATCGCCGACGAGATCACCTCCGCCCTCGACGTCTCGACGCAGAAGGCGGTGGCCACCGCGCTGGCCGGCTTCCGCGACGGCGGGGTGGTGAAGAGCATGGTGTTCATCACCCACGACATCTCGCTCACCTACCAGATCGCCGACACGATCATGGTGATGTACGCCGGGAAGCTCGCGGAGAAGGCGCCGGCCAAGACGATCGTCGAGTCGCCCCGGCACCCCTACACCAAGCTGCTGATCGACTCGCTGCCCGAGGTGGGCGTCCGGCACACCGAGCGGCGGCTGACCGGCATCCCGGGCGGCCCGCCCTCCCTGCTCGACCCGCCGGCCGGGTGCCGGTTCCGCGACCGGTGCCCGCTCGCCTTCGACCGGTGCGTCCAGGAGCCGCCGGCGCGCGAGGTCGAGCCCGGCCACGTCGTGGCGTGCTGGAAGGCGGACGCCTGATGCTGGAACTGGACAACGTGACCAAGGTGTTCAAGGTCGGCGCGTTCGGCGGCAAGACGCTGACCGCCGTCGACCGGGTCAGCTTCGAGGTCCGCCAGGGCGAGGTGGTGTCGCTGATCGGGCAGAGCGGCAGCGGCAAGAGCACGCTGGGCCGCATGATCCTCGGCCTGACCCCGGCCACCGGCGGGACGATCACCTTCGACGGCGCTCCTGTCAAGCCCGGCAAGGCGTACTACCGCAACGTGCAGGGCGTCTTCCAGGACCCCTTCAGCACGTTCAACCCCGTCTTCAAGGCCGACCGGGTCTTCGCCATGATCCGCGAGGCGTACTTCCCCGGCGTGCCCGACGCCGACTGGACCGACCGCCTGGACATCGCGCTGCGGGACGTGCGGCTCGACCCCGGCCAGGTGCTCGGCAGGTTCCCCCACCAGCTCAGCGGCGGCCAGCTGCAGCGCCTGCTCATCGCACGCGCCCTGCTGCTGGACATCCGGCTGCTGGTGGCCGACGAGATCACCAGCATGCTGGACGCCTCCACCCGCATCGACGTGCTCAACGTGCTCGCCGACCTCAAGGAGCGCGGCCTCGGCGTGCTCTACATCACCCACGACCTGTCCCTCGGCCACTACCTGGCCGAGCGGACCATCGTGCTGCGGCACGGCGAGGTGGTGGAGACCGGCCCGACCGAGGCCCTCTTCACCCGCCCGCTGCACCCCTACACCCGTCAGCTGCTGTCGGCGGTGCCGCGGCTGCACGCCCCGTGGGAGGATGCCGAGCCGGTCGAGACCTGCCTCTACCACAAGCACGGCGCCTCCGGGCGGTTGTACGCCGCCGAAGAGGACCACCTCGTCGCCTGCGCCAGGCTGGGCGACTGCCCTAAGGAGAGCTAGTTTGAGCGCCTATCGTGCACTGCACGACGGCTGGACCCTCACCGCCGCCGACGCGGACGTCCCGATCTCGGACGAGTCGGGCGCCGGTGGCCCCACCTCGGGCCTGCCGGGCACGGGTGTCCCGATCTCCGGGGTGCCGGCCGCGGTTCCCGGGTGCGTGCACACCGACCTGCTCGCGGCGGGGCTGATCGAGGACCCCTACCTCGACGACAACGAGACCCGGCTGTCGTGGATCGGCCGCACCGAGTGGGTGTACGAGACCTCCTTCGCCTGGGCCCCGGACGAGCACGAGCGCACCGACCTGGTCTGCGCCGGCCTGGACACCGTGGCCACGGTCGTGCTCAACGGCGTCGAGGTGGGCCGCACCGCCAACCAGCACCGGTCCTACCGCTTCCCGGTGCGCCACCTGCTGCGCGAGGGGGACAACACCCTCACCGTGCGCTTCGCCTCCGCCTACGCCTACGCCGAGGCGCGGAGGGCGGCCCTCGGCGACCGGCCCGGCGCCTACGACGAGCCCTACCAGTTCATCCGCAAGATGGCCTGCAACTTCGGCTGGGACTGGGGGCCGACGGTGGTCACCGCCGGCATCTGGCGGCCGATCGGCCTGTCGAGCTGGTCGGGCGCCCGGCTGGCCGAGGTGCGTCCGCTGGTCACCACCGACGGCCGCACCGGCCACGTCGAGGTCCGCGTACGGGCCGAGCGCACCACCGAGGAGCCGCACGAGATCACCGCCGAGGTGGCCGGAGTCCAGGCTCGGGCGCTTCTGGCCCCGGGCGCCCGCGAGGCGGTGCTGCGGCTGGAGGTGCCCGACCCCGAGCTGTGGTGGCCGCGCGGCCACGGCGGCCAGGCCAGGTACGACCTCACCGTCAGCATGGGCGAAGAGCGGTGGCACCGGCGCGTCGGCTTCCGCTCGGTCGAGTTGGACCGCGACGCGTTCGCCATCTCGGTGAACGGCCGGCCGGTGTTCGTCCGCGGCGTCAACTGGATCCCCGACGACTGCTTCCCCGCCCGCGTCACCCGCGACCGCCTGGCCGCCCGCCTTGGCCAGGCCGTCGAGATGAACGTCAACCTGCTGCGCGTCTGGGGCGGCGGCCTGTACGAGAGCGAGGACTTCTACGACCTCGCCGACTCCCTCGGCCTGCTGGTGTGGCAGGACTTCCCGTTCGCCTGCGCCGCCTACCCGGAGGAGGAGCCGTTCCGCTCCGAGGTGGCGGCCGAGGCGCGCGAGAACGTCTCCCGGCTCGCCCCGCACCCGAGCCTCGTGCTGTGGTGCGGCAACAACGAGAACCTGGAGGGCCACGCCGACTGGGGGTGGCGCGACCGGCTCGGCGGCAGCAGCTGGGGCGCCGGCTTCTACCACGACCTGCTGCCCTCGATCGTCGCCGAGCTGGACCCGACCCGCCCGTACTGGCCCGGCAGCCCGTACTCCGGCGCCCCGGACCTGCCGCCCAACGACCCCGCACATGGCACGATCCACATCTGGGACGTCTGGAACCGCGAGAACTACACCCGGTACGCCGAGTACCGGCCCCGGTTCGCCGCCGAGTTCGGATTCCAGGGCCCGCCGGCCTACGCCACGCTGCGCCGCGCGGTCAGCGGTGAACTGTCGGCCGACGCCCCGCTGGTCCTGCACCACCAGAAGGCCATCGACGGCAACGCCAAACTCCTGCGCGGCCTCGCCGACCACCTGCCCCGCCCGGAGGGTGTCGAGGACTGGCACTACCTGACCCGGCCGGAGAGGTTCGACGACTGGCACTACCTGACCCAGGTCAACCAGGCCCACGCCGTCGCCTTCGGCATCGGCTGGTTCCGCACCCTGGCGCCGTACTGTTCCGGCACCATCATGTGGCAGCTCAACGACTGCTGGCCGGTCACGTCGTGGTCGGCCGTCGACGGCGACGCCCGGCGCAAGCCCCTCTGGTACGCCCTGCGCCGCGTCTACGCCGACCGCATCCTGGAGATCAGGGACGGCGACGTCGTGGCGGTCAACGACTCAGACGAGCCCTGGCGCGGCGACCTGTCGGTGATCCGGTACGCGCTCGGCGGTGAGCCGCTGGCCAAGGAGACCTTCCAGGTGACCGCCGAGCCCCGCTCGGTGGCCAGAGTAGAGCTGCCCCGCCCGCTGGCCACGCCCGGCGACCCGGCCGCCGAGGTGCTCGTCGCCCGCCTCGACGACCGGCGGACGCTCGCGTTCTTCGCCGAGGACGCGGCCGTCGCCTTCCCCGCGGCCGACTTCGACGCCCGCGCCGAACCGGCCCCCGGCGGCTACCGGGTCACCGTCACCGCACGGACGATCGTCCGCGAACTGGCCCTGTTCCCCGACCGCCTCGACCCGGCCGCCGAGGTCGACGACATGCTCCTCACCCTCCTCCCCGGCGAAACGGCGACCTTCCACGTCACCACCACCCGCGCCCTCGACCCCGCCGCCCTGACGACCCCGCCCGTCCTACGCTGCCTCAACGAGCCCGCCGCCGGGTGAGACACCGGAACCCGGTGCGGCACATCACGGACTCCCCGCGCCTGCCCTCACACCGGGAGGCCGCCGCACGTGAACAACCCATTGACTTAGACCTCGGTCTAGCATCTAGCGTTCGCGGCATGACCAGCCACTGGACCACCAGCGCGGTCGGCCCTCCGCCGACGTAGAGGGCAGCGAGATCGGCCAGGTCCGTCTCGCCGGCCTGGTTCTCCATGGTGCTCCCGAACCCGCGATCAGAACGGGGGTGCTCGGGGGCTTCACCGGCCGTCCTCGAAGAGGGCTTCATGGCCACGGGGACGTGCTTCAGGCGCGCACGAGGGAGAAGAACATGCATCACGGGGGTTGGTACTTCCGATTACTGGGTCCGGTCGAGGTGTGGGGCGACGACGGCCCGATCGCTCTGCGCCGGCGCGCGCAACGCTGCCTGCTGGGCCTGCTGCTGCTGGAGACGGGGCGGGTCGTGCCGGTGGACCGGCTGCTGGAGCTGCTCTGGGACGGCGAGCCGCCGGAGCAGGCCCGGGGGAGCCTGCACAGTCACGTCGCCAGACTCCGGGGGACGCTCGATCCCGACCGGACCGGTTCCCGGGGGTTCCGGCTGCTGCGCCGGGGTGAGGGATACCTGGCCGAGACCCACTTCAACGCGGTGGACGTCCATCGATTCCAGGACCTGGTGGGACGGTCCCGTCGTGCGGCAGGCCCCAAAGATCGGGCTCGGTTGCTGAGGGGCGCGCTGTCGTACTGGCGTGGGCCGTTGCTCGCCGATGCCGCTATGGACCGGCTGCGGGACCGGGTGGGCACCGGCCTCGAGGAGCTGCGGTTGTCGGCGACCGAGTCGTGGGTCGACGCCGAGCTGGAATGCGGCCGGCATCGCGAGCTCCTCCCGGAGCTCGCCGACCTGGTGCGGCGCCACCCTTTCAGGGAGAAACTGATCCACGCTTACATGCTCGCCTTGTACCGCGACGGCCGTCAGCCGGACGCGCTGGCGGTGTACCGGACGGCCCGCCGGGACTTCGGACGGGAACTCGGCCTCGATCCCACGAGGAAACTCCAGGATCTCCACGACCGGATCATCCGCGCGGACGAATCCCTCCACCTCGCGCCGTCCCGCCTCCGCGCCCTCGGGGCCTGATCCCGCTCGCGGCAGCGGCCGGGACGAGCAGCGGCCGTGGCAGGTCCACGTCAAGCCCCGGTCGCCATGCTGTCCAGGACAGAGATCACCGTTCAGGCGCCGAGCGGTGCTCACGACATCGCATCAGTGGCCTCGGTGAGGCAGCGGCAGCCGCGAACTCTCGCGCCCACTCCGCAGCCGAGCGATACAGCCACGAATACAGAGGAGAAACATGTCCAGATCGAGGATCATGGCCGGACTGCTGGCCGGCATCGTCACCGTGATCGTGGCCGCCACCGGCCCGAGCCAGGCGATGGCCGACTCCAGCACCGGCATCGGCCCGACGGCGATCGGCCCCGGCCCGACAGTGATCGGCCCTCCCGCGCATCGAGTTCGCATCGAGCTCACCAACGTCAAGGGGGCGTCGAGCGAGCAGGGGGACGCCTCGAAAGCAGGAATCGCATCTCTCGCCGGTGGCGCCTATGGCAGCCCCAAGTATCGCTCCAGCTACTACGACGGCTCGAACGGTACCGCGTTCTTATGGCGGGCGCCGGGTTGTGGCTGGTGGAACTTCGGCAGCACGAGCCAGTTCAACCCTGTGATCAACGACCGTCTCACGTCTGTCGACAACAACAGCGCGAGCTACCTTGACCTGTACAACTGGACCGGCCAATGGACCTACCTGGGAAGCATACTTCCCTGGACGGCCGGCAATCTCCCCTCGGCCTACAACAACCTGGTCGACGCGGTAGACATCAGCTGCTGAGCGGCTCGCGCGACGAGGCGTAGCGACAGGATCCCGGCCGCCACCCGGCGGCCGGGATCCACCGTGATCAGAGTCGTGGGGCTTGAGATCGAGCATTTGCGGCCACCCCCGAACCGGAGTCCCTCCGTACGTGACCGCATGACGATGTCGAGGTCACGCAGGATTCAACGTGCCATTGATGAGGCCTATGGCGAGGGATGACGCCGCCAGCAGGCCGTGTCTGCCGGCTTCGCGGAGTTCGGTTTCGAAGAGGAACAGGTCGCGCCAGAGGTTGCCGTACCGGTGCTGGTCGTCGAGGGGAAGCCGGGGCACGTGGGCGCGACGGGGGTCGAAGCGGCTCACGCCTGATTGCGTGCCACCCCCGCCGGCCGACGACGTACGGATGAACCCGGCGAGGAAGTAGGAGTCCAGGCGATCAGGGTCGGGTCTGAGCAGCGTGAGACGCGGGCCGAGGAGCAGCCCCGGTACCTCCACCACCCTGGTCGCGATCTCCCGGTCGCGGGTCGCGACCACCACGTCACCCGGCTTGATCAGGACCCTGTCCTCCGGTTGTGCGCGCGTCATCGGCTGCCCGCCGGTGAAGACCTCACCGGCTTCGAGCACGAGGTGACCGGCGCCTTCGGCGTCGTAGCGGCCGGACTGGAGGATGGAAAGGGCGCCAGTGCGTTCGAGCTCGGACAGCGCGACCATCGGCATCTCGCGCGCGTGGCCGGGAACCGCCTGGGGCACCAGCGCCGCGAGGCGTTCCAGTCGGCCCAGGAAGTCGGCCCGGACCGTGAGATAGTCGCCCGGTTCTCCGTCCGCCACGCCGACGTGCCGGGTCGGGCTGATGTCGACGTCCTCGTCCACCAGGTCGATGATCGGGACGGTGCGGCTCTCGCCGGGCACGTCGATCACCAGTTCAGGATCGCGGCAGAACTCCCGCCACCGCTCCGCGACCGTGCCGAATGCGGAAGGCTCGGCCATCGCCATCAGCACGCGCGACGGCGTGCGGTCATCGCCGGCGGGTTTGCGCAGCACCCAGACGTGCACGGGCAGGCCGGTGCCGGGGGCGATCTTGGGCGGGAGGGCGATCACCGCCTGGACGGCGCCGCGGCGGAGCAGGTTGCTGCGAATGCGGCGGCCGGACCGCCGGTTCGCGGCGATCTCGGGCATGAGCAGCACCGCGACGCCGCCGGGCCGCAGATGCGCGAGCGCGTGCTGCGCCCAGGCCAGTTCGGACTCCGACTTGGGCGGCAGCCCGTACTCCCAGCGCGGGTCGCTCGCCAGCTCCTCGTAGCCCCAGTTGCGCTCGTTGAACGGCGGATGACACACCACCGCGTCCACGATCAGGCCCGGCCAGGCGTCCTCGCGGAGGGAGTCACCCGTCCTCACGCTGCCGTCCACGTCGGACAGGGCCAGGCGCGCCTGCGCCAGCCGGGCGAGCGGCTCTTCGTACTCCTGCCCGTGCGCCCGGTCGGCCTGGGTCGTCACGGCCAGGAGCGTCCCCAGTCCGCAGGCCGGGTCCAGAACGGTCCTGACATCGGGGCCGGCCAGGTCCGCCATGAAGGCGGCCACTTCGGCGGGCGTCTCGGCCAGCCGCCGTGACTGGACATCGGCGAAACGGTCGAGCAGGAACCGGACGACCTCCGCGACGCCCTGCTCCTCGGCGTACTGCTTGATCAGCTTCCACGCCGGCCGCGGGACCAGCCGCGCCTTTCCTTGGCCGTGCAGCAGTTCGGTCGCCTCGGCGACCACCTCCCCAAGGCGCAGATCGTCGGCCGCCATCCTGATGTGCTGCCAGACCCGCTCACGCAGCGGCAGCTCCTCGACCTTGCCCTGGCCGAGCAGCCACGCCTCGACGGCCTTGAGGGAGAACGTCGGACTGGTCGCCGTCCCGCCGACCGGCTCGGGAAAGTCCTCGTACCGCCGCCGCCAGTTGCTCACGGCCGCCCGGCCGACACCCGCCATCCGCGCGATGTCGGCCGAAGTGATCGTCGCCTCATCCCCGCTGATCGCCGGCCTCCCGGTCTTCCGTACCCGGCGCATCGGCACGCCGGTCTCCCTGTGTGGAGTCAACGTAGCTCAAGACTCCCTCACTATAGAGTCACGGGTCGAGAAGACGTGTAACCCATACACGACGCGCAGTCTTGTCCTGCTGACTGCGGGTGCGGGGACCGGAACAGGATGAGAGTGCCCGCTGCCCGCAGCCACGCTCGCGGACCATGTGCGCGGCGCCGCCGCCTTGTGGGGACACTATGCGCTTGCCTGATCACCTCGAGTGAGGCGCACTGGGAAGTGCCACACCCTCTGGGGTGTGGAAGTGAGGCCGGGCCTCCCGATGGAATCGGGCGTCCGGCCTTCGCGCTGCCAGGAGTCATTCCAAGCAGATCATGCGGATGCGTTCGGAAAGCACGTCATAGCAGCGGGTCCGACCGTCCAGCCACCAGGTCGTAGCGCTGACGATGGCATCCGCCGCCCAGAGAAGCGGCTCGCCGACGGAGGGCTGCCATGTGACCATCAGGCTCTTGGGGACAACGCCGGTCGCGCGAAGCCCGGTCAAGAGCCCTCGGTCAAGGTGATCTTGTCCGGGCGGGCGGCTTTCAATGGACACCGTCGCGGCCCCCGCTCGCTCGACTTCTGGGGGCAGCCTTTCCAGGCATCGCCGACGGGCGCGCTCGGTCCTGACTCCGCTGCTGTAGAGGCACACCGTGACGATGCCGCTGATGGGCAGTTCCGCCAGGCGTTCGGCGATGGTGAGTTGCCGCTTGGCGGTCTCGTCTGGTCTTCGAGGGGCCCCTGCGCAAGGTGACGATCGAGGCGAAGACCGATCTGACCGAGGACGAGATCAGGGCGGCGTTCCGGCTGGTGACCGGCATGGTCGAACCGTGAGCACGGTCTTCGGCGACTTCGACCCGCGATTCCCCGGCATCGCGCTCACGCACGGCGGGGTGGGCGGAGAGGTGGGACCAGTTGCGGCGTTACGCGCTTGGGCCCGACGTGCCGGAGCGGTTGTCCCAGCTGGACGATCGGGCCTTCCTGGACGCCGTCTCCAGCACGTCCGTGCTCTCTCACGAGATGCGGCACTTCCATGACTTCCTGCTGTCTCCGGCTGGGGCACGGCACATGCGCACGCGCGTGGTGCTGGGCCTGAACGTGCTCGAGCTTCTGATCAACCTGCGCGAGAACGGCATCTGGGACCGCGCGGACGCGTTACCCGTGCCGATCACCACGTGGTGCCGCATGTCACCGGGTGAGTGTGAGGACTGGGCGGCCATGCTCGCCGACATGGGGGTGCGGCTCCGGTTACCGATGGACCTTCCGCTTCTTCCCGATGACCCTGACTACTCCATCTACACGAAGACGAACGTCATGCCGACGGATGCGACCAGCCTGGCGCATCTCGTGACCGTGTGCGAGGGGTATCGCGCCCGGCTCGTCGAGACGCCTGTGGCGGGAAGCGGCTTCACGGCGGCGCACCTGAAGGAGGCGTCGGCTTTCCTCGTCCAGGCGCAGGACGCGTCCGACTCCCTCGGACCGGACGTCGCGGAGCGCTTCCTGGCCCTCATGACGGCGGCCGGCAACCGGTACGGCGTTGCCTTGCGTTACCTGGGCAACGCCTTCGCTCTTGCCGGTGCGCCCCCGATGTCCGATCTCATGGCCATGTTCACCGGCTGGGTCCTGCTGGGCGACCCGGTCGCGGCGAAGGACCAGGCCGATCCTCTGATCCGGTTCGCGCTGCTCACCAAGGCGATGCACGCGACCGGTCCCCGCGCGTTCTTCGGAGACCGGGACACGACGCGCGCGTTCGCCGGTGGGACGAGTGGACCGGGCAGCCGCCCACCCTCGATGCGTTGCGCGAATCTCTGGACCGCGACGAGCGTTCCCTCGCGTCGTTCCGCGCCTCCACCGACCACGTACAGCCTGACCTCGTCGATTGGGTGACCGGAATCCTGGACGGCTACCAGGAGTTGGTCCACGCCCGGCGCCTCATGGTGGGTGTCCTCCTCGGCGATCCATGGGCCTATCTGTCGCCGGCCGGCTATCTGCGCGACGCCGGGCGCTGGGTGGCGCCGCAGCTCAGGGTGACCTTCCTCGGGAACTCGGCGCTGGACATGGGCACGGCCACCGACCACGGGTGGACGGTGGCCCACGGGTTCGAGGACTCCGGCGGCCGGTCGATCGCCAAGGTCGTCTACACCGGCGCCGAGCCGGCGGGGGTGCCCGTCATCAGCCGGGAGGGCGCGGACGTGCTGCATTCCCTGTTCGCCGCGGCCGACGTGATCGTCGGTCCCAGCCCTGCGGACGCCTCCGAGGTGGAACTCCTCCTTGCCCAAAAGATCGTCGGAGACGACGTCACCCTCACCCGCCTCTTCTGAACCGGCGCACGGGACTGCGTGCCCGGCTCCCGCGGCGGACGGGGATCCCACTCTCGAGAAGCAGGTCGCCGCGGGCCTGAGCGGACGGCCGAGACCCGCGGCTCTGGGCGGGATCAGCGGCGGACCAGGGTCCAGGCGCCGTCGGCCTTGACGGTGATCAGCCGGGTACCGGCGGGCAGCAGCACCTTGCCCTTGTAGCCGCCGATCTCGTTGACGAGAAGCTCAGGGTAGGAGCCGATGCGCGAGTAGCCGTACACGATGAAGTTGGAGTCGCCGTCGTGCGTGGCGCGCATGGTGCGCAGTCCACGGGTAGGGGTTAGCTTGAGCACCTGGTCACCGGTGCCGCGAGAGGTGGCCGCTCTTGGCGTCCTGCGCCTGCTGGAACAGGCGCTCGGCCCGTACGGTCAGGTCGGGGACGCGGCCGGCGGCGACGTCCCCGGGGAGCACGTTGACGGTGACCGGGACGGTGACCGTGTAGGCGGTCAGCGTCCCGGCGTCCACGTACCGGAAGACCCCGGCGGTGTCGGGGTCCGCCGCGTGCAGCGCGCTGTCGGCCCCGCCGTCGGCGATGGCGGCCATGAGCTCTTCGTCGTAGTCGAGGCCATAGCCCAGAGTGGTCGTCGTGACGCCGTGGCGCTGCGCGGCCATCGCCACCTGGCCGAGCTTCACCGGGTCGGTGGTGCCCAGGTTGGCGTGCCCGTCGGAGATCAGCAGGAGCGTGGCGCCCGTCCCGGCGGAGGCCGGATGGGCCTCCTGGACGCCGCGCAGCAGCCCGCTCGACAGGTCGGTGGAGCCGCCCGGGCGCAGCGCGCTGATCGCCTGCTTGACGGCCCGCCTGTCGGTCAGCGGGCCGGCCGGCACGTTCACCGTGGCGCTGTCGTCGAAGGTGACCAGGCCGAAGTCGTCGGCCGGGTCGAGCCGGTCCACCAGGGCGAGGAGCGCCCGTTGCGCCCCGGCGAGGCGGCCGGCGGCCATCGTCCTCCTGGTCGAGCGGTACCACGTCGAGGTCCAGATGGGCGGTGACGTGCATGACGCGGGTCCTTCTCGCGAATGGCCGGATGCCGCCTTGGACGGACCCGGGCAGGGAGGTGGGGTGTCGCCCGGGATGACCCGGGCGACACCCGGCCGTGGGCTCTCAGGCGGCGTGGGAAGCGGGGGGTTCGAGGCGGATGACGTCGGAGACGGCGGCGGCGAGGCGGCGGCTCAGGGAGCCGGCGCGGGAGACGACCGTGACGTGCAGGCCGGCCTCGGTCAGCCAGGTGGCCAGGCCGGTGAAGTAGCCGTCGCCCGAGCCGATGACGACCCGTTCGAACCGCCGGTCGACACGCTCGACGTACGCCGACTCGACCAGCGCCCGGTCGGCGCCGTCGGGTCCGGAGCGCGCGAGCAGCCGTACGCCGTGGAAGGCGATGCCGGTCGGCAGGAGCGCGGTGTGGTTCACCGCCACGACGCGGTGGTCCATCGCTCCGGCCGGGACGAGCCCCTCGTAGACCGTCATCACCTCCTCGACCTCGAAGGTCGTGGGCTGGGTCGAGCCGACGAGGTTCTCGATGTCGATCAGGTGCATGGCCCGGCCGTGCCGCAGCGATTCGTCGTGCTTCAGCCTGCGGGAACGGCGGCCGCTCCGCGATGCGCGGAACTCGTCCAGGTGCGTGACGGGGGTGATCACGATACGCGTCCTTCCAGCCATCTGCGGTGTGCGTTCCCCATCATGGAAGCATATGTGAACTCGATGCACAAATAATTTACGACTCGCGAACCGTGCTGGTGCGCCGCCTGCCCTCCTCCGGTGTCGACCGCCGGCCGCCCGCACGGGCTCTGGCGATGTCGCGACCGCCGTCCGCGAACGCATCGGCCGTGGCGATACGACAGGTGCGCTGCACGGACGGGTTGTGGCAGAGATGGCCGGAATTCTCGGCCACGGCGAACCGCGATCTGGTTACTGTTGCTCGGCATGACGCACACCGAGATCGAGGTCACCGCGGAGTTGGTGCGTGATCTGCTCCGGGACCAGCATCCCGATCTTGCGGGCCTCCCGTTGCGGTTCGGCGCCCGGGGCTGGGACAACCAGATGTGGCGGCTCGGCGACCACCTCGCCGTCCGGTTGCCCTGGGCGACGGAGTCCGCCGGCGCGCTGCTGCGCAAGGAGCACACCTGGCTGCCCGGTCTCGCCCCGCGCCTTCCTCTGCCCGTGCCCGTTCCGCAGCGCCTTGGTGAGCCCTCCGCGCGGTTCCCGCGCCCCTGGATCGTCACCACCTGGGTCCCGGGGGAGCCCGCCGACCGTGCCCCCGTCAGGCGAGCAGCGGAAGCGGCCGACGTTCTGGCCGCGTTCCTGACGGCTCTCCACCAGCCCGCCCCCGAGCAGGCGCCCGGCAGCCAGACCCGCGGAGGGCCGCTGGCCGGACACACCGAGGGTTTCGCCGGGCAACTCGCCGTGGCCGCCGAGCGGGGGCTGATCCCCGACCCGGACGCCGTCCGCGCGGTCTGGGACGACGCCGCCGCCGCGCCCGCCTGGGGCGGCCCGGACCTGTGGGTCCACGGCGACCTGCATCCGGCCAACGTCCTCACCGCGGACGGCACCATCTGCGGCGTGGTCGACTTCGGTGACCTGTTCGCCGGCGATCCGGCCTGCGACCTCGCCGCCGCGTGGAGTCTGTTCCCGGACGGCACGGCGGACCGCTTCTTCAGCGCCTACCGGCCGGCCCCGGACGCCGCGACCGTACGCCGGGCCCGGGGGTGGGCGGTGGGACGCGCCGTGAGTTGCCTCCTCATCGGAGACGCCGGTGTTCACGGCCGCCCCGGTGGTAAGCCCACCTGGGGCCCGCCCGCCCACGCCGCCCTGCGACGCCTCACCGCGACGGCCCACCGTTGACCGACGCCTCCCCGGCTGGCTGGTGCCGACCCCGGCAAGGAAGCGCGGATTGAGCTCGCCACAGTGGCCTCGGCCAGGGGCATCGCCAAAGACCATGAACCCGCACCACGCGGCCGATGCCACCGGAATGGCTACGTGGATGCGGCGATCGAGGCGGCCGTGGCACGGCCCCGGGCGGTACGTACTAACGCGACGCGCCTGCGCGTTCCAACAGCTCGGTGGTCGCCTCCCACAGGCGCCGCTCCCGGTCGCGGTCGTGGGCGACCGGCTGCACCTCGGTCAGCTTGGTCTTCACCACGAACGCGCCGTCGCGCAAGTGCGCCCACTTGTCGTCGAGGGCCATCGCAGCCAGTAGCGGCCCCGAGCGTTGCGGCGTCGACACGCCGGGTACACGGCCCAAGGCGCGGCTCATCGCCTGAACCGCCTCGGGGGCGCCACGGCCCAGCGCCGTGCCGGGCATCCATCCCGGTTCGAACACCGACACGCTGATCCCGGCGTCGGCGCGACGCTGCAGCTCATGGGCGTAGTACAGGATCGCCAGCTTGGCATTGGAGTAGGCGACACCGGACGCGGCCATGCCCGGGGCCCGCTCACCGGTGGCCGGGCGGGCGAGCTCGACGGGATCGGCCCACTTGGCCTCGGCTACGCCCAGCAGCTTGCGCCAGAGATTGGCGTGATAGGTGTTCGAGCCGAGCAGCACGATCCGCGCCGGGACGGCGAACGAACCGAGCAGGTCACCGATGAGCTGGGCGTGGGCGAGGTAGTTGACGGCGAAAGTCATCTCGTAGCCGTCGGGCGAGGTCCGCCGGGTGTCGCTTGACATGGTGCCGGCGTTGGCGACCAACGCGCGGAGCGGCCGTACGGCGCCGGCGGCGAGCAGGGCGCGCACGGTGGCCGCGGCGGCACGGACGTCGGCCAGGCGAGACAGGTCGCAGCCGATCTCGCGGACGCTGCCGCCGCGCGCGCGGGCCTCGTCGGCGACCACCTTCAGGTCCCGCCCGGCGCGGCCGACCAGCAGCAGGTCGGGTCGCTGTCCGTCCGGGCGGTCGGCCATGGCCAGCACGGCGTGACGGCCCAGGTTGCGGGTCGGGCCGGTGATCAGAACGGTTCCGGGTTCGGTCATGGCCCCAGCCTGCGGGACCGGCCGGGCCGCAGTCAGTCGTCCGGTTTTCGTAGGACTGCCAGGGCCAGGACAATTTGTGCAGGTGCCCGCAGAATGGAGAGCGTGGAAGTGTGGGAGTTCGGCCGGACGGTGCGCCGCTGGCGCGACCGGGTGGCACCCGAGGCCGTTGGTGTGCAGATGGGCCGCCGACGCCGGGCCAGCGGGTTGCGCCGCGAGGAGCTGGCCGCGCTCGCCGGCATCTCGGCCGACTACCTGACCCGCCTCGAGCAGGGCCGCGCGACCGCACCGTCGGCGCAGGTCGTGGAGTCGCTGGCCCGGGCGCTGCGCTTGTCCGACACCGAACGCGACCTGCTCTACCGGCTGGCCGGGCACGCCGCGCCCGGCCCGGACGTCGTGCCGTCGCGGGTCACCCCGAGCGTGCAACGTCTGCTCGACCGGCTGTCGTACACGCCGGTCGTCGTGTACGACGCCGGCTGGACACTCGTGCTGGCCAACGCGCCCTACGACGCGCTCATGGGCGAGACGACCACCTGGCGCGGCCTGGAGCGCAACGCCGTCTGGCGCAACGTCGCCCGCCTGCCCTCCCGGGTCGTGCACACCCCGCAGGAGCAAGCCGAGCATGAAGCCCGGCTCGTGGCCGACCTGCGACTAACGGCCTCGCGCTACCCCGCCGACCGCACCCTGCGACGGTTGATCACCGACCTGGCCTCCGGCAGCCCGCGCTTCGCCGAACTCTGGGACGCCGAGACACCACCGCCTCTGACCGACCCGTCCCGGCAGAAGACCATCGACCACCCGGCGGTCGGCCCGATCACCCTGGCCTGTGACACGCTGTTCGTCGCACTGGACGACCTGCGCATCACCGTCTACACCGCCGAGCCCGGCACCGAGGACGCCGACCGCCTGGCCCTCGCCATCGTTCTAGGTACTCAGTCACTCCAGCTCTGACGGGCGCTTGCGAACGCGGAAGCGGCTATCGCCGAGTTCCAGGACCGTCTCCCACGATCCGCCCAGATCAACCGTGTCAACGCCGCTGACGCCTACTTGAGCTGGGGGGAGTTGGATCAGGCTTTGGAGATGGCCCGCCCGGCCATCCCCGCGACCAGGGCCCTCACCTCTCCCCGCACGGTCGGCTTCCTCAAGAGCTTCGAACAGCACCTCGCCCCCTACGCCGACACCGTCGCCGTCCGCGAGTTCCGCGACCACCTACGCGCACCGAACTGGCCGCCTGAAGCCCTTACGTTGACCCCGACCTGAAAGCTCGGGTCGGCCAACTCGTTCGTCAGTGTCAACGTCGATCAGCGATGGGGCCCGGGCAGGCTGTGGCGTCGTCGCAAATGTCGGCGAAGGGGATCGAGTGGGTACCTGGGGTTCGGGCAACTTCGACAACGACACGTCGGCCGATCATCTTGCGATCATCACTGATCGGCTGATCGCCGAGGTCACCGAGGCCATGGCGGGCGATCCGGTCGATATCGAACCTGACGAGTACTGGGGTGCCGCGATCCCGTGGACAGTAGGTGGTGAACGGTGAGGCGGCGTCCCTGCTCTGAGATGCCGGTCGGCACGTGGTCGGGCAGCACTTCCACCACCCGATCGTCCAGCGAGAGCAGCCCGTCGTCGATCGCGAGCCCCACGGCGATCGCGGTGAACGACTTGGTCAGCGAGTAAAGCAGGTGCGGGCGGTCGGCCGAGTACGGCGCCCACCAGCCTTCGGCGACGACGTGACCGTGGCGCACGACCATGATGGTGTGACACTCGACGGACTCCGCCTCAAGCCGATCCAGCAGCGCGGCGACCCCACGGGACGACACTCCTGCCGCGGCCGGTGCCGCCCGCGGCAGGAGGACACGCTGAGAAGACATCCAGAAACCGTAACAAAACCGCCCGATCACGGCGCGGGATATACGGCCAGGGCGATCACCTGCTGCGGCCGGGAGGCTCCGGGCGGGCCCGCTACCTTGCGACGTGGAATCGCAGGTGCGTCACGTTCGGTGACTCGAGCAACCTGACTCGTTCCAGCTCGATCTGATCGGTGTCCAGGTGGTCGAAGAGCCGGGTGCCCGAACCGAGCAGCACGGGCACCAGTTGAATCTGGATCTCGTCCACGAGCCCGGCCCTCACGAACTGCTGTGCGGTGTTCGCCCCGCCCATGATGAGGACGTTCCTGCCACGCGCCGCCGCTCGGGCCTGCCGGAGCGCGCTTTCGATGCCGTCGGTGACGAAGGTGAACGCCGCGCTCTTCATGACCAACCGTTGGCGGGCCTGATGGCTGAGCACGAAGCAGGGCACGGGGAACGGGGTGTCCCCCCACAGTTCCACTCCCACGTCGAACGTGCGCCGGCCCAGCACAACGGCTCCGGTCGACGCGAGAATCTCCTGTGCGACCTGGGCGTCCACTCCCTTCGGTGATGTGCCGCCGGCGGCCGTGGCCCGATCCGAACCGCTGGTGAACAGCCACTCGTGGAGCCGCTCGCCGCCTTCGCCCATGGGGTGCTCGACGGTCACATCGGGTCCGGCGCTGAAGCCGTCCACGGACACACTCATGTTCAGCACGACGTTCGTCATGGGCCCGCCTTTCGCTCGGTCCTGACCGTAGGACGGGATCCGGTGCAGCCGTAAGGTCCAGTTCCCCGCCGCTCGACCGGGCCGGTTCAGATCACACATGTCGAACCGGTCAACTGGTCGATCTCTGGTCGTTCGGCCGAAAGGGCTTGCAGCCCAGGCCCAGCGAGCGCAATGGTCATCACCGTCTGTGGTCGTACGATTGCCGAGGGAGCTGTCGTGGAGGCGCAGGGATGGCGCATCGAACGCGCACGGCCGGTCCAGGTGCGGCGGAGCAAGGGCGCATGGGCCCTGGCGTGCGGCCGAGTTTTTTGACCGGAGGCAACTGGGGTGACCGCTGCAGGCCTCTGGCCTTCATCTGTGCGAAAATCGTACACGTGGCTGAGGTCGACGAGAAGACGCTTGGTGCCAGAGTCCGTGAGGCGCGCGAGCGGGCCGGCTTGAAGCAGGGCGAACTCGCTCAGCTCGTGGGCCTTGAGCGCACGGCGGTGAACAAGATCGAATGCGGAGTCCGTAAGGTCAGCGCGCTCGAACTGTCGGACATCGCGGCGTCTCTTGGCGTGAGCATGGCCTCCTTCTTCGCGGAGCCCATTCCAGCGCTGGTCTCTCATCGCTCTGGCCAAGGGCTGGACACGGCCGACTCGAAGATCGACAGACTTTTGGCGAATATCGCCGCCGATGTCGAGTTCGTGGACGGACTGGCCCCTGACGAACTCGCGCTGCCTGACGGTGGCTTGGCGCCGCCGCCCGCTCCCACAACACCATCGGACGCTGACGCTCTCGTGATCTCCGCCCGGACGATGCTCGGCCTCACTGACGCAGAGCCCATACACGACCTGGTGGGGAAGGCCGCCACGATCGGCCTCCTGATCTTCTCCGTCGACTTGGGGGTCGATACGGCCGACGCAGGGACGATCTTGCTCCGTCGTGGCGGGGTCGCCCTGGTGAACAGCCATAACGAGGTGGGGCGCCGTCGCCTTGCAGCGGCGCATGAGTTGGGTCGCTACCTGATAGCCGACGAGTACACCGTCGACTGGAGAGTCGCTGATCGACAGGGCAGTGACCTTGAGACGCGCCTGGACAGGTTCGCGCGGTCGCTGCTGCTGCCCGAGCGCGGGGTGCGCGCCGCGTGGGCTGAGTGCGAGTCGCGTGAGCTTCGCGAAGCCGCAGTAATCCTTGCCAGTAAGTTCCGGGTCGACATGGCGACGCTCGCCAGAAGGCTCGAAGAGCTGGATCTCCTAGATGGGGAAGGCGCTGCACTGGTCCGAGGTGTCGCCACGACTCGTGCCGATATCGTAGAACTCGGGCTGATTGTCGCAGCCGACCTCGAAGGTACAAGTCTGCCCGTCCCCTATCAGAGAGCGGTCCTGCGCGCGACTCGCGACGAACGGATCAGTCAGGAACGTGCGCTTGAGCTACTCCATGACACTTTCACCGAATCCGATCTGCCCGCGCGCCGCGTGCGCAGGGAAGACGAGATCTGGAAGTTCGTTTCGTGACACCGGCACCAATGTCGGACGCGTTGGTCTTCGATACCGGCCCGCTACGGCATTTCGCATTGAATGGGTGGTTGGGCGTTCTGAAGTTCCTCGCCGGCGACCGCCCCGTTGTCTTCCCGGAGAGTGTCGAACACGAACTCAAGAGCCAGGTTCATTATCACCCCGCCTTGCACCAGGTCCTCGACGCGGGGTGGATCACTGTCGACCGCAGCAACGACATGGGCTTCTTGGCCGCCTTCGCGGGCTACCAGCAGCGCTTGGTCGCCGATGGGCGTAATCGCGGCGAATGTGGCGTGCTCGCTCTCGGGAAGACCCGGGGGTTCGAGGTGGTGCTCGATGACAGCGTTCCACGCACCATCGCCGAAGAGGAGGGCATCCGGGTCACAGCCACTCTGCCGCTGCTGTGCCGTGCGATCAGAGAACGTCAGCTGACTCTTCCCATGGTGGAGGCGCTTGCCGATGATCTGATCTCGGGTGAGTATTTCCTCCCCTTCGGTCCCGGTGGCTTCAGGCGATGGGCGCAGGAAGAAGGGCATATCGAATACGAATGAGCGGGCATCTCGGATGCGTTGGCGGCTATTCGGGAATGCCTGCGGGTTACTGGCCGCGGAGTGTAGTGTCGCGGGCAATGCCGCGCCTCTGGGAGTGCGGAAGTGAGGCCGGGACCACCGAGGGATATCGGGTGCCCGGCTTTCGCGCTTTTGGTATGGATCAGGCTCTGCTACCGCTGGGCGTGGTGGAGGGCGGTCATGATGGGGGTGCGGAGGGCTGGGGAGAGGGCGATGGTGGCGGCTGAGGCGGCGGTGTGGGGGGTGTCGTCCCGGTCGAGCACCAGGCCGCCGGCCTCGCGTACCAGGAGGACGCCCGCCATCGTGTCCCAGGGCTGGTTGGCCAGGATGATGGTCGCGTCGAGTTTGCCCTGCGCCACCCACGCCAGGTCGATCGCAGCGGTGCCGATCATCCGGATGCGCTGCGCCTGCCCGCCGAGCCGGGCGAGCAGGGTCATCCGGACGCGGTTCTTCGCATCCGCGCCGGGGCCGACGGCGAAGTCGCCGATCGAGATCATCGCCTCGGACAGGTCCCGCGTCTCCGAGGCGCGGATGCGCTCGTCTCCCATGTACGCCCCGTGCCCGGCGGCGGCGGTGTAGTGGACGCCGAGGAACGGCAGGTCGATCGCCGCCAGCACGCTGTTCTCGCCCTTGACGAGGGCCAGGGACACCGCGCACAGCGGGATGCCACGGGCGAAGTTCGCCGTGCCGTCCACCGGGTCGAGGGCCCACCACAGCGCGTCGCCGTCAGAGCCGGTACGTCCGCGTTCTTCGCCGACGATCCCGATCTCCGGGGTCTCGCGGGCCAGGAAGCCGCGCACCGCGTCCTCGACGGCGAGATCGACGTCGGTCACCATGTCGCGCTCGCCCTTCGCCATGACCGAAAGCGGCATCCGGGATCGGATGATCCGGTGCGCCGTCGCCACGGCTTCCCTGGCGATGGGCAGCAGTTCGAGGTGGTCGGTCATGTCAGGCGCCGGCGGTGCCGAGCCGGCCGTGCGGGAACGCGTCCAGGTGCGGCAGGTGGTGCCCGAGCCGGTCGCGTTTCGCCACCAGGTAGCGCATGTTGTGGTCGTTCACCTGCATGAGGAGCGGCACGCGGGCGGACACCGTGATGCCGTGTGACTCGAGCGCATGGATCTTGTCGGAGTTGTTGGACATCAACCGGATCGACCGGATGTCCAGGTACTTCAGCACCCGGGCCGCCGGGCCGAAGTCGCGGGTGTCCACCGGCAGGTCCAGCGCGGTGGCCGAGTCGACGGTGTCCAGGCCGTCGTGGTCCTGCAGCACGTGGGTGCGCACCTTGGCGACCAGGCCGATGCCGCGCCCCTCGTGCCCGCGAAGGTACACCAGGACCCCGCTTCCGGCCTGGACGATCGCGTCGAGCGCGGCGTTGAGCTGGTCGCCGCACTCGCACCGCATCGCGTCGAAGATGTCGCCCGTCACGCATTCGGAATGCACCCGGACCAGGACGTTCTCCCGCATCTTCGTCTCACCGTAAACGAGCGCGAGGTGTTCGTGCCCGTCGAGCGGGTCGCGGAAGGCGACCGAGCGGAAGGTGCCCCGGCGGGTCACCAGGTCGGCCTCGGCGACGTTCTCGCCCGAGATGCTGAGCTCACCCATCTGTCTCTCCTCGTTGCCCGGCGTCCGGCATTCGGCGGCTGAAGCTGAATGTTGCGAGATCGCGGGTGGTGCCCCAGGCTGGCGGCCTATGGACGACTCCGCGTACCTGCTGCCGCTGGCCACCACGACCGAAGTACGGGAGCGGCACGCCGAGGTGGCACTGCTGCCCATCGGCAGTTTCGAGCAGCATGGGCCTTTTCTCCCGCTGGCCACCGACACGATCGTCGCCTGCACGATCGCCGGCGCGCTCGCGGCCGCCCATAACGTGCTGCTCCTGCCGCCGGTCACCGTCTCCTGTTCGCACGAGCACGAGAACGCCGCCTGGCCGGGGACGGTCAGCATCTCGGCCGCGACGCTGTACGCCGTGGTGCGCGACATCGCGGTCTCGCTGCAGCGGTCCGGCATCACCAGGCTGGTGCTGGTCAACGGCCATGGCGGGAACTACGTGCTGGGCAACGTCGTCCAGGAGGCCGCCGGGTCCGGGATGCGGATGGCGGTGTTCCCGGGCGCCGCCGACTGGGAGGCGGCGTGGGCCGCGGCGGGCATTGAGACCTCCGCCTGGAGCGACATGCACGCGGGGGAACTGGAGACGTCCATCCTGCTGCACGCGCATCCGCGGCTGGTCAGGCCCGGTTACGAAACGGGCGACCGGCTGGCGGACGATCGTCAGCATCTGCTCACCCTCGGCATGGCGGCGTACACGGAGTCGGGGGTCATCGGCAGGCCGTCACTGGCTTCGGCGGGCAAGGGCAAGGCCGTTCTGGAGAGTTTGACCGGTTCGTTCGGCGACTACCTCGCCGTCCTCGGCTCGTAGGGCCGCAGAAGGCGCCAATACCAAAGCCGGTGCCAGAGCCGGTGACGGTGCGGGTGCCGGTACGCGGCCGGCGGGGCGGGTGCCGCGGCGCAGCAGCAGGACGACGGCGCCGGGCAGGCTCGCGACGAAGGCGAGCACCCCGTACACCACCGCGGTGGTGAGCCCCTGCTGGGCGCCGAGCCCCATGGCGCCGAATGCCAGCGCGGAGAACGCCTCGCGCGGCCCGAAGCCGCCGACGTTCACCGGCAGGGCCATCACGAGCAGCGCCAGCAGCGCCAGCGGGACGAGCCGCCCGATCGGCGCGGCAGAGCCGGCGGTGCGCGCGGCGACGACGAACATCGCCACGTACCCGAGCAGCACCAGGGCGGACAGCCCCAGCACCGCCGGCCAGGCGTCCCGGGCCAGCAGGCCGCGGCGCGCGTCCGCCAAGGCGGTCGTGACCGCGCGGCGCCATCGCGGAACGTCCTTCCTGCGCCAGGCCCAGGCCGCGAGCGCTCCTGCGGTGGCGAGCCCGCCCAGCAGGGCGGCGGTGACCTCGAGCCCCGGCAGGACGGCGCGGGCCATGGTCGCGGCCAGCGAGGGTTCGACCAGCAGCGCGGTCACCCCGGCGGCGATCAGGACCACCTGGCCGGCGGTCCGTTCCAGCACCACGGCGCGGACGCCGCGGCCGACGTCACCGGCCTGCCGGCCGTGCTGTACGGCGCGGTGCGCGTCGCCGAGCACACCGGCGGGGAGTACGGCGTTGAGGAACAGCGCCCGGTAGTAGTCGGCGACCGCGGTGCGCACCGGCAGCGGCAGGCCGAGCCGGCATGCCAGCAGTGACCACCGCCAGACGCTGAGCAGGGTGGTCAGCAGTCCGATCGCCAGCGCGGCCAGCACCGCCGGGCCGTCGACCAGCCGGAACCCGTCGACGAACGCGCCGGTGCCGAGCCGGCACACCAGCACGAGCAGGATGACCACCGCGACGATCATCCGCAGCCAGGGCCACATCCGGCTCATCAACGGCGTTCACCGGTCGCGGGTTCACCGTCGGGTGGGTCATTGTGGTCCGCCAGTGGGGCGGGGACGGGTTCGGCGCCGGCGGGGAGGGCGAGCAGGTCGTCGTGCCCGACCACAACCCGCAGCGCGCCGTCCGCGCACGCTTCCAGCCTGCGCGCGAGGTAGGCCCGGCCTTCCGCCGCGAGGTCCGGGCGCTGCTCGCAGGCGGCGCCGACCCAGCCGCGCAACCACTCCGCGGTCAGCGCCCGCTCACCGGCGCCGAGCCGCCAGGGGCTGGGCCGGGTGAGCACCGTGGCGCCCCGCCGGGTGAAGGCCGCCGTGGCGACGGCGGAGGCGTCCGGTCCGAGCAGGCGGCGGCCGCCGGTGACCCGGCGCTGGTGGGCGTTGAAGGCGGCGGCGATGTCGGCGTCGAGCGGGTCGGCCGGGTCGAGCTCGACCCGGCCCACCACGGAGAGGGTCAGCAACGCGGGCCGCCGGGCCTGCGCGCAGGCGCCGGCGAGGGCGTCCACCTCCTCGGCGGTGAGCAGGTCGAGCAGCGCGGAGGCGGTCACCAGCGAGGTGCCGGACAGGTCGCCGGGGCCGAGGCGGGTGAGGTCGCCCTGTTCGATGCGCGCCGTGACCGGGGTGCCGTCGCCGGCCGGGCCGCGGACGCCGGAGGCGGCGAGGGCGAGCAGGCCGGGGTCCCGGTCGTGGAGGATCCAGTGCTGCGGTCCGGGCAGCCGGGTGGCCAGCCAGCGCCCCATGGCTCCGGTGCCGCACCCGAGATCACGGATGACCAGCGGGCCGGCCGGCGAGCCCCCGCCGGTTCCCGGCTCCGCGCCCGTTCCCGAGTCCGCGGCCGTTCGCGGCTCCGCGCTGGTTCCCAGGTTCGCGCTCGTTCCCGGGGCCGCACCCGTTCCCGGTCCCGTGCTCGTACCAGAGCCGGCCAGCCAGGCGCGTAGCGGGCCGAGCAGGCCGGCCGCGCGGGCCGCGGCGTCGGCGGCCTCGCGCAGTGCCAGCCATCGCGGGCTGTAGGAGGGCGCGGTCACGTCGCCGGCCAGGGCCGTCGCCGGAGCCGTTCCAGCACCTCCGCCATGCGCCGTGAAGTCACGTCCCATCCGTCCAGCATGTCACGTCTGTCACACGCCGACCCCTTGATCCGTTTTCTTAGGCCGGGCTCGCCGAGCCAGCGGCGCAGCGCGTCCGCGAGCGCCACCGGGTCCTCCGGGGGCGTCAGCAGCCCCGGGACGCTCCCATCGGGGGCGTGCCCCAGCGTCTCCGGCACCGCGTCCACGGCCGTCGCCAGCACGGGGATCCCGCGGGCCAGCGCCTCGGTCACCACCATGCCGTAGGTCTCACCGCGCGAGGCCAGCAGCACCAGGTCGGCGGCGGCGTAGCTCGCGTCGAGCGCCTCGCCGGTGCGCGGGCCGGTCAGCCGTACCCGCTCGCTCAGGCCGAGCCCGGCGACCAGCTCGCGGAGGTGCGTGACGTACTCGGGCCGGCGGTCCGGCGTCCCGACGAGATCGCAGGTCCACGACAGGCCGGTCAGCGTCCCGAGCGCCCGCAGGAGCAGGTCCTGCCCCTTGCGCGGAGTGAGCGCGGCCACGCACAGCAGCCGCGACGCGCCGTCGGTGCCGCGCGCGAGCGGCGCGGGGTCGGCGCCGGGCGGGACGACGTGCACCCGGCCGGGGGCCAGGCCGTGGTGGCCGATCAACCTGCGCCCGGCCCACGGGCTGGTCACCACCACCGCGGCGGCCGCGTGCAGCGTCGCCCGCTCGGCGGCGTCCAGTTCCTTCGCCGACGCGGGCGCGATGCCGGTCTCGGCGGCCAGCGGCAGGTGCACCAGCACCGCCAGGCGTAACCGGCGGGCGTGGGGGAGGACGACCTCGGGGACGCCGCACGCCACCAGCCCGTCCATCAGCACCACGGCGCCGTCGGGGACCGAAGCCAGCGCCCGCGCCAGCTCCGCCCGGGCGTCCGCGTCGGGCGCCGGCCAGGCGCCGCCGACGGCGGCCTCGCGGACCGTCCGGCCCGCGGCGGCCAGGCCCTGGCACACGCGCCGGTCATAGGTGTTGCCGCCGCTCGGTACGGACACGTCGTCCACGTCACCGGGCAGGACGAAGTACACCGTGCTCATGGACGCGGCGTCCATGTACGCGGCGGGCGAGCTCAAAGGGCGCGCTCGTAGCTCGCCCAGGCGACGTGCGACTCGTGCAGGGTGACGGTGATCCCGGCCAGTCCGCGCGCCCCCTCGCCCAGCCGGCCCTCGCGCACCCGGTCGGCGAGCCGGTCGGCGATGACCTTGGCGAGGAACTCGGTCGTGGTGTTGGTCCCGGCGAAGGCCGGCTCGTCGTCCAGGTTGCGGAAGGTCAGCTCGCCGAGCACGGCCTTGAGCTCCTCGGTGGCCAGGCCGATGTCGACCACGATGTTGTCGCCGTCGAGCTCGGCCCGGCGGAACGTCGCGTCCACGACGAACGTCGCGCCGTGCAACCGACGAGCCGGGCCGAAGACCTCACCCTGGAAGCTGTGCGCGACCATCATGTGGTCGCGAACGGTGACACTGAACAAGGAGTTTCATCCTCCGAGAGGTCGGCTGCCGATCAGTCCTCCGCGGGACCATACACGACGCGGTGGCACAATCCGGGCAGATCGCCGTCGGCGATGCGGGCCATCACCTCGGGTAGGTCCGTGAAGGCGCATTCGCCGGTGACCAACGCGTCATACGCGGGGTCGGCGAGGAAACGCAGAGCCAGCGACAGCCGGTCGGCGTAGGTCCGCCGGGAACGCCGCGCGGGAGAGATGGAGCCCACCTGGCTGCCACGGATGGTCAGGCGCCCCGAATGGAAGGCCTCGCCGAGCGGCACGCTCACCCGCCGGTCGCCGTACCAGCTCAGCTCGATCACCGTGCCCTCGCCCGCCACGAGCTGCAACGACCGCGCGAGACCCGCCTCGGTCGCGCTGGCGTGCACCACGATGTCGCATCCCTCGGCGGCCTGCTCGGGGGTCACGAAGCGGACGCCGAGCGCCTCGGCCACGGCGGCCCGCGCCGGGTCCACATCGACCAGCTGCACCTGTACGCCGGGGAACCCGGCGAGCAGTCTGGCCACGGAGCAGCCGACCATGCCCGCTCCGACGACGGCGACCCGGTCGCCGATGAGCGGCGCCGCGTCCCATAGCGCGTTCACCGCGGTCTCCACCGTGCCGGCCAGCACCGCCCGCGCCGGCGGCACCTCCTCCGGCACCAGGGTCACCGCGTCGGCCGGGACGACATAGCGGGTTTGGTGCGGATACAGGCAGAAGACGGTACGGCCTCGCAAGGCCGGTGGCCCCTCCTCGACCACTCCCACATTGAGGTAGCCGTACTTGACCGGCCCGGGGAAATCGCCCTCCTGGAACGGCGCCCGCATCAGCCGGTGCTGGCTCTCGGGCACATCGCCGCGGAAGACGAGGCTCTCCGTGCCCCGGCTCACGCCGGAATAGAGGGTGCGAACCAGCACCTCACCGGCGCCGGGGCGCGGCACCGATACCGGGCGGATCTCCCCCTCACCGGGAGATCTGAGCCAGAAAGCATCTGATTTGAGCCGCATCGGCCTCCTCGCCGTACTACATCGCAGGGGAGTCGCTCCTACTCGGAGCGGGTCAGCGAATGCTATTGGACGCCCCGTATCCGGGGTGATGGAGCGGGAGGCGTAGTTGACCACATTGGATTGGCGCGTGACGGAGGTGCCGGTCCGCGGGCCGGCCGCCGGGGTGGTGACGCAGGTCGTCCTGCTGGCCGTGCTCTGGGCCGACGCGGGCCTGAGCCCGGTGGGCTGCCTGGCCGGCGTCGCCTGTGCCGTGATCCTGTCGGCCGTCCTCACCCGCTCCATGCGCCGATCCGGTATCCACTCGCTCGGACCGGCCGGTCTGGTCACCCTGGCCCGCGCCGAGCTGGCCGGAGGCGTCACGGCGATGGTGACGACCGGCCTGACCGGCGGAGACGTGCCGGTCGCCTCGCTGGTCGCGCTCGCCGCCTTCGCACTGATCCTCGACGGGGTGGACGGGTACGTGGCGCGGCGCACCGGAACGGTGTCCGAGCTCGGGGCGCGTTTCGACATGGAGACCGACGCCTTCCTCATCCTGGTGCTCAGCGTCCACGTGGCCGGGTCCACCGGCGCGTGGGTGCTCGCGATCGGCGCCATGCGGTACGTCTTCGTCGCGGCGGCCTGGGTGGCGCCCTGGCTGCGGGCGCCTTTGCGACCGAGCTTCGCCCGCAAGTCCGTGGCCGCGCTGCAGGGGATCATCCTGGTCATCGTGAGCGCCGGGGTGGCCCCGCCTCCCGTCGCCACCGGCCTGGCCGGGCTGGCACTGGCGTCGCTGGTGTGGTCGTTCGGCCGGGACGTCCGGTGGCTGTGGCGAAGCCGGGACACCGGCCGGTCGCGATCGCGGTGGGAGCCGAGGCCCGCCGCCCACCACGACCGGCACCTCGGCCGATGGCACGCACGCGGGGAGGCCAAGGGTAGGGCGGGTGAGATCGCCCGCGAGGCGGTGGTGGACGAGCCGAGCCTGATCGGTTCCGCCTGAACCATCGGTGGCCGCGGGCCGTATACGTACACGATGCCGCCGGCCCGGGCCGGCGGCATCGTCCGGCACCGCGGCGGTGACCGGCGTCACCGGGCTCGGCATGGAAGGATCTGCGGATTGTCGTCCATCATCCGCTTTCGCCGGTCGTCTCAGAGAGGGACGACCGCGAAGGATGCCCCGGAGGACGTCGTGGAGGACGTCTCAAAGGAGACCCCTTGAAGGACCCCGTGAAGGACATCTCGAAGGACGCCTTGGAGAATGCTTCGAAGGACGCCTTGGAGAACGCCCCGAAGGATGCTTTGAAGGACGTCTCGAAGGATGCTCCGGAGGACGCCTTGGGCGATGCCGGCGCGGCCGGACCCGTCGGCCGTCCCCGGACGCACCCGGTCGCCGGGCCGGTGACCACCGCCTTCGCCTTCCTGCTGGTGCTGTTCGCCCTCAACGCCCCCGACCAGATCGGTCACCTCACCCCGTGGGCCTTCGCCCGCGTCCCGCTGGAAGGACTCCTCGGCGTCGCCCTCGTGCTCGTCCTGCCGCCGAAGCCCAGACGGGTGGTGGCGGCGCTCGCCGGAGTGGCCCTCGCCCTGGTGACGATCGTGAAGTTCGCCGACCTGGGCTTCTACGCGACCCTCCAGCGGCCCTTCGACCTGCTGCTCGACTGGGCCTTCCTCGGGAACGCCGTGGACTTCCTCACGGCGTCGTTCGGCGGGGCCGGTGCGGTCGCCGCCGTCGTCGCGGTCGCCGTCCTCATCGCGGGCGTGCTCGTCCTCGTCACGCTGTCGGTCATGCGCCTGGCCCGGGTCGTGGCCCGGCATCGCACCCCGGCGACCGGTGCCGCCGGGACGCTCGGGGCCGCCTGGCTCGTCTGCGCCCTGTTCGGGGTGCAGATCACCCCAGAGGTGCCCGCGGCCGCCATCGTCCACGACCATGTACAGCAGATCGGCGCCGGCCTGCGCGACCAGCGGGTGTTCGCCGCACAGGCCGCCGTCGACGCCTTCCGCGACACCCCCGGCCAGGATCTGCTGACCGCGCTGCGCGGCAAGGACGTCGTCTTCTCCTTCATCGAGAGCTACGGCCGCGACGCCGTCGAGGACCCGGAGTTCGCGCCGCAGGTCGACGCGGTGCTCGACGCGGGGAGCCGCCGGCTGCGCGCGGACGGGTTCGCCTCCCGCAGCGCCTTCCTCACCTCACCGACGTACGGCGGCGGCAGCTGGCTCGCCCACGCCACGCTGCTCTCGGGGCTGTGGGTGAACAACCAGCAGCGCCACGGCGCCCTCGTCGCCGGCGACCGCCTGACCATGCCAAGCCTGTTCCGGCGCGCGGGCTGGCGGACGGTCGCCGTCATGCCGGGCAACACCAAGGCATGGCCGGAGGGGGCGTTCTACGGCTACGACCGCGTGTACGACTCCCACAACCTCGGGTATCGCGGCCCGGGCTTCAACTGGGGCACCATGCCCGACCAGTACACCCTGTCGGCCTTCCAGCGGCTCGAACGCGCGAAGCCGGGCCACGCCCCGATGATGGTGGAGATGCCCCTGGTCTCCAGCCACGCCCCCTGGGCGCCCATCCCCAGCCTCACCGACTGGAACGCCGTCGGTGACGGTTCCGTCTTCGGTCCCATGGCCGCCGCCGGCGAGTCGCCGGACGCCGTGTGGCGCGACGCCACCCGCGTGCGCACCGAGTACCGGCGCTCCATCGAGTACACGCTGAGCGCCCTCATCTCCTACGTGGAGACCTACGGCGACGACGACCTCGTGCTGGTCTTCCTCGGCGACCACCAGCCCGCCCCGATCGTCACCGGCGAGAACGCGAGCCGCGACGTGCCGATCACCATCGTCGCCCGCGACCGGGCCGTCCTGGACCGGGTGTCCGGCTGGGGCTGGCAGGACGGCCTGAGGCCCGGCCCCACGGCCCCGGTCTGGCGGATGGACGCCTTCCGCGACCGCTTCCTCACCGCCTTCGGCCCCCAGCCCCCTCGCTCGCCGGCCTCGACACCCCGGTGACCGTTGTCCTTCCGTCCTCGCCCGGCCCGCGCGACCAGGCCACGGCTGCGCCTCAGGGGTGGTCGTAGATCGAATGATCCCCTACTCGACGCCATTGCAGGATCGGTTCACCGTCGTCAGCGGTTACGAAACGGAAGGTGGCCCGGCCGTCTGGAGAGGTGAAGTTCCAGGTCAGAGAGTAGATGTCGGTGCCTGTGAGCTTGTGGACGCGCAGCCGTACAGGCCAAGGGGCGCGGCCGGTGTGCGCTCCCTGCTCGATCGCGGGAAGAAGGTACTTGTAGACGGCGTCCTTGAACGTGACGTAATGCTCGGGAGGTAGCCGTGACGCGTCCCGGAGGAAGGACGCCGAGCGTTCGTATCTCACCGGTCGTCTTCACCGCGGACGGTGTCGATCTCGGCGAACATGTCTTCCATGCTGTCGAAGGTCCGGGTGCGGCCCTCACGGTAATCGGCGTCCGCCTCGGTTTCGGCGGACTGCCAGCCGGGAGTCCAGTACCAGGCCTCGTCGGCGGGCACGATGGCCGCGACGCGGCGGCCGTGGTCGGTGAGGTAGGCGATGGTGTTGCGTTCGGCTGCCGCGCTGATGACATCGGGCAGGTGGCCGTCTGCCTCGTCCAACGGAACTTCGAACGCGTCCTCGCCCATGTCGCGAGTGTAGGCGGTCGCCTGTGCGGGGGTCACTTATCCGAGCGTAGCCATTCCAGCGCTCATGGTGACGGATTTCGGGGAAACCTTGAGAGGGCGTCGTTCTCTCCTCGGCGCACATCCAGCGGCACTCACTCGGCACCCGCGGTCGCAGGAGGGGGCCGCAGGGGCACCGTTGTCGATTCGCGCACCACCAGGTGGCAGGGAAGGGCGTGGACGCCGGGGGAGGGGGAGCCGTTGATGGCGGCGAGGAGCCGTTCGGCGGCCGATCGGCCGAGCCCTTGGAGGTTCATGTCGACGCTGGTCAGCGGGGGTTTGGCGCCTTCGATCATGACGTCCCAGTTGTCGAACCCGACGAGGGCGACGTCGTCGGGGATCCGGCGTCCCGCGGCCCTCAGGGCGTCGCCGACGCCGCGCGCGATCTGGTCGCTGCCGCAGAAGACGGCGTCGAACTCCGTCCCGCTCCCCAGAAGGATGCCGGCGGCCTGGCCTCCCCACGCTTCGCTCCATCCGCCGAACAGCGGCGGCGCGACCAGGGAACGCCCTTCTTCGGCCAGTCGCCGCGTCGTCGCCGCGGCGCGCACCCGGGCGGAGTTGTGGTGGTCGGGGCCGGTGATGTGCGCGATGCGGCCACGCCCTATGGCCAGCAGATGGTCGATCGCCTTGCGGGCGCCGCCCGCCTCGTCGGGGACCACCGAGCAGTCGCCGGGGTCGGCCGAGCTGATGAAGGCGTAGACGACGGGCACCGGCAGGCCGACGCCGATGGGGGCCCGTGCCTCGGTGCGCCGGCCGGTCACGATGATGCCGTCGACCCGCCGGCTGAGCAGGGTCTTGACGTAGTACTGCTCGCGGATCGGGTCGCCCCGGCCGTCGCAGAGGAAGATCGACATCTCTCCGG
Source organism: Sphaerisporangium sp. NPDC004334 (assembly GCF_053602655.1). Classification (NCBI taxonomy): domain Bacteria; kingdom Bacillati; phylum Actinomycetota; class Actinomycetes; order Streptosporangiales; family Streptosporangiaceae; genus Sphaerisporangium; species Sphaerisporangium sp. NPDC004334. The sequence goes on from NZ_JBSGDZ010000005.1 coordinate 117,520, forward strand.
CGCCCAGCGCGTCCTCCGCGCCCATCAGGACGGGGATGCTGAACCGGCCGATCGTGTCGGTCGTGATCATGCCCACCGTGTAGGTGCGGCCCGAGTGCAGGTTGCGCGCGCCGGCGTTCGCCTCGAAGTTGAGCTGCCGGGCCGCTTCCCGGACGCGCCTGCGGGTCTCTTCGCGTAGCGATCCGCGCCCGTTGAGGGCCTTGGAGGCCGTGCCCACCGACACGCCGGCCAGCGCCGCGACGTCGGTGATGGTGGCGTGACGCTCCAGTCTCCCCACGTTTCCCTCCGCTTTCGGTGGTCGTTGCCCTGTCCACTGTATAGCGCGACTTGTCGCGTCCCCGCACGCCCATGTAACCGCGCTGAAACATACTGTTGACCCCTCCCCGACGGCGTTGGTAACGTGACGGCAATCGTTTTCCTAGGTTTCCTCATCGGCTGTGCCCCCCGTTTTGTCCTTCTCACCTGCGGTTGTTCCCGGCGACCGGCCCCGGCGGTCCGAACGGCCCGCTGGCCGGGGGACGAAGCCCCCGCGGCCGCGCGAGAGACCTCCGCATCCCACACGAAAGACCGGAATGACCGAGCAGAAGTTGTCAGACACGCAGACCGGCCCCGGCAGGGACAGGACCGCGGAGCCGGCCCCGTCCGGCCTCGGCGGTCCCGCGGGGCCGGCCGTCCCCGGGCCGGAGGCCATCGCCGCTCTTTCGCCGCTCGGCGTGGACCAGGTCCGTCTGCACCCCGAGGGGCTGCTGGGCGGTTGGCGGCGGCGCAACGCCGAGGACACGCTGCCGCACTGTGTGGACAACCTGCGCGGCAGTGGCAACATCGGCAACCTCCAGGCCGCCGCGGGAGAGGGCGAGCAGCCCTTCCGGGGCATGTGGTTCGCCGACTCCGACGTCCACAAGACGCTGGAGGCCGCCCTGTGGGAACTGGGGACCTCTCCCGGTGACGCCTCTCTGGAGGCGTTCGTCGAGGACACCGTGGCACTGCTGGCCCGGGCCCAGCAGCCCGACGGGTACCTGAACTCCTACTTCACGGTGGCCGCTCCCGAGGAGCGGTGGCGCAGGCCCGACTGGGCCCACGAACTGTACTGCGCGGGCCACCTCATCCAGGCGGCCGTCGCCGGCGGCCGTGTCGGCGCCCAGCCCGTCCTGCTGTCCGTCGCCCGCCGCTTCGCCGATCTGCTGGTCGAGCGGTTCGGGCCGGACGGGGTGGAAGAGGTGTGCGGTCATCCCGAGATCGAGACCGCCCTCGCCGAGCTCTACCGGCTGACCGGCCACCGGCCCTATCTGGATCTGGCGCGGCGGTTCCTCGACCTGCGCGGGCACGGCCTGCTCGGCCGTGGCCGGTTCGGCCCCCGCTACCACCAGGACCACCAGCCCGTACGCGAGGTGCGCGAGGTCGCCGGGCACGCCGTGCGTCAGCTGTACCTGCTGGCCGGCATGGTCGACGTGGCGGTGGAGACCGGCGACCTGCCGCTGCTGGACGCGGCCGAGCGGCTGTGGTCCGACGCCTTCCACACGCGGACCTACGTCACCGGCGCGCACGGCTCGCGCCACCGGGACGAGGCGTACGGCGACCCGTACGAGCTGCCGCCCGACCGGGCGTACGCCGAGACCTGCGCGGCCATCGCCAGCTTCCAGTGGAACTGGCGGCTGCTGCTCGCGACCGGCCGCGCGCGCTACGCCGACGAGATGGAGCGGGCGGTGTACAACGCGGTCGCCGCCGCGGTGTCGGCCGACGGCCGGCGCTTCTTCTACTCCAACCCCCTGCACCTGCGCACCGGGCACGTCGGCTCCGGCGAGGAGGAGGCCGCCCGCCGCCTGCCCTGGTACTCGTGCGCCTGCTGCCCGCCGAACATCGCGCGGCTCATGGCCTCGCTGCCCGGATACCTGGCGACCGCCGACGAAGGGGGACTGCAGGTCCACCTGTACGGCGAGGCCACCCTCACCGCCGCTGTAGCGGGGCGACCGGTCCGGCTAGAGATGCGCACCGACTATCCATGGCAGGGCCGGGTCGAGCTGACGGTGGGAGGCGAGGCAGGGCGGAGCGAGCCCTGGACGCTCGCGCTGCGCGTGCCGTCCTGGTGCGAGGCGTACTCGGTGACCATCGGCGACGAGACGGTGCGGGCGCCCTCGCCCGACGGCTACGTGCGGCTCACCCGCGTGTGGACGCCGGGAACCAAGGTGGTCCTCGACCTCGACATGCCCGTGCGGCAGGTGGGCGCGCATCCGAGGGTCGACGCGGTGCGCGGGTGCGTCACCCTGGCGCGCGGGCCCCTGGTGTACTGCCTGGAGCAGGCGGACCTGCCGCCCGGCGTCGTCCTGGAGGACGTGCGGCTGGACCCCGCCGCGCCGGTCACGGCGGCCCGCCGGGACGACCTGCCCGGCGCCCCGGTCGTGCTCAGCGCACGCGGCGTGCTCGCCGACGCGCCCGACCGGCTCGACACCACGGCCGACGCGCCCGGCCCGCTCTACACCTCCGGTGCCTCGCGGGAGCGGACCAACACCCCGCTCACGCTCACGGCGGTGCCGTACTTCCTGTGGGGCAACCGGACCGAGGGCCCGATGCGGGTCTGGATTCCGCTCGCCACCACCGGATGACCGCGGAGGGTCGTGCCGGTGGCCGCCGGCACGACCCTCCGCGTGGGACCGCCCGCGGTGCGCCGCCGGCTCGGGGAGGGACGGTCCCGTTCCACCTCCTGCTCGCCCCCCAACTGAGCACAGAAAGAGCGAGGTAGCTGATGAGCAGACCCCGACTCACGCCGGGACGCGCGATCGGCCTGACCGCGGCACTGCTTGCCGCGGGATTCGGCGGGCTCGTCCCCCTAGCGCCCGCCGAGGCGGCCGGAACCACCCTCACGGTGAACGTCGCCCAGCCCTTCCGGCCGGTCACCCACGTCGCCACCGGCGGACTGTACGGCCTGGCCGAGAACAGCAGGCCCGCCGACTCCACCCTGCTGCCGCTCAAGGTGAACTCCTTGACGCAGCCCGCCCCCGGCGTGGGACAGCGGCCCAACGGCCAGCCGCCGGGCGGGGACTCCCTGAAGGTCTCCCCGCAGGCCACCCGGGTCGGCGCCGGGGAGTACATCCGGATGCCGGACATCTATCCCAACTTCCCCTACCAGTGGGTGAGCTGGAACGACTGGCTGGCCAAGGTGGACACGATGGTCCGTGCCCGCCTCAACACGACCTCGGTGACCAACGTCGTCGGCTGGGAGCTGTGGAACGAGCCGGACTGGACGTGGAACACCGGGGCCGCCGGCGCCTTCAACGACGGCTGGGCGCGCACCTTCCGGGCCGTGCGTGCGCTGGACGCCACCACGCCGATCGTCGGGCCGAGCATCTCCTACTACAACCGCTCCTGGCTGTCGTCCTTCCTGACCAGCGCCAAGGCCAGCGGCACGCTGCCCGACATCATCTGCTGGCACGAACTGGGCAGCCCCAACAACATCGCCGCCGACATCGCGAACTACCGCGCGCTGGAGTCCTCCCTCGGCATCAGCCCTCGCCGCATCTCCATCAACGAGTACGCCGCGACGAGCGAGGTCGACGTCCCCGGCCGGGTCGCCAGCTACGTGGCCAAGCTGGAGCGCGGCGGCGTCGAGACCGCGCACCGGGCCTTCTGGTACGAGTACGGCACGATGAACGGGCTGGTCGTCAACGGCAACCAGCCGACCGGCACGTGGTGGCTGTACAAGTGGTACGGCGACATGGCGGGCAGGATGGTGACCACCACCCCGGCCAACCAGACGGCGCTGGACGGCTTCGCCGCCTACGACAGCACCCGCAAGATCGTCAACGTGGTGTTCGGCAACGAGTCCGGCACCAACACCGTCCGCGTCACCGGTATCGGCGCCCTGGGCTCCAGCGTCAGGGTGACCCTCCAGTCGACGCCGGCCAACGGCCGCTTCACCGCCGTGACGGCGCCGACCACGATCTCGACGACCACCTCCACGGTGAGCAACGGAGAGATCAGCGTCTCGGTGCCCAACATGTCCGCCACGAGCGCCTACAACCTGGTCATCCAGCCGGCGAGCGGGGTGCCCTCCTACCAGCAGCGCTACGAGGCGGAGAACGGGTCGGTCTTCCGCGCCCAGCGGCTGACCAGCTCCAGCGCGTCCGAGGGCGGCTACGTCGGCCGCATCGACAACAACACCGGCACCCACCGCGACGACAGCTACGTCGATTTCGTGGTGAACGTGCCGTCCGCGCGCTCGTACACCATGACCGTCGGCTATGCCAACGGCACCGGTGCGACCGCCACGCAGGGGGTCGCCTACAACGGCGGCGCGTGGGGCACCATCAGCTACCCGCCGACCTCCGGCTGGGGCCAGTTCGGCGCCACGGCCGCCACGACCGTCAACCTGCAGGCCGGCTACAACGTGATCCGCCTGGCCAAGGGCTCTCCCGGCTTCAACGGGGGCACCGGTTATGCCGAGCTGGACTACATCCAGCTCACCTGAGCGTGCCCGCGCGGGTTCGCATCCTGACCGTGCGAACCCGCGCGGCCGGCCGACAGACTCAGCCGGTGATCCGGCTTCGAAAGGAAGACCTATGGAAAGTCGCCGTTCAGGACGACGGGGCCTTGGCGCGGCCCTCGTCGCCGTCACAGTGGCGAGCGGCGCCGCGGCGTGCTCGTCCGCGCCGTCCCCCTCCTCCGGCACCGACGCCGGGAAGGCTCCGGCCGGGGGCGGCGCCTACACGATTTGGGACCCCTACCCCCAGTTCGACGACACCTCCGACTGGGTGAAGCTCCTGCAGTCCTGCGGGACCCAGGCCGGGGTGACGGTCAAGCGCACCGGGTACGACACCACCGACCTGACCAACAAGGCGCTGCTGGCGGCGCAGCAGGGCAACTCGCCGGACGTGCTGATCGTGGACAACCCGGTGGTCTCGACGCTGGCCGAGGCGGGGGTGCTGACCTCGACCGACGAGACGAAGATCGACACCTCCACCATCTCGCCGAACCTGCTGGCGGCGGGCCAGATGGGCGGCAAGACCTACGGCGTCCCGATCGGCGCCAACACCCTCGCTCTGTACTACAACAAGGCCGTGCTCAAGAAGGCAGGCGTGGCCGTGACGTCGGTCAAGGACTGGGCGTCGCTGACGGCCGCGCTGGAGAAGGTGAAGGCGGCGGGCAAGAAGGGCATCACGTTCTCGGCGATCGGCACCGAGGAGGGCAGCTTCCAGTTCCTGCCCTGGTTCTGGGGCGCTGGCGCGCAGCTCACCAAGCTGGACTCGCCGCAGGCGGTCGCGTCGCTGTCGCTGTGGACCGACTGGCTGAAGAAGGGGTACGCCCCCAACTCGGTGATCAACAACACCCAGACCACGAGCTGGCAGGAGTTCGCGACCGGCGACTTCGCCTTCAGCGAGAACGGCACCTGGCAACTGGCCAACGCCAAGAAGACCGGCTTCGAGTACGGCATCATCCCGATCCCCGGCAAGGACGGCGGAGCGGCGCCCGCTCCGACCGGGGGCGAGTTCGTCGGCGTGCCGGTGCAGAAGGACGCCGCGCGGTACGCCGTGTCGCAGAAGCTGGTCACCTGCCTGACCAGCACCGAGAACTCCTACACCACCGACACCACGCTGTCCTACATCGCGCCGACCGAGAAGGTGCAGGCCAAGCAGGTGGCGGACAACCCCGAGCTCAAGGTGTGGGTGGAGGCGGTCAAGGCGGCCAAGGGCCGCACCAGCGATGATCTCGGTACGAAGTATCCGAAGATCTCCGAACCCATGTGGAAGGCGATGCAGGCCGCGCTCAGCGGAGCGCAGCAACCGCAGGAGGCGATGGCCGCCGCCCAGGCCGCCGCGGCGAGCGCGATCCAGTAGCAGCGACGCGCACGGGCCGGGGGAGGACCCCGGGGCGCGTCGCCGCCCCGGGGTCATGGTCGCTTTCACTTCTCTGTCGATCTCTGTCGAAAAAGGACAGCATGAAACACGCAACACAGACGCCGGCCGCCCCCATCGCGGGCGGCCGGCCGAGGCGGCCTCCGGCTCCGCCACCCCGGGGCGGACGGCGCGCGGCCGCGCGGCGGCGGTCCGGGCAGTGGACGGCGTGGGCGTTCCTGGCGCCCGTCGTCGTCTATCTGCTGGTCTTCTACGCCTACCCCCTCTACCGCAACCTGGACCTGAGCCTGCGCGACTACACGGTGCGGTCCTTCGTGCAAGGGGGTGCGCCGTTCACCGGGTTCGCCAACTACGGCAAGATCTTCGCCAATGCGACATTCGGCCCGGCGCTGTGGCACACCGTGGTGTTCACCGTGGTGTCGCTGGTGTTCCAGTTCACCATCGGCCTCGGCCTGGCGGTGTTCTTCACCCGGCACTTCCGGCTGGCGGCGACCCTGCGGGCGCTGTTCCTGGTGCCCTGGCTGCTGCCGCTGATCGTGTCGTCCTCGACCTGGTCATGGATGTTCAACAGCGACTCCGGCCTGGTCAACGCGCTGCTGACCGCCCTCGGGGTGTCTCCGGTCAACTGGCTGACCTCGCCCGACTGGTCACTGTGGTCGGTGACCATCGCCAACATCTGGATCGGGATCCCGTTCAACCTGGTCGTGCTGTACAGCGGCCTGCAGGCGATTCCGGCGCACATCCACGAGGCGGCCGAACTCGACGGCGCCACGGGCTGGCAGCGGTTCTGGAAGGTCACCTTCCCGCTGCTGCGCCCGGTGTCGGCGATCACGCTGCTGCTGGGGCTGGTCTACACGCTCAAGGTGTTCGACATCATCTGGATCATGACCAAGGGCGGGCCGAGCGACTCCTCCACGACGCTGGCCACCTGGTCCTACCGGCTGGGCTTCGGCAACCTGCTGCCGGCCTTCGGTCCCGGCGCGGCGGTGGGCAACCTGCTGATCGTCATGGCCCTGTTCTTCGGGCTGCTCTACATCTACGTGCAAAGAAGGCAGGCCTTCGCATGATCGCCTCGCGCGGCTGGGCGAAAAGCGCGCTCGGGCTGGTGCTGACCGGCCTGATGCTGTTCCCGGTCTACTGGATGATCAACGTTTCCCTCACCCGGGACCAGGACATGCGCAAGAGCCCGCCGTACCTGTGGCCGAGCAACGGGACGCTGGAGGGCTACCGGGCGGTGCTGGAGCAGCAGGGGCCCTACCTGGTCACCAGCCTGGTGATCGGGCTCGGCACCGTCGCGCTCACGCTGGTCATCTCGGCGCCGGCGGCGTACTCGCTGGCCAAGCTGCGTCCGAGGGGTGGCGGGGCGCTGAGCTTCGTGCTGCTCATCGCCCAGATGATCCCCGGGATCATCATGGCGATGGGGTTCTACGCCATCTTCCTCAGCACCGGCGTGCTCAACACGGTCCCCGGGCTGATCGTGGCCGACTCGACGCTGGCGGTGCCGTTCGCGGTGCTGGTCCTCACCACGTTCATGTCCGGAATCCCCGAGGAGCTGATGCAGGCGGCCAGGGTGGACGGCGCGGGGGCGATGCGCACGTTCTGGTCGGTCGTGCTGCCGGTCAGCCGTAACTCGATCATCACGGTGTCGCTGTTCGCGTTCCTGTGGGCGTGGTCGGACTTCATCTTCGCCAGCACGCTGGACCAGGGCGGCGACCACCAGCCGATCACTCTCGGCATCTACCACTACATCGGCAACAACAACCAGCAGTGGAACGCCATCATGGCCACCGCCGTCGTCGCCTCGATCCCGGCCACCGCGCTTCTCGTCATCGCCCAGCGCTACGTCGCCGCCGGAGTCACCGCCGGCGCCGTCAAGGACTGACCCCGGCAGGCCGACCGGCAGCCCGATCCTTGACGCAGGCGGTACGGCGACCGCCGAACCCGCCGAAGGAAGAAGGCTTCGGCAACCCGTTTTGCGCGCTGCGAACCCCGGGGACCGCTCGCCCACCGGTGAGTGATGCCGCGGATGGCGCCCAAAACGCGAGCCGGGGCCCGCACCTTGAAGGTGCGGGCCCCGGCCGTGTCGCGTGACCGTCAGACGGGAACGATGTTCTCGGCCTGCGGGCCCTTCTGGCCCTGGGTGACGTCGAAGGAGACCTTCTGGCCTTCCTGCAGCTCACGGTAGCCCTGGGCGGCGATGTTGGAGTAGTGGGCGAAGACGTCAGCGCCGCCGCCGTCCTGCTCGATGAAGCCGAAGCCCTTTTCCGAGTTGAACCACTTCACGGTTCCAGTCGCCATGTCGATCTCCTTTGATGAGGGGCTGAGCCGGAGACGGCTCTGTGCCGGTTCCGCGCCGCCGTGATAAGCCCGTCCGGAGATGACCGGTAAAACAAAAGCGCCCGACGTCACAATGTCCCGTCAGGCGCGTAAAAAGTTCACGGTTACCACAACTGCAACTGACGTTAGCCTAGCACGCTTCGGCCCGCTGCACGAGCCGGGTCGTCGATCGGCATCCTGACGCGGACGGGGGCGGCGATGAGATCGCCGGACGTGCCCGGTCAGGTGCCCGGCCCCGCGGAGCGACGCCGGACTCGCGACACCCTGGTGGCCGGGCGGTGAACTCCTCCTCAGAGGAGGACGAACAGGTGGCCGTCGGGGTCGATGTGCAGGGCGTAGGTCCGGAGCGGGGGCCGCCCGGTGGTCGAGCAGCCGGTGGCGAGGTCGAACATGTGCTGGTGCAACGGGCAGATGACGACGTCGCCGTCGATCTGCCCGTCGGCCAGCGGGCCCCCGGCATGCGTGCACACGGCGGAGACGGCGCGCGCGTTCCCGTCCCGCAGCCGGAACACGGCGATCTGCTCGCCGTCCACCGTGTACGCCCGGCCCTCGCCGACCGGGATCTCGTCGAGCCGCCCGAGCAGGTGCGCTCCGGCGGCCGGTCCGGCGGTCATCGCTTCGGCACCGGGAGCAGCGGCAGGGCAGGGCGGAACTGGCCAGGGGTGACGGGCTCCCCGCCCTCCTGCCAGGGATCGCGGTAGGCGTCCACGGAGGCCTGTACCGCCTGGTCCAGGCCGGCGGCGATGCCGTCGGCGTCGTCGACCACGACCTCCCGGATCCGCTCGATGCCGACGCGCGGCACGAACGCGTAGGTGCGCTCGAGCCAGTTGGCATTCTCGCGGTAGTACTGCAGGAAGCGCCCGGTCAGGGTGATGACCTCCTCGGCGGTGCCGACCGTGGCCAGAAGGTCGCCCTTGCGGATGTGCGCCCCCGCCGCTCCGCCCACGTAGATCTCCCAGCGGCCGCCCTCCACGGCCACCACGCCGAGATCTTTGACGTAGGCCTCGGCGCAGTTGCGCGGGCAGCCGGTGACGGCCAGCTTCATCTTCGCGGGCGCTTCGAGTCCCTGGTACCTGGTCTCCAGGGCGATGCCCAGCGCGGTGGAGTCACCCAGGCCGTACCTGCAGAAGTCCAGGCCCACGCAGGTCTTGACCGTCCGGAAGCTCTTGCCGTACGCGTGACCGGACGGCATGCCGAGGTCGGCCCACACCTTCGGCAGGTCCTCCTTGCGGATCCCGAGCAGGTCGATGCGCTGGCCGCCGGTGACCTTGACCAGAGGGACCTGGTACTTGTCGGCGACGTCGGCGATGCGGCGGAGCTGGTCGGGGGTGGTGCAGCCGCCCTTCATCTGGGGCACGACGGAGAACGTGCCGTCCTTCTGGATGTTGGCGTGCACCCGGTCGTTGATGAAGCGGGCGTCGCGTTCGTCGACGTACTCGCCGGCCCACATCGTGCGGAGCAGCGACGCCAGGCCCATTTTGCTTTTGGCGTCCTCCTTGCCCGCGGGGGCGAGCTCCGCGAAGACCGCGGAGACCGATCGCAGGCCGCGCGCCCGGATCTCGGCCATGAGCTCCTGCTTGGCGAGCGGGACGCCCGGCACGTACCAGCCGGCCGAGGGGTCCTCCTCGGTCTGTCCGCCGGCCGCCCACTCGACGATCTGCGTGACCAGCGACCGGCAGGAGCCGCATCCCTTGCCGGCCCGGGTCGCGTCCATCACCCCGGTCACGGACCTGGCACCGTCCTTGACCGCCGAGACCAGGTCCGCCTTGCTGACGCCGTTGCAGTTGCACACCTGCGCGTCGTCGGAGAGCTCCTCGACGCTGGTCTCGGCGGACGGCGCGCCCAGGTCGAACAGCAGCCGGACCCTCTCCTCGGGCAGCGGGAGCCCGCGGTCGAAGGCCTGCATGAGGAAGGCCACCTTGCTCAGGTCGTCCACCAGGGTCGCCCCGACCAACCGGCCGTCGCGGACCACGACGCTCTTGTACATCCCCCGCGTGGGCTCGGCCACCACCACGAACTCGTCGTCCTCGCGCTCTGGACCCTTCAGGCCCATGGACGCCACGTTCACCCCGGCCACCTTGAGCTTGGTCGCGATGCGCGATCCGTGGTAGGCGGCGGTGGGATCGGCTCCGGTGATGTGGTCGGCCAGGACCCTGGCCTGCTCCCACAGCGGCGCCACCACGCCGTACACCTGGCCGCGGTGCTGAGCGCACTCGCCGACGGCGTAGACGCCGGGCTCGCCGACCGCCCGCATCTGGTCGTCGACGACGACGCCGCGCTCCACGACCAGGCCGCCCGCCTGCGCCACCTCGGTGTTCGGGCGGATTCCCGCCGCGATCACCACCATGTCGCAGGGGAGGAGCCGTCCATCGGACAATGCGATGCCGGTCACCCGCTCGGCGCCCCGGATCTCGGTGGTCCGGGCGTTCAGCTCGACGGTGATGCCGAGCCTCTCCACGCTGCGTTTCAGCACCGCGCCCGCCTGGGGGTCCAACTGCTGGTTCATCAGGTGCCCGCCCGCGTGCACCACGGTGGCGGAAAGGCCGTGGCTCTGCAGCCCCCGCGCGGCCTCCAGGCCGAGCAGGCCGCCGCCGATCACCACCGCGCCGTGGTGGCCGCGGGCGTACCGGAGCATGTTGCGGGTGTCGTCGATCGTCCGGAAGGTGAACACGCCCTGGTGGAAGCCCCGCTTGGCGTCGCGCACCCCGGGGATGTCCGGAACGAACGGCCGGCTGCCGGTGGCGATGATCAGCCGGTCGTACGGCGTGGACGTTCCGTCGTCCGCGTACACCTTCCGGGCGAAGCGGTCGATGCGTCTGACGCGGGTTCCCGAGTGCAGCGTGATGCCGTTGGCCTCGTACCAGGAGAGCCCATTCAGGAAGATCTCGGCCTCGTCGTCGGTCCCGGCCAGGACGTTCGACAGCATGATCCGGTTGTAGTTGCCGTACGGCTCGTCGCCGAACATCGTGATGGAGAACCGTTCGCCTCCGCCCCTGGCGAGGATCTCCTCCACCGTGCGCGCCCCCGCCATACCGTTGCCGATCACGACCAGACGCTGCCGCATGGCGTTCCTCCTCACACCTCGACCAGGCCGAGATCGACGACGGCCGACCCGGAGACGCCGTCCGGGGCGGCCAGGTACACCTCGATCGTGGTCCCGGCCATCAGGTCCTCGACGACGCGAAGGGAGACGTGGACGCCGGCCTTGGCGCCGATCGGCAAGTACCGCATAGGAGTCCCGTCGCGCATCAGGACCAGGCAGACGAGCTCGTCGCAGGAGTTCCCGCCCCGCAGGTACACGGGCTGGGTGACGTAGCCGTCGGGGACGACGTAGCGCAACTCCGACGCCAGCGGGAAGGGGGCGTCCATGCCCTTGCCGGTGAAGGAGAAGATTCCCTGCAGGAACCGGGGTGTCGAATCCATATGAGTCCTTCCGTCGAGCCGTGGCCGTGGGTCTTCGACCTTCCTGACGGCGACCGCGCAGGCCTTGAAGGCGGGCATGCGCGAGAGAGGATCCAGCGACGGATCGGTGAGGGCGTTCGCGCCGGACTCGCCGCCCCAGTGGAACGGGACGAAGACGGTGTCGGGACGGATGCCGTCGGCCAGCTCCGCCGCGAAGAGGGCGCTGCCCCGGCGGGTGCGCAGCTCGACGGCGTCCCCCGCGCCGATGCCATGCCGCCTGGCCAGGTCAGGGTGCATCTCCGCGCTCGGAACCGCATCGCCCTGCGTCAGCGCCGCGATCCTGCGCGTCTGGGTGCCGCTCTGGTACTGGCGCATGAGACGCCCCGTGGTGAGGACGTAGGGGAACTCCGCGTCGAGCCGTTCGGTGGCGTCCCGGTGCTCCACCCGGACGAACCGGGCCCGGCCGTCCGGGGTGGGGAACCGTTCGGTGAACATCCTCGCCGCCCCCGTCTCACCCTCAGGGCACGGCCAGAACACCCCCTGCTCCGCCTCGATCCGCTCGTAGGTGATTCCGCCGTAGTCGGCGACGCCGCCGGAACTGGCGCGCCGCAGCTCCTGGAACACCTCACGCGCGTCGGCGCTGAAGTACGCGCCGCGCCCGAGCCGCCGGGCCAGAGCGGTGATGATCCGCAGATCGTCGCGCGCCTGGCCGGGCGGCACCCGCGCCGGCCTGCGCCGGACGACCCGGCCCTCCAGGTTCGTCATGGTGCCCTCCTCCTCCGCCCACTGGGCGGTGGGGAACACCACGTCGGCCTCCATCGCGGTCTCCGACAGGAACATGTCCGAGACCGCGAGGAAGTCCAGCGCGCGCAGGCGATCGAGCACGCGGTCGCGATCAGGGGCGGACACCACCACGTTGGAGGCGAACACCAGCAGGGCGCGCACCCCGCCGTCCCGGCCCAGACCGCTGAGCATTTCGTACGCCGACACCCCGGCGCCGGGCAGCTCCTCCGGGTCGATCCCCCAGACCGCGGCCACGTGGGCCCGGGCGGCCGGGTCGTCGATCCGCCGGTATCCGGGCAGTTGGTCGGCCTTCTGGCCGTGTTCCCGTCCCCCCTGGCCGTTGCCCTGACCCGTGATGGAGCCGTATCCGCTGCCCGGCCGGCCGGGAAGCCCGAGCGCCAGCGCCAGGTTGATGAAGGCCTGCGCCGTGTCGCTGCCCTGGCTGTGCTGCTCGGCCCCCCGGGCCGTCAGGATCATCGCGGAGGCGGCGGTGCCGAGCATCCCGGCCACCCGTTGCAGGTCCTCCACCGGGACCCCGGTGATGCGCTCGACCCGGTCGGGCCAGTACGCCGTCAGGCTCGCCCGCACCTCGTCGAATCCCGTGGTGCGCGCGGCGATGTACTCAAGGTCGGCGCGACCGGCACGCAGCACCAGGTGCAGCAGGCCGTTGGCCAGCACGAGGTCGGTCCCGGGGACGGGGCGCAGGTGGACCGTCGCCATTTTGGCGGTCGCGGACGTGCGCGGATCGACCACGACCAGGCCGCCCCCGCGTTCACGCGCCTCGTTCAGGTACTGCATCGCCGGCGGCATCGTGTCGGCGAGATTGCTGCCCGCCAGGAGCAGCACCTGGGTCCTCGCCACATCGGCCAGCGGAAACGGCAGCCCCCGGTCCACGCCGAACGCCCGGTTGGCCGCGGTCGCCGCCGACGACATGCAGAACCGGCCGTTGTAGTCGATCGAGGCCGTCCGCAGCGCGACCCGCGCGAACTTCCCCAGCAGGTAGGCCTTCTCGTTGGTGAGCCCGCCGCCGCCGAAGCACCCGACACTGTCCCTGCCGTACCGCTCCTGGGTGGCGATGATCGCCTCCACGGTGCGGTCGAGGGCCTCCTCCCAGCCCGCCGCGCGAAACGGGCTGCGGCGGTCACCGGGAACCGCCCTGACCAGCGGCGTGAGCAGCCGATCCGGGTGATCCAGCAGCTCGGCCGCCGTCCACCCCTTCACGCAGAGCCCACCGCGATTGGTCGGGAAGTCGGCAGGCGACAGCGAGACCTCGCTGCCCCTGACCTGCAACGAGATCCCACACTGCAACGAGCAGTACGGGCAATGGGTCGTCGTACTCGGCATCCCCACGACCACAAGATTCCGCCCCGGCGATTACACCGGCATTCGTACGACATGTAGGCGCCGTTAACCCCTCCTCACCGGTTCTGGGCCGTGAGTCGCAGGCTCAGCCGGCGAAGCCGAGGGAGCACCTGGACCACGTCGTCGCCGGCTCGACCTTCAGCCGCCGGTGGTGAAATGGGCTCGCACGGTCCTCACCGACAAGCCTGCTGCGGGCGCGTCGACGCCTGGGGGCCACATTCACCGAGCAGGAGCGCGGCGACCGCCTCAGGGGCCTCATGCAGCGCGTCGTGGCCGGTCGGGAGGTCGTGGACCCGCCAGTCGGGATCGGCCTGGAGCCGATCGCGGAGTTCGGCGAACGGCGTCCGGTCTTCCCAACCCGAGCAGTAGATGAACTCCCGGCGGGGGGTAGGCGCGAGCGCGCCTGTGAGCCGGATCGCCTGCACGAACGAGGCGAGGGGATGGGGACGGCAGCGGGGATCCACGCCGTCCGGCGGCCGGACGGCGTAGCCGGTGGTCGCGGCGCCGGCGGCGAACGCCTCCCGGTAGCGCTCGGTCGTCGACGACCAGCACGACTCGCCGTCGCGCGGCACGTAGGCGTCCAGATGCACCAGTCGTGAGACCCGGCCGCCGGCGCGATCGGCGGCCGCGGTGATCACCATCCCGCCGTAGCTGTGGCCGACCAGCGTCGCACCGGTGATGTGGGCGCGGTCGAGGAGCCGCAACACGTCGTCGGCATGGGTGTCGAGGTTGGCGGCCGCGACCGTCGCGTCGTCGTCGTCCGGCCGCAGACCGGTCAGGGTCAGGGCGTGAACGGCATGACCGGCACGCTCCAGCAGCGGAGCCACCGCCTCGAACGCCCAGGAGCCGTGCCACCCCCCGGGCACGAGCACGAACGTCGCCATGCTTTCTCCTTCTCTCCCACGCCGGCTGACATCGAGGAACGCTTTCCTGGTGACATGCGGTCCGGGCGGACGCTCCGCGCGGCTGAGGACCTCCGCATGGACGCAGTGTTACCAGATCACCATGTGACACCGAGCGGACGCGGATTTCCGTCAGGCCCGCCCTCAAATCCTCGGCGGACCGAGCGGGAGGGGACGGGGCCGGGGGCAGGCACCGGCTCTCGTCGGTCACGATGGGGTACCTCATGGCCGGCCACCAAAGTTGCTCAGTCGCGTGTCCGTTCAGGTTGCCGGGGCCTACCTCGTTATTGACCAGTCGCGGGTTCGGTCAGCCGCCGGGGCCCACCTCGTTGTCGGGGGCGCCGTCGCCACCGGTGGGCAGGTCACCGCGCTCGACGGGACTTGGTGGTGGGGAAGGTGTGCCGGTCCCGGTCGCAGGTCGTGCTCCGGCGACGGCCGCCTTCAGGGCGGCCCGGTCCACGTCCGCGAGCCGTCCGGCGAGGCGGATGTAGTGGTCGCCGCGAACCGCGGTGTACTCGTGGCGGCCGCCGCCTTGCCGGTACCAGCCCACCTCGTCGCGGTCACACCGTACTGGGGCGGTGGGCGGCTCGGCGCCGCTGATGGGGGTGTCGGCACACTGGCCGTCGCTGAAGTCACCGCGATCAACGCGTAGTTCGACCCGCCTGCCGTCGGGGGAGACGTAGAAGGCGCCGAAGCCCTCTTCCCCGACCCCGCCGACCGACTGCTCGGCGAGCTCGTAACCGGGCAGATCCACGACGTAGATCAGGGCCGGGGCCACACCCTGCGCGTGAGCTCGGTCGATGACGGCCTGACTGAGCACCCCCTCCGAGCCGCAGCCGGACAGAACGGCGCCCAGGACGAGGAACAACACCAATACCCGGCCCACCCCCACACTCTAGAAACCCGTCCCAGAGACGTCGAGCGGACCGGCTCGGGCTCCAGGCAGGTCGTGACCGGTCTCACCGGCATTGGTGGCGCCGCCGTCGCCGTCTCTGGTCAGGTCAGGGAGTCGATCCAGCGTTCCAGGCGGCGGCCTTCGGTGGCCATGAGCTGGGGGTCGCGGAAGGTGTTGGTCAGCAGGGAGATCCCCTGGTAGGCGGCGATCAGGGCCACGGCGAGCTCGCGGGAGTCGGGCCGGCCCATCGCCTGGAACTGCTGCTCGGCCCAGTCGAGCAGGACTTGCATGATCTTGGCGATCTGGCGGTCCAGGCCGTCTTCGCGTTTGTCGAGCTCCGCGGCCAGCGTTCCGGTGGGGCAGCCGTACCGGGCCGCGAGCTCGCGCTGATCGATCCACCCGCCTACGAGCGCCTTCAGCCGGTCCTGGGGAGTGGGCAGCGTGTCGAGCGCGGCGATGATCGTCCGCAGGTTCTGCCCGTGCGCGTCGATGGCGGCCTCGACGAGCTGGTCCTTGGTCTTGAAGTAGTAGTAGACGTTGCCCACGGGCACGTCGGCCGCTCGGGCGATGTCGGCGAGCGTCGTCTTCTCGACACCCTGTTCGTGCAGGACGCGGGCCGCGGCCGTGGCCAGCCGCTCCCGTTTGCCCGGCTTCTGCCGCACCTTCGTCGAGTCAGTCACCTGACTAACTATAGACGCGTGGTGATCTGATCGACTATGGTCCTGAACCAGTTAGTCAGCTAACTTACCTGGGAGATGGTTTGCGTGATCGTGGTAACGGGTGCGACCGGGAACGTCGGACGGAACGTCGTACAGATCCTCGCCGCGGCCGGCGAGCAGGTGACGGCGGTCTCCCGGCAGCCTGTGCAGCCCTCGCAGCTGCCGCCCGGCGTACGGCACATCCGGGGCGACCTCGCCGAGCCCGTCAGCCTGAAGCCCGCGCTGGAGGGGGCCGACACGCTGTTCCTGCTCGTCGCCGGTGACGACCCGCAGGGCATTCTGGACCTGGCCAAGGCGGCCGGAATCCAGCGGGTGGTGCTGCTCTCCTCTCAGGGAGCCAGGACGCGACCCGAGGTCTACCGGCATCCGGTCGCGTTCGAGGAAGCCGTGCGAGGCTCCGGTCTGGCGTGGACGATCCTGCGGCCCGGCGGCTTCGACTCCAACGCCTTCGCGTGGGCCGATCAGATCCGGTCGCAGCGGACGGCCGCCGCGCCGTTCGGCGACGTCGGGCTGCCGGCCATCGACCCGGCGGACATCGCCGAGGTCGCGGCGGCGACCCTGACCCAGGACGGCCACACCGGCCGCGCGTACGAGCTCACCGGTCCGGAGCCGGTCACCCCGCGGGAACGGGTCGCGGCGATCGGTGGGGCGCTGGGCACTCCCGTCCGGTTCGTCGAGCAGACTCGCGAGGAAGCCCGCGCGCAGATGCTGCGGTTCATGCCCGAGCCGGTCGTCGACGGCACCCTCGCCATCCTGGGCGAGCCGTCGGGCGACGAGCAGCAGGTGAGCCCCGACGTCGAGCGGATCCTCGGCCGCACGCCGCGCACCTTCGCCGACTGGGCGGCACGCAACATCGCGGCCTTCCGATGACCACGCCGACGGCGACCTTCCGGAACGCGAGGACCTCGGGTGGCGGCTGCACAGTGAGCTCCTCGTCCCGGCCCTCTCCCCGGTAGGGCACGCCGGTACGCCGAACGCGCTGGACCGTGCCGCCCGACCCGCCCGGCCGGGTCGCGCTCGCGGTCGACTGAGTGATGAAACTCAACATCTGAAAGGGACACACACTATGCCCATCCAGCCCGTACTCGACTCGACGATGTACTACGAGGACCTCGGCTCTGGCGCCCCGATGGTCTTCCTGCACGGCAATCCGACCTCCTCCTACCTGTGGCGGCACGTCCTCCCGGCCGTCGGCGAGCCCGGCCGCCGCCTGGCCCCCGACCTGATCGGCATGGGCAGCTCCGGCAAACCGCCCATCGACTACACCTTCGCCGACCACGTCCGCTACCTGGACGCCTGGTTCGACGCCCTCGGCCTCGACGACGTGGTGCTGGTCGGCCATGACTGGGGCAGCTTCCTCGCCTTCGACTGGGCCGCCCGCCACCCAGGGCGCGTCCGCGGCATCGCGTTCACCGAGGCGATCGTCAAGCCGATGTCCTGGGAGGAGTTCCCCGAAGGAGGCCGTGAACTGTTCCGGGCGATCAAGACCAGCGGCGTGGGCGAGGTGATGATGCTCGACGACAACCTCTTCCTCGAGCAGGGGCTGCCGGGCAGCGTCGCCACCACCCTCGGCCAGGAGGACCTCGACGCCTACCGCAGGCCCTATCCCACGCGGGAGAGCCGCCTGCCGCTGCTGCGATGGGCACGCTCCATGCCGCTCGGCGGAGAACCCGCCGACGTCGTGGCCAGGGTCGAGGCCTACGACCGGTGGCTGGCGACCAGCCCCGACGTGCCCAAGCTGCTGCTCACCTTCAACCCCGGCCCCGGCCACATGATGACCCCGGCGATGTACGACTGGTGCGCGGCCAACATGGCCGGCCTGGAGATCCGGCACCACGACGTGATCGCCGGGCACCATACCCCGGAAGACCATCCCCACCTGATCGCCGCCGCCATCGCCGACTGGGCCGACAAGCACGCACTCCGCTGATTCCCGATGGCATGGGCAGATGTCTCTGCCCACTCGATGGGTGGGCATGGGCCTCGTTCACCGGGCGAGGCCCTGGTCTTACCGGCCACTGTCCGGGGTTCGTGCCATTTGGCCGCACGGGCAACGGTCGACGCATGTCGTCTGGCAAGTCGTGCCCTGATCCGCCACGGTGGATAGGGCGATCCGCATGTGGTCGTCGCGGAATGCGCGGACACCATGGAGCAGGACCAGTGGCCGGCCAGTCGGTTCGAGAGCCGGGTGGTGCGGGCGATCGGGAGTGTGTCGCAGGCCTTGGTGGGCTGGCGCGGGTCATTCGAGCCGGGGCTTCGGCACGCGGGGTTCAGTTGTGACGCTGTTCACATCCCCGTCGATACACCCGATATCTCAATGCTTCTCTGCAGGTGAGTGGCTCAGATCAGCGGGGGTGCCTTTCTGGCCGAGCCGCGGTAGTCCTCCACGGTATAGCGCTTGTCGCCTTCGTCGAGTTTCGCGTGGCCGGCCGTCACAAGGTCGATGCCGAGGACATCGGCGAGCCGGACCAGATAAAGCGTCACGTCGGCGATCTCGGAGCGCAGACGGGCGGCCGCCTCGGGGTCCGCCATGACCTCGGACGCCTCCGCGGGCGTCAGCCACTGCAACTCCGCGAGCAGTTCGCCGACCTCTCCTGCCAGCGCCATCGCCAGGTTCTTGGGCGTGTGGAACTGCTCCCAGTCCCTGTCGCGGGCGAACTGCCGCATGCGCTCGGTCAACCCCTCAAGCTCGCTCATGGCAGCAAGCTAGTGCCGTGCCACGTCCGCGGGTGAACCGTGACCAGGGCGGTGCGTATGTCGACGGGCGACCCGACGGTCGGCGGGGAGTGCGCAGTCCGATGCCCGGGCGCTCCGGTCATGGCCGCTTTGGTGATGCGGGGCCGCACAAGCCGGAATGATCGTGGATGGTGGGGGAGGGGAACCATCCGGGTCTGTGCCCCCGTGGCGAAAGAGGACGCGGTTGTTGCACCGTCTTTGCCCAGTTCGCGAATTCGATCTTTAAGGCGATCGACCAGGTCGAAGTCAAGACCGAGGCCTGTCCGAGAGGCAAGGAAGGCGGCCACACTCCCGTGCCGAGATCGGTAGAGCCGCCACCTCGTTGACCGGTTCGCCCACTCTGCCGTCTTTGTCGGCCATGCCGACGGCAGGTGGCTCTCATTGCGCATAGTGAGTTGACAGCGACGAAGGGGAGCGGGTTGACTCATTCCCAACCGCACCACCCGTTTCGGTGGGTGGCCCGGAGCCCCGTCCAGTGGACGGGGCTCTATGTTGTTCACCATCTTCTTGGTGTTACGTGCACACAGAAGTGGGTCGAGGAAAGCAGGGTCGATGACGTCGCGGGCGTGGCTGGTTCGACTGGGCGAGACCGGACAGCGGGAAGAGGTTGCCCTGCATCAAGGGCAGGCGATTCTGGGGTGGCCGGAGTTGGGCGACCTCAGCGCCTGCGAGAGCCGAACGGACATGGCGGCCCTGGTCGCTAAAAGCTATCCCAACGAAGGAAAAGCGACCCTGTCCAACTGGACAGGGCAATTATGGAGGTTTCTCCGGGAGGTCCGCGAGGGCGACCTTGTGGTGTGCCCGTTGAAAACACGGCCGACCGTCGCCCTGGGACGGATCACAGGGCCATACCGCTATGAGAGCGATGCCGATCTCGGTTTCCGCCAGGTACGGCCGGTGGAATGGCTGCGCACGGACATCGTCAAGGGCGATATCGAGCAAGACCTGCGCAACAGCATGAGCTCCTTGCTGACGATCTGCGCCCTCAGCCGGTTTGGAGCACCTCGGCGCATCGCCCATCTCGCTGAGTACGGCACCGACCCCGGTCCAACAACGGACGAGATGATCGTCCTGGAGGGTTTCGACACCCCTCACGAGCTTCTCGATGCAGTGATCGCCAACAGCACCGGTGAACCGATCCGGCTAACCATCCGCGAGTTTCTCAAGCGCTGGGGAGTCACTCGCCGGACCTCGGCATCGGTGGCCCGCATAGAGGCGGATCTCGTCGCTAAGGGGGTTACGACACGGCCATCCTTCACCGAGGGTTGGTTCGACAACATCATCGAACTCCTCCCCATCGGCGAAGAACCCACCAGTGCCAAGGGGCTTACCAGCCAGTCATTGCTACCGGACGTCGAGGATGCCCCGGACCTGCCCGCGATCACCCTACGGGTCGGTGTCCTGGAATCCGCGAACAAGGGCGTGGCCTCCGTCGGCTTGGAGGACGAGCTCAAGATCGCCCATACCAAGATGCTGAGCGGCAAGTACTCACAGCTTGCCGTGATCGACGAGAACGGGACCTTACGCGGCGCTCTGAGCTGGGAGTCCATCGGCAAAGCGTCCATGCGGGGGCAGAAACTCCGTACTGTCTCCGATGCGGTGGACCGAACGGTCGGCTTGGTCGACCATCATGAAGACCTGCTCAGCCAAGTGAATGAAATCTACAACCGGGGCTTTGTCTTCGTCTGCGACTCCGACAAGAGAGTGACCGGCATCATCACCGCGGCCGATCTGACACAACAGTTCGGTACCCTGGCCCGGCCCTTCGTCCTTGTGGAGGAGGCCGAGCGCCGATTGAGAAGGCGAGCCGACGAGGTCTTCACCGTCGACGAACTCCGGCAGGCCGCGCCCAGGCACTTGGCCGCCCAGGTAACCTCGGCGAACGACCTGATGCTTGGAGCGTACAAGCATCTGCTCGCCACTTCCGCGCACTGGAACCGCTTGGAATGGCCGCTCGATCACGCGCTCTTCCTGGAACTGCTGGAACTTATTCGGACGGTTCGCAACGAGCTGATGCACTTCGCTCCCGACCCGTTGGACGAGGAGACCCTTAGGAGAGTGGAGGGTTTCATCGAAATGCTACGCATCGTGGATCCACGTCCTTGACGGACTGACTGTCACATCCGATCCGAGTGAACCCCCCTCAGCGTCCGACATGAGTGCGCTCATCCAGAGGCTCGGCCGGTGGTCGCCACGTGGCACGAGGTGATGTACACCGGCGCTACACCTCGGTGCCGGGGGGCGGGTGGTGGAGTCGCCACTGGCGAAGGTGGGCGAGGCCGGGGCGGAGGTCGGGGAGGTGGGAGTAAGGGGTGCGCGGGCCTGAGGTGGTGGGGAGGGCGAAGCCGACGGCCTTGCCGGGGGAGTCGGTGGTGGTCGTGGTCGTCGCGTACGCCTGGCAGTGGCCCTGGGACAGTTCGTAGGTCAGTAGCAGGCCGCGCCCGTTCTCGGCGAGGAGTGACAGGTCGGGCTCGGGCAGCGTCGCCAGTCGCTGGAAGGCGTCGCTGATCTTCTCGGGCCCCGGGTCGCCGTCGACGACCTCGCACCAGGTGGGGACGCCGTCGATACGGAAGACGCGCAGCTCGTACGGGCGTTGCCCGTGCCGTTCGGCGTTCGCGGCCAGCTCGGCGACCACGATCTCGGCGTCGGTGATCGCTTCGTCGCCGACCCCCGCCTCCCGCAGCACCTCCCTGACCACGGTGCGCGCCCGGCGTGCGGCCGAGCCGGGCTGCAGGACCTTCACCAGCACCCGGATGTCCTGATGCCGCACGGCGGCGGCAGGCGAGCCGTCCGGCCGCTGGGAAGAGGGGTGCGGGTCGGGGACGACGGGGGGCATGACGGTGCTCCGTTCGTTGTGGTGACGGTGCACAGCAGGAAAGACGGCCGGGGGAGCATGTGGAACGGCGTCGCATGCGCGTTGATCAGGGACGTGGCATGGCGTACGCCGGAAGTGGTCGATCTCTAGTCGTTTGATCCGAAGGGCTTGGCGCGTGGCCGCGGTCGGTGTCATCGTCATTACATTCAGTGGCCAGGCGATTACCGAAGGGGTCCGTCGTGGCAGTACGGGGAGAGCAGGCCGGTCGTCCCGAGCTGGTGCGGGCGCGACGGCGGCGCGGGCTGAGCCAGGAGGCGGCGGCCGAGGCGGTCGGGGTGTCGCCGACGACGTGGGCGCGCTGGGAGCGCGGTGAGCAGGGGGTGCGAGCCCGGCATCGGGCGCGGATGGCCGTGGTGTTCGCGGTCGAGGCCGTCGAGGTGGAACGGTGGGTGGAGGGCTGGGCCTTCGTGGAGACACCTTCCTGGCCGCTCGTGGACTGTGGCGGGGGGTCGCTGGAAGCTACGGTGAAGTCGGCCGACCTGCTGTGGAGGTACGAGATGGATCCGTCCCGCCGTCACCTGCTGGCCACGCTGCCGTTCGTCCCGGCCGCCCTGGGGGAGTGGCTGACCTCCTGGACCTACGACACCCCGGCCGCCTCCACCGCGCGCGCCGGGGCGGGTCGCGCGGTCGGCATGGCCGATGTGCAACGCATCAACGAGGCCCGCCAGGCGTTCAGCCAGATGGATCAGCAGTTCGGTGCCGGGCTTGTCCGGCCAGTGGTCATTAAGTACCTGAACAGCGTTGTGACGCCACTGCTTCATGGACGGTACGACACCAATGTCGGCTCCGAGCTGATGATCGCCGCGGCCGGGCTAACGGAAATGGCCGGCTGGACAGCATTCGATCTCGGCCATCACGGACAAGCCCAGCACCACTTCGGACAGGCGCTGAGCCTGGCGAAGGCAGGCGGTGACCTGCTGACGGGGGCGTGGGTGCTGATGACCTTGACGCAGCAGGCGATCTACCTCAGGGAAACGAAGTGGGCGCCACGGCTGGCCGGCGCTGCCGTTGACGCCGCTCGCCAGGGTGCGGCGACACCATGTGTCCTGGCGTTCATGCTCATCAAGCAGGCGGGTGCCATCGCCTTGCAGCGGAGATTTGCGGACACGCGTGAGAAGCACAGCCTCGGATGCGTAGAGCGTCTACTCGGCGATGCTGAACGCCTACATGCTCAAGGACCTGCCGGCAGAGACCCCGCATGGCTCACGTCGTACGGTCAACCGGGCTTCGCCGCCGCACTCGGCGCTTGCTGGCAGTTGGCCGGTGAGCATGCCAGGGCTCTCGCTTGCGCGGAAACCGCATTGCGGGACTACAACGAGCGCCATCCCCGGGCCATGCAGTTCACTCGGGTGAACGCCGCGGAAGCGTATCTCGGGATGAGGGAGTTGGAGCAGGCGCTCGATACGGCTAAGGCTGCGGTCCCAGCAGCCAGGTCGCTGACGTCCGTCCGTCTTGTCAAGCGTCTCCGCGAGTTCGCCGGTCAGCTCGAACCGTATGGCGACACCATGGCAGTCAGAGAGTTCCGCGACCACCTGCGAAGCGAGCTGGCGGCGTAACGCTCGGCTTGGGCACATCCGGCTGGCACGCCCCTTGAGCCGTATACGGCCGGGCTTTGTCTGGGCTCGCTGCTAATGTGCCTGCCACATAGGTGATGCGGCCCGACGGGCTTCCGCCGATCTGACGGTCGCGGACATGCCCCCATACCGCACGAGATTTCGTGCTGCGTGGGGGTAGGTCCGTGACGGCGTTTCGGCACTCCGCCGAAGGTCTGGCCAAGTTAGCGTCCCAGTCACTTCCAGAACGGCGGTTGAGTCAGCTCCTGACCGAGCATCTACGGATGACCGCGGGCGTGACGCCGTCCCAGGCGGAGCGCCGGTCATGGGACCGTAGCCTTCCGGTCCTGGCTTCGGACCTGATCGACGCCGGGCTCGGTCAGGTCGAGATGCTGGTCGAATACCAGCTCCCGATGACCAGCCAGCGGGCTGACGTGGTCCTCGCTGGCGTTGACCGGCGCACCGGCGGTGACGCGTACGTGGTCGTCGAGCTGAAGCAGTGGAGCCAGGCGGACCTGTACGAAGAGGACCAGAAGCTCGTCCTGGTGGAAGGCATGCCGGGAGGCCCTCACCTCCACCCGCTGCTGCAGGTGCAGGGGTACTGCGACTACATCGCCGACTTCGCCGCCGTTCTCGGAGGGCACCACGACGCCTTATGCGGCGTGGCCTACCTGCACAACGCCGCCGACCCGGACGTCCGTGACCTGTACGACCTCGTGCAGGACGAGCGCACGCGGATGTTCACCCAGACCCGCCGCGGGGCTTTTCTCGACTACCTTCGCGACCGGTTCGCCCCCCAGGCGGGTGCCGGTGCCGCCGACAGGCTGCTGACCAGCGCCGTCCGTCCCTCGAAGCAACTTCTCAGCTTGGCGGCCGCGGAGATCAAGAACCGCGAGCAGTTCGTGTTGGTCGCCGAGCAGCGGCTGGCATACGAGATCGTCCTGCACCATGTCGAGAAGGCTCGTCGGGCCAACTCCAAGGAGGTCGTCATCGTCTCGGGCGGCCCGGGCAGCGGGAAGAGCGTCATCGCGCTGTCGTTGCTGGGCGAGCTGACCCGCCGGGGCCGGAGTGCCGTCCACGCCACCGGGTCCCGGTCGTTCACCCAGACGATGCGCCGCTATGTCGGCAAGGGCTCGACCCGGGTGCAGAGTCTGTTCAAGTACTTCAACAACTTCACGCACGCGGACGCGAACGAGCTCGAAGTGCTGATCTGCGACGAGGCGCACCGCATTCGGGAGAACTCCTCGACGCGGTACACCAAGGCGAGTGACCGCACCGGTCGCCCTCAGGTGGACGAGTTGATGGCCGTGGCCCGCGTTCCGGTGTTCCTTCTGGACGAGCACCAGGTCGTACGGCCCGGGGAGCTCGGCACGGTGGCGGACATCAGACGGCATGCCGGGCAGCTCGGATTCCACGTGCACGAAGTGTCGCTCGACGCCCAGTTCCGATGCGGTGGCAGCCGCACGTACGAGAACTGGGTGCTGCGCCTCCTCGGCCTCGACGGTGGCGGTCCCGAGGTCTGGACCGAGGATGACCACTTCGACGTCACGCTGGCCGATTCCCCGTACGAGCTTGAGGCGCTGCTCAAGAGCAAGCTGGAACAGCAGTACTCCGCTCGGATGACGGCCGGCTTCTGCTGGAAGTGGAGCGAGCCGGGCAAGGACGGCACGCTGGTTCACGACGTACGGATCGGCGACTGGACGCGTCCCTGGAACGTCAAGGGGGACAGGGCCGTGGGCGATGCGCCGGCCAGTGCGCTATGGGCGACCGAGCCCGGCGGGTTTGGGCAGGTGGGGTGCGTGTTCACCGCCCAGGGTTTCGAGTACGACTGGAACGGCGTCATCATCGGTCCCGACCTGGTCGCACGCGACGGAAAGCTGCGAACCAAACGGTCCGCGAGCAAGGACCCGGCGCTCACCAGAAGCGTCAGCGACGAGCAGGCGGACCGGTTGATCCGTAACAGCTACAAGGTTCTGCTGACTCGTGGGATGGCGGGCACCGCGATATACGCCGTCGATCCGGAGACGCAGGAATTCCTGTCCACTCTCATAGAGCGGGCCGCTCCTAGTCGGCCTCTGCGTGCCGAGGCCGACTCGGTGTAGTTTTGCCGCAGAATGCGGTGCCGGGGAGGGGCGGGGATGGCGGAGCGGATAATCATCGGTGGCCGCTACGAACTCGACGATCTTCCGCTCGGTCGGGGTGGCATGGGAGAGGTTTACGGTGGTTATGACCGAAATCTCGATCGAAGGGTGGCCGTAAAGCTTATTCGCTTCCCTTATGGCCAGTACGACGAGGCTCTGGTAAAACGCTTCGTCCACGAGACGCGGGTGATGGCGAAACTCGACCATCCCGGTGCTCCGTCGGTGTACGACGCCAACGCCTACCAGGATCCGCGGCTCGGCACCCGTCCTTACCTGGTGATGCAGTACGTGGACGGGGTGACCATCGACCACCTGGTGAGCGAGCACGGCCCGCTTCCCGCCGCCTGGGCCGCGCTGATTACGGCGCAGGCGGCGGCCGTGCTCCAGGCCGCTCACGAGCGGGGCATCTTCCACCGTGACCTGAAGCCGAGCAACCTCATGCTCTGCCGGGACGGCTCGGTCAAGGTGCTCGACTTCGGCCTGGCCATGTTCCACGATCCCGAGCTGACCAAGCTGACCCGTAGCGGCACGGTCCTCGGCACGCCCTCGTACATGTCACCTGAGCAGATCCGCGGTGCGACGGTGGGGCCGCAGAGCGACATCTACGCTCTCGGGCTGGTCCTGCACGAGATGCTCACCGGACGCCGTCTCTTCGAGGGCGACACCGAGTACGACACCTTCGACAAGCAGGTGAACATCCCCGCCCCGCCCGTACGGCTGGAGCGGGCGGACGTGCCGGCGGGCCTGGACGCCTACCTGATGAGCATGCTGCAGAAGCGCGCGGAGGACCGCCCGGCGCAGGCCGGGTCGGTGGTCGAGGCGCTGCTGCCGTTCACCACGGGGCTGCCCCCGATCACCGGCGCCGTCACCTTCGCGCCGAGCGCGGTGCGCATGTACGCCGGCGCGGTCGCCCGCATCGGCGCGGGCGCGGAGAGCATCATGGCGTCCGAAATACTCGGCCGGGAGTCACCGCAAGCGGAACCGGAGCCCTCCGCCCGGCGATCGGCACGGGTCCCGGGCGGCGATGCGGGGTTCAGCCGCGGGGACATCGCCCAGGCGCGTACGGAGGCCAGGGCGCTGGCTGAGGATTCCCGCTACGGGCAGGCGGTGGAGGTGCTGTCCGCCGTTCTCGCGACCGCCGGCCGGATCTTCGGGGCCTTGGACAGCGAGGTGCTGGACCTGCGGATTCATCTGGCCGAGGTGCTGTTCGAGGGCGGTGACTACCGCCGGGCCGCGCCGACGTTCGCCGAGCTGAGCACCGACCTGGCGAAGAGGCACGGACCCGACGACGAAGTGGTGCTGCACTGCCGCAGGCAGGAGGCGACTTGCCACGCACTCATGGGTAGGACGGGCACGGCGCTTGAGATGCTCGAACGCCTGCTGGCGGACGAGCGCAGCCTGTACGGGGACGAAGACCCGCGCCCACTGGAGCTGAGGCGTCAGATCGGGTTGCTGCAACTGGGTGCCGGCGACACCGAGCAGGCGCGGGTGACGCTGACCGCACTGCTGTCAGAGCTGGTTCGGCGGTACGGCGCCGAGCATCCCGAGGCCGTACGGGTTCGCGAGAGCCTCAGCCGCCTGTCGATGTGATTCACCGAGAACAGGCAGGTCTTGGCGGGTCGACGTCGTGGTTCGAGCGCCAGGCCGAGGCGGTCTCAAGTCCTGATGGCGGGGGGAAGGCGGCCCCGCTGGGCTCCGCATCTTGAGCAGGGCACATTGCGCCCGTGACTGCGATACACAGACATTTGACTTGTGTCTGCGAGGACATGGTGTTAACGTTTCTCTTGTTCTACCTGATCTACCGTCCCCCCGATAGGTCGCCCATTCATCCGCGGTAATCGAACCGTACCGATTCTGTGACGCGCGTGGCCCAAGTCGTTATCCGGCCGGTGTGTGGATGAATTACGGCCCAGCGGTAAATCGCCGACTGTCCGACTTTTCGGTCATCCGGTCGCTGGAGACGGCGGGTTCCTTGCATCCGCATATGCGGGTGGATTAACCGGAAGGGCTGATAAGAGCGTGCAACTCTGGACAAACCGGCTATGGTGCGCCTCCCGATGACGGGCGTCAAACTCGAAGAGCTGACTCAGGGCGCCATCGTCGGCGGGGTCATCCCGGGCGGTGACGTGAAGGTCGTGGCCGTCACCTGGTACGGAGCCAACGCGCTCGAGCTCACCTACCAGACCGAAACAGACCAGATCACCGCTCAGCTGCTCGACCGCGATCGCGAGAGCCGGCTCGTCCTGCGCAGGCCGTCCGCCGCCTACGCCTTCGACGGCGATGGCGCGCACTTCAAATTCGCCACCGAGGCTCTGCGCATCCGCATGGCCGCCCGGTTCGACCCCATGCTGGCCGTCACCACCAGCGACCTCGAGCCGTTGCCGCATCAGATCCAAGCCGTGTACGGCGAACTGCTCGACCGCACGCCTCTGCGGTTCGTGCTCGCCGACGACCCCGGGGCCGGCAAGACCATCATGGCCGGCCTCTACATCAAAGAGCTGATGCTCCGCGGCGATTTGGAACGGTGCATGATCGTCGCGCCCGGCGGGCTGGTCGAGCAGTGGCAGGAGGAGCTACTGGAGAAGTTCGGCCTTCGCTTCGAGCTGCTCACCCGGCAACTGATCGACGCGCAACTGGAGCAGAGCGTCTTCGAACGCCATTCGCTGCTCATCGCCCGCATGGACCAGCTCTCCCGCAGCGAGGAACTCCAGGCGCAGCTCCAGCGCAGTGACTGGGACCTGGTCGTGGTCGACGAGGCGCACCGCATGTCGGCACGCTACTTCGGCGACGAACTGAAGAAGACCAAGCGCTACCAGCTCGGCGAGCTGCTCGGCAGGCACGCCCGCCACCTGCTGCTGATGACCGCGACCCCGCACGCCGGCAGCGAGGCCGACTTCCAGCTCTTCATGGGGCTGCTCGACTCCGACCGCTTCGAAGGGAAGTACCGCGGGGGCATCAGCTCCGCCGACACCGACGGCCTGATGCGCCGCATGGTGAAGGAAGACCTGCTCACCTTCGAGGGCAAGCCGCTGTTCCCCGAGCGCCGCGCCTACACCGTCCCCTACGAGCTGTCGCAGGCCGAGCGCGAGCTGTACGAGGTCGTCACCGAGTACGTCCGCGAGCAGATGGGCCGGGCCCAGGAGCTGGCGACCAGGGGAGAGGCGCGGCGCGGCAACACCGTCGGCTTCGCGCTCACCGTGCTGCAGCGCCGGCTCGCCTCCAGCCCGGAAGCGATCCTGAAATCGCTCGAACGCCGTCACAAGCGCCTCAAGCAGCTCCGGCACGAGCTGGCCACCGGTGGCACGAGCGCTGCCGAGGGCAGGCTCCGCGAGCGGCTCGCCGCTCTGGCCGGGCGGGCTCCGCAGGACCTCGACGCCGATCTCGACGACCTGCCCGGCGGTGAGGTCGAGGAGCTGGAGGACGACGTCGTCGACGCGGCCACCACCGCTCAGACGCTCGCCGAGCTGGACAAGGAGCTCGGTCTGCTGGAAGACCTGGTGGAGGTCGCCCGCGGGGTGCGCAACGCGGGCACCGACCGCAAGTGGACCGAGCTGTCGGAGCTGCTCCAGAGCCACACGCTGATCCGGGACACCGACGGCGGGCCACGCAAGCTGATCATCTTCACCGAGCACCGGGACACCCTCGAATACCTCGTGGAACGCATCCGCGGGCTGCTCGGCCGCGAGGAGGCCGTGGTCACCATCCATGGCGGGGTGACCCGTGACCAGCGGCGCCGCGTCAAAGAGCTGTTCACCCAGGACAAGGACTGCCGCATCCTGGTCGCCACCGACGCGGCGGGGGAGGGCCTGAACCTCCAGCGTGCTCACCTGATGGTGAACTACGACCTTCCGTGGAACCCCAACCGCATCGAACAGCGTTTCGGCCGTATCCACCGCATCGGGCAGACCGAGGTCTGCCACCTGTGGAACCTCGTCGCCGAGGACACCAGGGAAGGAGCGGTCTTCCGCCGCCTGCTCGACAAGATCGACGAGCAGCGCCGCGCGTACAAGGGGAAGGTCTTCGACGTCCTCGGCGAGGCGTTCCAGGGGCAACCGCTGCGCACTCTGCTCATGCAGGCCATCCAGTACGGCGACCGCCCGGAGGTCCGCGACCGGCTCAACCAGGTGATCGACGCCTCGGTGGGCCAGGGTCTGGACAAGCTGATGGCCGAGCGGGCCCTGGCGCACCAGAAGCTGGAGGAGGCCGATGTCGCCGAGTGGCGGCTCCGCATGGAGGAGGCCCGGGCCCGGCGCCTCCAGCCCTACTACGTCAAGGCGTTCTTCCTCGCGGCCTTCCGGCGACTCGGCGGACGTATCTCCGAGCGGGAGTCCGGCCGGTACGAGATCACGCATGTCCCCAGCGACGTCGTCGCCCACGACCGGCAGATCAGGGTCGGCGTACCGGTGCTGCGCCGCTACGAGCGGGTGACCTTCGACCGCGAGCTGGTCCGCCCGGCGGGCCTACCGCGCGCGGATCTGCTCGCTCCCGGTCACCCTCTGCTCGACGCGGTCGTCTCCTTGGTCATCGAGCGATACGGCACACAGCTCAAGCAGGGCGCCGTGCTGGTGAACCGGCGCGTCGAGACCGAGGAGCCGCACGTGCTGGTCGCGATCTCCCAGGAGATCGCCGACGGCCACGACCGGGTCGTCAGCAAGCGCTTCGACTTCGTGGAGATCGGCCGCAGCTCGGCCCGCGCCGCGGGGGCCGCCCCTTACCTCGACTACGCGCTGGCCTCCGAGGCGGAGCGGCGGCTCGTCGCGGGAGTGCTGGAGGAAGCCTGGCTGGCGAGCGGTGTCGACCGGCTCGCGGTCGGCTGGGCGGTGGAGAACGGCCTGGCGTCGTACGTGGGGGAGATCCGCGCCCGGGTCGCCGCGCAGACCGAGCGCACCCGCAGGCTCGTCCGGCAGCGGCTGCTCCAAGAGATCAACTACTGGGACACCCGGCACGCCGACCTCCTTGACGCCGAGCAGACCCGCAAGACCCTCAAGATCCGCCCGGAGACGGCGGCCCGGCGGGCCCGCGACCTGGAGGCACGCCTCCAGCGCCGGATGGCGGACCTGGACCAAGGAGAGCTGCTCCAGGTCCGGCCTCCTCGGGTGGCCGGCGGCGCGCTGGTGATCCCGCAGGGACTGCTGGACCGGCTCGCCGGACTACGCGACGGGCCGCCGGAGGCGTACGCGCGGGACACCGCAGAGGTCGAACGGCGCGCGGTCGATCGCGTCCTGCAGGAGGAACGGAAGCTCGGCCGCATCCCGGAGGAAATGCCGCATAACAACCCTGGCTATGACATTCGTTCCAGAACGGTCACTGATCACTGGATTTTCATCGAAGTGAAAGGCCGGGTAAACGGAGCGGATCACTTCCACGTCACACGTACGGAAGTTCTCACCGGCAAGAACACCGGGCCGAACTACCGGCTGGCGCTCGTGAGCGTCCACCCGGACGGCCCGGAGCACGACGAGGTCCGTTACATCGTGGATCCCTTCCGCGATGTGGACTTCGGCGACTTCGCCGCCACCGACCTCGGTGGCAACTGGCACAAGGAATGGGCACGAGGAGGAGCACCGATATGACCACGAACAACGAAGCCGGCACCCCTGGGTACCGCCGCAAGCTCATCGAGGTCGCTCTTCCCCTCGAAGAAATCAACAAGCAGTCGGCCCGCGAAAAGTCCATCCGCCACGGCCACCCCTCCACCCTCCACCTCTGGTGGGCCCGCCGCCCCCTGGCCGCCTGCCGCGCGGTCCTCTTCGCCCAACTCGTAGATGACCCGTCCTCGCGCCCAGATGAGTTCCCTAGCGAGGAAGATCAGACTCTGGAGCGTAAGCGCCTCTTCAACATCATCGAGCGCCTTGTTGACTGGGACAATATCAACGACAAGGGGCTGTATGAGGAAGCTCGCAGTGAAATATTGAAGTCCTGCGATGGAAAGATGCCGTCAATTTTAGACCCTTTCGCTGGCGGTGGCTCTATCCCTCTGGAAGCTCAGCGGCTCGGCTTGGATGCTCATGCCTCCGATTTGAACCCAGTTCCAGTGCTCATCAACAAGGCGCTGATCGAGATCCCGCCCAAGTGGCGGAATAAGGCACCTATATTTCCGGGAGCGGCCAAAAGTCGACTCGGTGAATGGCAGGGAGCAAGCGGTCTTGCTGAAGATGTGCGTCGCTACGGTGAATGGATACGGAACGAAGCGAAGAGACGGATAGGGAACCTCTATCCACACGTCAGACTAGGTGATGGGACTGAAGCGCCTATTATCGCTTGGTTCTGGGTTCGGACTGCGACCTGCCCGAACCCAACCTGCGGTGGAACGATGCCGCTAGCTAACGGATTCTGGCTAAGCAACAGGAAGGGCAAAGAGCGCTACGCCGAGCCGACCGTCCATGGCAAACGAGTCAAGTTTGAGGTTCGTGGACCGAAAGGTAATCCGCGAGAGGGTACTGTTAACCGGCAGGGTGCTGTCTGTCTTATATGTGAAACACCCGTCCCTCTCTCTTATGTCCGATCAGAGGGTAGGGCTGGCAGGTTGGGTGCGCAGTTGATGGCGATTGCTGCGGAAGGCCCAAGAAGTCGGTATTACGTAGCGCCGCCTGAAGATCATGAGCGGATCGCCAAAGCTGTGTCAGCTCCCGATGACGTCCCGGAAGGAGATCTCCCTGACCAAGCGCTTGGATTCCGAATCCAAGCGTATGGACTCACGTCGTGGGCTGACTTGTTTACTAATCGGCAGCTCACTCTTCTGGCCTGTCTAGTGGATCTCATAGAGGCGGCTGTAGCGAAATCCCTAAGTGAGGGAGCTTCTAGAAGCTATGCCAACGATCTAGCTGTTTATCTGACGCTCTTGCTTGGGCGTGTAGCTAATCGACACTCGAGTCAAAGTTTCTGGCACCCCGGCAGAGAGACGGTAGAGCAGGTATTTGGACGTAATGCCTTGCCGATGATCTGGGTATACGCCGAAGCAAATCCATTTTCTAGTTCCAGTGGCAATATCAACGGACAGCTGGATTACCTCGTCGAGGCGTTGGAGCGGACGCCTGCACGAGGATCGGGCTCTGTCATCCAACAGGACGCTGTCACCATAGGAAAGGGATCCGATGGTGGTGGACACATCATCTCTACCGATCCTCCGTACTATGACAATATTCCGTACGCCGATCTATCGGATTTCTTCTACGTATGGCATCGAAAGCCGCTCGGAGGCGTGCTTCCCGAGCTCTACGGGACGGTGGCTACGCCTAAGGCTGAAGAAATGATTGCTGAGCCTGCTCGTGCGGGTTCAAAGGCGGCGGCTACGAGATTCTTCGAAGAGCGTCTGCGCATGTTTTTTGAGGCTGCACTCCAGGTTCAAGGTCGAGCTTTTCCGCTGACGCTTTTCTATGCCTTCAAGCAATCGGAAAATGAAGAGTCCGGGACTGCATCGACAGGGTGGGAGACCATGCTGCAGGCCCTCATTGATGCAGGTGCCATAGTAGCTGCCACCTGGCCAGTGCGAACTGAACAGGCAGGCGGCCTCCGGCAAATCGGGCGAAACGCTCT
The DNA here is from genome assembly GCF_053602655.1 of Sphaerisporangium sp. NPDC004334. Taxonomy (NCBI): domain Bacteria; kingdom Bacillati; phylum Actinomycetota; class Actinomycetes; order Streptosporangiales; family Streptosporangiaceae; genus Sphaerisporangium; species Sphaerisporangium sp. NPDC004334. Next base: position 150,607 of record NZ_JBSGDZ010000005.1, read on the forward strand.
AGCGTCCTCGATAGTTCTGGCGTGTAGGCCACGCGCTGATTCCGCGGAAGTCATCGATCGACGTGGTTTGATCAGTGCTCTAAAAGGGGAGTTGCCTGGCGCGCTGCGCGACCTTCAGCAAGGAGGAGTCGCTCCTGTAGATCTAGCGCAAGCTGCCATAGGGCCCGGCATGGCCACCTTCTCGCGTTACGCTCAAGTCACAGAGGCGGATGGCTCTCCGATGCGGGTGCGAGCAGCGCTTATGCTTATCAATCAAATTCTTGCAGAAGTACTTTCTGACCAGGAAGGAGACTTCGACTCAGACACTCGTTTCTGTGTTAAATGGTTCGAAAGTTACGGGTTCGATGAAGGGGTCTACGGTGTAGCGGAGACCCTGTCGAAAGCGACGAATACCTCTGTTGAAGGTCTAAGTCGCGCGGGCGTGTTAAGGTCTCGGGACAATAGGGTTCAACTATTTGGACCTGAAGATCTCACACCTAGTTATGACCCGCAGATGGACGACAGGGTCTCGGTGTGGGAGGTCGTTATGCACCTTGCCAAGCGGCTGGATGAGCAGGGTATCGAGGCGGCAGGACAGTTGATGGCAGCCGCGAAGATGCGGATCGATCTCGATACTGCTAAAGAGTTGGCCTACCTGCTCTTCTCGATTTGTGAGCGGCGTAATTGGGCTAAGACCGCCCTCCTATTCAACGCTCTCGGCTCGGAGTGGACGGAGATCGAGAAGGCGTCTCGTAGTGCCGTTCCGGCCGTGAGTGCTCAGGGGACGCTCGACTTCAGCGACGGCGAGGACTGACGACATGGCGATGAGCAACAGGGACAGGATCGGCCGGGGACTCGAACTGCTCGGGGCCGGGTTGCTGCCGTTCGTCGACATGATGATGGACATGGCCACCCCCACCGGCAAGGACTGGGTGCAGGTCCTCGAAGCGCGGGACGCGGCCAAGCACGGTACGAATAAGACCTACAGCAAGACCGACGTGCGTTTCCTGCTCCGGGTCATCGTCGAGGAATGGCGGGTCTTCAAGGACCGGCTCTCCCGGGTGGAGCAGAACTTCGCCGGCGAGCTCAAGGACATCGGCAACAAGTGGGCGCACACTCAGCCGTTCTCCGGTGACGACACCTACCGTGCCCTGGACACCATGGAGCGCCTGCTGATCGCGGTCGGCGCGATGGACCGGGCCGACGAGGTGCGCAAATTACGCCTGGACCACCAGCGCGGTCTCTACGACAGCGAGGCCCGCAAGGCCGCCCAGTCGGTCACCTCGTTACCGAGCATCGAGGCCAACGGCCTGAAGCCGTGGCGTGACATCATCGCGCCGCACCCGGACGTGCAGGCGGGCAAGCTGGCCGCCGCCGAGTTCGCAGCGGACCTGCACATGGTCTCCATCGGCGAGAGCACCAGCGAGGAGTACTCCAACCCGATCCAGTTCTTCCGCCGCACCTATCTGACCGACGGCCTGAAGGACCTGCTCCAGCAGGCGGTCGCCCGAGTCGGCAAGGACCCCAACGCCACTCCGGTCTGGAACCTGCAGACCAACTTCGGCGGCGGCAAGACCCACTCGATGCTCGCCCTCTGGCACATCTTCTCCGGCACCCCGCTGCACCAGTTCCCCCAGGAGGTCGTAGACCTCTTCGCGGACGCCGACGCCGGCGCCGTCGGCACCCCGGTCCAGCGCGCGGCCCTGGTGGGCAACCACATCGACCCGGCTGCGGGTAAGCCGAAAGCCGACGGCACCAAGGTGCACACCCTCTGGGGTGAGCTGGCCTGGCAGCTCGGCGGGCGCAAGGCGTACGAGATCGTCCGGGAAGCCGACGAGGCGCACACCAATCCGGGCGACGCGCTCCGCGCGCTGATCGCCGCCTACTCGCCCTGCCTGATCCTCATCGACGAGTGGGTCGCCTACGCCCGCCAGCTCTACAACCGCGAAGACCTGGCGGCCGGGACGTTCGACACCCAGTTCACCTTCGCGCAGACCATCACCGAGGCCGTCAAGGCCGTGCCCGGCGCGCTACTCGTCGTCTCGATCCCCGCGTCCAGCCATGCCGAGGCCGAGAACGGCATCATGGGCAGCGCCCTGGAGGTCGGCGGCGTCAACGGCCGTGCCGCGCTGGACCGCCTGCAGAACGTGATCCGCCGCGTGGCCCGCCAGTGGCAGCCGGCCCGGGCCCACGAGTCGTTCGAGATCGTGCGCCGCCGGCTGTTCGAGGAGCCGGACGCCAAGGCCAAGGCCGAGATCGGCGCGATCGCCAAGCAGTTCTACAAGTTCTACAACGACCACAAGGGCGAGTTCCCCCGCGAGTGCTCCGAGATGACCTACGAGGAGCGCATCAGGAACGCCTATCCGATCCACCCGGAGCTGTTCGATCGGCTGTACGAGGACTGGTCGACGCTGGACCGCTTCCAGCGCACCCGCGGCGTTCTGCGGCTGATGAGCACGGTCATCCACAAGCTGTGGCACGCCCAGGTGGCCGACCCGCTGATCATGCCCGGCTCGGTGCCGTTGAACGAGGCGACCGTGGTGAGCGAGATCGACCAGTACCTCGAAGACCGCTGGAAGGCGGTCATCGACACCGATGTCGACGGCGAGACGGCGACGCCCGTCCAGATCGACAAGGAACGCAACGTCTTCGGCCGGCGGGCCCTCACCCGGAGGCTGGCCCGGACCGTCTTTCTCGGCGCCGCCCCCACGCTCACGAAGCCGCACAAGGGCATCGAGCAGCAGAACATCTGGGCCGGTGTCGCGATCCCCGGTGACGTCGTCGGCAACTTCGGCTCCGCGCTCCACATGCTGACCGACCGCGCGACCTTCCTGTACGTGGACGGCGCCCGCTACTGGTTCGACACGCAGGCCTCCGTCACCCGGACGGCGAAGGACTACGCCGAACGGCTGTACCCCGAGGATGTGTGGGCGGAGATCGTCAAGCGGCTGCGAGCCAGTGAGCTGCGCATTCGCGGCGACTTCGCGGCCGTTCACGTCACCGACGACAGCTCGGAGGTGCCCGACACCGGCGACGCACGGCTGGTCATCCTGCACCCGAAGTTCGTGCACGCCAAGGGGGACGACAAGTCCTCCGCCCGGCTGTTCGCCCAGGAGGTGCTGGACAAGCGGGCCACTTCGCAGCGCATCAACCGCAACATGCTGGTCTTCCTGGCCGGTGACGCCCGGCGGATGGAGGAGCTGTCCGAAGCGGTGCGTGAGTTCCTCGCCTGGCAGAACATCTCCGGGCGCAAGGAGGAGCTGGACCTGTCCGTCCAGCAGATCAAGCAGGTGGAGACCCGCCTCGCCAACGCCAAGCAGGCCGTCGACCTGCGCATCCGCGAGACGTACTACTGGGCGTTCGTGCCCGACCAGCAGCCCGGCGGGCACATCACCTGGCAGATGGAGAAGGCCGACGGGAGCAAGGACAGGCTGGCAGAGCGGGTGAGCACCAAGCTGCGCCAGCGCGACGCCCTTCGCGTCATCCAGGCGGCGTCCGTCATCCGCGGGAACCTCGACCGGGAGCTGGGCAGCATCTGGAGCAAGCGGGGCCACATCTCGGTCGAGGAGCTGTGGGGCTACTACTGCCGTTACCCCTACCTGCCCAGGCTCCGAGACCGGGGAGTGCTGGACTCCGGCATCATCGCCGGGCTGGACGAGTTCGACTGGGAGCGGACCGGGTTCGCCCTGGCCACCGCTTACGACGGTCAGCGGTTCGAGGGGCTGGCGGTTCCGCCGAAGGACCACTTCGGGCAGATCACCGACAGCACGCTCCTGGTGCGTCCCGACCTGGCCATGAGCCAGCGCGAAGCCGAGCTGAGGTCCGCCGCGGAAGCGGCGGCGGCCGAAGCTTTGAAGAACGGTGGGGCCGACCTCCCGGTCGTGACCGGCGGCGCCGGCTCTGCCTCTGGCACGACCGGCTCGACCGGTGGGGCGGTTCCGCCCGTCACCCCGCCACCCGGCCCGAAGAACGTCAGGTTCTTCGGCGCCGCCAAGCTGGACCCGGAGTTCTACCAGAAGAGCTTCACCAAGATGGCGCAGGAGGTCATCCAGCACCTCGCCGCCGTGGAGGGGGTGGAGCTGGAGATCAGCGTCGAGATCAGCGCCCGAAAGCCGGAGGGCTTCCCCGAGGACAAAGTGCGCATCGTCTCAGAGAACTCCCGTGTCCTGAAATTCGACCAATTCGGATTCGAGGACCGCTGAGCTGGCGACCGCTCCGTCATGGGCGATGAGGCGGAGCGGTCACCAGTCGCCAGGGAAATGCTCTGATTGATCCGCCTATTTCCCCCGAGTGGTTTCCTGGCGGTGCAGAGAGTATCACCATTGAATATCAGCCCTTGGGAATGATGGATTCCCCTTAATAGGCTGATTATCGCGATGACATCAGGACCCCCACTGATCGCACGGAGTTGGTATGCCGGTTGAGAAAGCGGAGCGCGACATCCAGACCCTCGCGGGTCAGATCACCAGCGGTGAGATCAAACTCCCGGAGATCCAACGCGGGTACGTGTGGAAACCCACACAGGTCGCCAAGCTGATCGAGTCGCTGTACCGGGGATATCCCACCGGGTCGCTGCTCTTCTGGCGTACCGACGAGGAGCCGATGACGCGCGGCATCGCCATCGGCACCACTCAGGCCCAGCCTGCCGTGCAGCCGCTCTACCTTCTCGACGGGCAGCAACGTCTCACCTCCCTGCATCGGGTGCTCAACGATCACCCCGAGGCTCAGATCGTCTTCAACGTCGAGAACGAGGCGTTCCAGAACCAGAGCGCCGCCACGGCCAAGGACCCCCGGTGGATCAAGGTGCACGAGGTGGCCCGCCCTGGGGCCAAGCAGTTCCCGCTCGTCACCAGAATCCACTCGGCCGTGCCGTCGCTCGATCCCGATCTCATCGGGGAGCGTCTGGGCCAGCTCGCCGCGATCCGCAGCCGCCGCTTCCACATGGAGATCCTCACCGAGTTCCCGTACGACGAGATCGCCCAGATCTTCGTCCGGGTCAACAGTGGGCGTCCGCTGAAGACCAGCGACCTGGCCCTGGCCACGTTGTCGGCGCGCTGGACCGGCATTCTCGACAAGCTCGAAGACGAGGCCGCGCACTGGGCGAAGCAGCACTACCAGGACCTCGACGTCACCTTCCTGACCCGTGCGCTGACCGGCACCGTCCTGGGGCGGGGCCTGTCCACCTGGTCGCACGGCCGGCTCATCGCGGCCAGTGACGAGGAGCTGGAGAAGGGCTGGGCGACCGTCCGACGCGGGCTCAGGCACCTCGTTCCACTGCTCCAGCAGAACCTCAAGGTCAGCAACAGCAACCTGATCTCCTCGCACATCGCGCTGCTGCCCCTCATCGTGCTGCTCGGTGAGCGACCCGACGCGCCGCTGGACGCCGAGACGGCGAACGGGATCATCTACTGGTTCCTGCTCGCCAACATCCGCAACCGCTACAGCAGTTCGACCGACACGCGGCTCGGTCAGGACATCCCCGCCGCCCGAGGTCCCGAGCCGGTCAAGCAACTGCTCGCCAACCTCGGCGTCCGCGGCGCACACCTGGAGGTGACGCCGCAGGACCTGGTCGGCCGCACCGTCGGTAGCCCGTACTTCCTGCTCAGCTTCCTGGTCGCCAAGAACGCCGGTGCGCACGACTGGTGGTATTCCACGGAGATCTCCGCGACCGCCGAAGCCGGCCAGAAGCTGGAGTACCACCACATCCATCCGCAGGCGACCTTGAGGAACCACGGGAACGGCTACAGCAAGACCGAGATCAACGATCTCGCCAACCTCGCGTTCATCTCGGCCAAGGCCAACCGGAAGATCAGCGACCGGTCCCCGAGCGTGTACCTCGCCGATCCCGGCCAGCCGCTGGCCGAGCAGGAACTGGCGGCCCACTTCGTCCCTACCGAACAGCGACTGTGGCACGCCGGCGCCTACCGGGACTTCCTGAACGCACGGCGCACGCGGCTGGCCGAGGCGATGACGAAGCTGCTGGACCGGTTCCGGCCCGCCTGGCTGGACGAGTCCGCGACGACCGCCGATCCGCTCGCGGGCTCCTCCTTGGAGTTCGTGCTCTACCAGAGCTCCTGGGACACCGGTCGCGTCGTGGTCAAGGCCAAGGGCGACGACTTCGAGTGGGAGGGGGCGTTCAGCTTCGCCGATCTCGAATCCGCCATCGAAGCGGCCGATGGCGGCCTGGACAGCGACCTGGAGATCGCCGGTGAGGCACTGCCGGTCCGCGTGGAGAGCGACACGCTGACCATTCCCATCGGCCCTTTCCTGGCCTCCGGCACGATCGACGCCTGGCGCAAGACGCTGGAGCGCGAGAAGGCCGATGCCCAGCCGCTGTCCCAATGCCCGGTGACCCAACCCCGGCCCTGGGACGGCGAGCGCACCCTGTTCCCTGTGACGAGCATCGAATGACCGGATCGACGGGGCGGCGACCGGTTCTGGCCACTATGCGTGAGCGCGGTAGATGAGATGACAGGCACCATCGATGCAGGGCCCGCCAGAAAAGTGAGCCCGACTGAACTACTGAACCTGCGGGAACGACTCTGGTCCAAGCGCCTGCGCGGCTGCTCGCTCGTTGCGGAAACCGAGGTCCCGGTCGACCGCAGCGAGCAGGTCGCCGGCGTGCTGGGCCCGCTGTACGCCAAATGGGTCGCGAGCGAGCGTCGGCCTGAGGAGCTTTTCCTGCGATGGCCGGCCTGCTTCGCCGTCGCGATGACAGGCATCGCCGCCCGCTACTACCAGCACGGCACGTTCTGGCCGAAGCTCTGGGAGAAGGTCAGGTACAAGGGTCTGCCCGAGGAGCAAACGATCTGGGGCAAGGGGTTCGCCGTGGCGATCGACTCGCTCGGCATGCCGACGTTCCCGGGCATGCCGATGCCCTACCTCGGGCCGATCCTCATGCACACCGGCATTCCCACCTTCTGCCTTGAGGACTACTTCCGGCTGCTGCTCCAGCGCCGCGCCCAGGACCCGGGCCTGGACGCCGAAGGCTTCCTCTCCTGGGCGACCGCCACCGGACGCGAACAGCGCATCGAGGTGCTGGACGTGCCGGTCCGGCGATTCCTGCAGCACGGCACCGAGTACGCCTACGACTTCGTCGAGCGCAGCTTCGACCTTCTTGACCGGCTGACCCGTCCCGCCCCCGACATCGAGGCCGTCGGCCTGCCCGAGCGCGTGCTGAAGGAGGCGCTCGACCTGTCCGCGCAGGGCAGGCTGGACCTCACGGCACGCTCGCGGCAGCGCGCGTTCGGGCAGCGCCGCTGGGAGCAGCCGCGCATCGCCCTGGACCCCTACGGCCGTGGCGTCGAGGTCGTCCTGCCCGCGGTGGGCGACACGCCGGACGGGCTCGCGGTGTGGCACGTGACGGCCGACGGCGTGACCGCGACCGTCCGCAGCAGGGCGCAATGGGTCGGGGTCGCCGAGGCGGCGCCGTCCACCACCTACCCGCTGACCAAGCCGGTGCTGAGCGTCGCCGTCTCGCTCGCGGGCTGGCACCATCAGGTGGAACGGTCCGTTGTGGACCCCAAGGCGCCGATGCTGGTCTTCGCCGAGGACGGCCGGCGGCTCGCGGACAACCTGCCGCTCCCGCCGGACGCGGTCTGGGTGGTGTACCCCGAGGAACGCGAGCTGCGCGCCGATGGGGAACTGCGGACGGTCATCGAAGGAGAACTGCCGCTGGGCTGGAACGGCTGGCGGCTCGAGCAGGTCTCCCTGGAACACGCCCGATCCCTCGGTCTGGCCGGTCTGCCGGGAAGCGAGCGCCCGGTACGCGGTTACGCCCGGCCCAGGATCATCACCGGCGACCCCGTGCCCGGCATCGCCACGCCGTACGGGTCGGGCGTCCTGGCCCGGCCGCCGGACGTGTGGTTGCCCGGGCAGGCGGGCGCGGACACGACATGGTTCGTGGACGTGCGCCGCAGCGCCACCGGCGAGACCGTCGCTTCGCGCACCCTCACGGCCGACGCGCCCACGGCGGTCCAGGACCTGTGGTCCGACCTGCCAAGACCAGTCCTGGGTGCCTTCGACATCATCGTCCGGGGCCCGCTGGGACGTGGCACGGTCCGATCGGTGTTCGTGGCTGAGGGCCTGCGCGTAACCTACAGCCCTGGCCACCGCCTGTTCACCGCCACTGGGCTCGCCACGGCCCGTGCCGAGCTGAAGGCCGCGGCCGGTGGGCGGGCGATCCCTGAGCGGTTATCCTTCGCGCCCCGGGAGCTCTGCCAGATCGTGGAGTTCCGCACGGAGGGCGAGACGGAGCCGCTCGTCGTCACGCCGCCACACGTCCAGGTGCTCAGGCAACGTACGACGCAGTCCTCCGCCTGGCTCGCCGGCCCGTTGCGGATGGCCACCGAGTCCTTCGCCGACGATCCCGGCACGCTGCTGGTCCGCGTTCCGGGAGCGGGGGCGCTGCCCGCCGTTCAGGTCGTGGTCAGTGGCCGCGTGGTGCAGGAGGTGGAGCCCGGCGGCCAGGCACGGGACGGCGTGGCCCGCTACGAACTGGCCAGGATCGGCGGGACGATCGAGGAGTTCAAGTACGCCGATCTCGCCTTCGGCGCGAGCGAGGTGATCACCCCGCTGGCGTTCGTCCGACCCCGGCAGCTCGCGACGGGACTGGCCCACCACGGTGACCGGATCGTCCTCCGCGACCCGGCGGACGTCGAAGGGCTCGCCGCCGCGGTCTACGCGCTGCGCGCGCCATGGCGGGAGCCCTCCATCGCACCGGTGCGCGACGGGACGGTCGCGCTGCCGCCCGACCTGCACAACGCCGGCCCACTGCTGGTCGTCCTGCAGATCGAGGACCCATGGACGTTCACCGAATGGCCGCGATGGCCTGGGCGATTCCTGGTGGCGGCGGCGGATGGGCACCTCATCTCGGACGATGCCGAGGAGACCGCGCTGTCCCGGTTCCTCGCCGACGCCGGGCCCTTCCCGGAGAAGGTCATCGACCTGGGCCGGCTCTGGTGGATCGTCGAACTCGCCGGCCAGCTCGGGGTGGCCTTCGACGTCCGCAGGCTGGTCGAGCAGTGCTGTCGCCCGTTGCGGGCGCGGCCGGTCGAAGCCCTGTCCCGGCTGGCCGACCTCGGGCTGCCCGCTGACCGCATGACTTCGCTTCTTGTCGCGTCCGGTCTCGCGGCCACGGCCGTACCGGCGCCGGAGAACACCGCGACGGCACTCCGGGTTTGGCCCGTCCTGCCGGCGATGGCGCTGCTGCTGGCCGGGCTGAGCGACCCTGACTGCCTGGCGGCGGCGGAACGGCAGTGCGGGGACGACCTGGCGGTGATCCAGCGGACCGGGGTCGATCCCGACGCCACCGTGGGGAGGTTCGGACCCGAGGTCAAGCGCATGAAGCTCATGACCCCGGAACAGCTGGAGAGCATCTGGCGGGCCGCCAACGTCGTCCCGAAGGCTCTGCTCGACTCTGACACCCGGCTGGTCGCGGCGCGCAGGTTGTTCGACGCCCGGGAGACCGCCGCGGCGACGTCCGTCGCACGGATGGCATCGAAGATCGTCAAGACGGCGCATCAACTCGTCGCGAAGAGCTCTCACCCCGAACTGGCCGGACAGATCCGCAGTCGGGAGAACCCCGACGACCTGGGCGGATGGTACGCGCTGCCAGCCGCGTCGATCGCACTCGCCTGCCTCGCGCGGCTCGCGGCCCGCGGCGACGAGGCGTGCCGATCAGCGGAACAGATGCTCCGCGCCGACTGGGCCCTGCTCGCCACCGCCGCCCCCGACCTCGTCGCCATCGACCTCGTGCTGGCCGAGCTGCTCATCGCCGCCCACGACCCGGAGGACAAGTGAGCACCACCCTCGACGCGCTCGCCACGAGCACGCTGATCATCGAGACCTACCGGCGCTACCTGCGCTCGCTGCTCCCCGTACGGGAACCGCGCATCGCCGCGGCGCTGGCCGAGGAGATCACAGGCAGCCCCATGCTGACGAAGGGGCCGCTGCTGGAGGCCACTCCTCCCTACCAGACCGGCGCCACGCTGGGCGAGCTCATCGACGAGGGGGTGCTCGGCCCGGAGTTCCGCATGCTCACCGGTCCGGAGCTGCCGCTGGACCGGCCGCTGTACCGGCACCAGGAAAACGCCCTGCGGAAGGCGACGAAGGGACGCAACCTCGTCGTCGCCACCGGCACCGGGTCGGGCAAGACCGAGAGCTTCCTGCTGCCGATCCTCGGATCGCTCGCCGCCGAGCAAACCTGCGGCGAACTCGGACCCGGCGTGCGCGCACTGCTGCTCTACCCGATGAACGCCCTCGCCAACGACCAGCTCAAGCGCCTCAGGAAGTTGCTGGGCCACCTCCCGCAGATCACCTTCGGCCGGTACACCGGAGACACGCCTACGAGCGCCCGGGAAGGCGCGGAGAACTTCGAGGCCCTCAACCCAGGTCAGCCACGCCTGCCCAACGAACTGCTCAGCCGCGAGGAGATGCGCGACAACCCCCCGCACCTTCTGCTCACCAACTACGCCATGCTCGAGTACCTGCTGCTCCGCCCGGACGACCTGCACCTGTTCGAGCAGCGCGAGTGGCGGTTCGTCGCCCTAGACGAGGCGCACGTGTACGACGGGGCCAAGGCGGCCGAAGTGGCCATGCTGCTGCGCCGGCTGCACGACCGGGTCGCGCCGGACCGGCCCTTGCAGTGCATCGCCACCAGTGCCACGGTGGGGGACGACCCGGCGGCGGTGACCGACTTCGCCACCAAGCTGTTCGACGTCCCGTTCGAGTGGGTCCCACAGGACGCCTCCCGGCAGGATCTCGTCGGCGCGACGCGCGTGACGATGCCGCAGGGGCCGTTTTGGGGCCCGCTTTCCGCCGACCGCTATCGCACGCTGGCACGGCTCGACGACCCTGAGGCCGAGATCCTCGTGCTGGCCAAGGAACGCGGGTTCGCCGCCGACGACGCGGCCACCGCCCTGGCCCACGAGCATGGCATGGCCGAACTGCGCAGGCGCCTCGCGGCCGGGCCCGAACCGTTCGCGATCTTGTCGCGGCTACTCTTCGAGCCGCACGAGCGTCCGGACGAGGCGCTGGCGGCGCTGGTCGCCATCGGCAGCAAAGTCAAGGACGAGGCCGGCTCACCCGTTCTGTCCGCCCGCTACCACCTGTTCGCCCGGGCCACCGAGGGCGCGTTCACCTGCCTGACGGACTCCGGACCGCATGTCTCCCTCGGACGCCACGAGGTTTGCGAAACGTGTCAGGGCGCGGTGTTCGAGTTCGGAGCCTGCAAGCGGTGTGGCGCCGTCCACCTGCTGGGCGCCGTCCGCCCGCAGAATGGCGAGTACGTGTTCGCTCCCCGGATCAAGCGCGACGAACAACGGGTCTGGCTGCTGCTCGGCGACGCACCCGTCGTGACGGACGAGGACGACGATCTCGAGGACGTGCCGGACGTCACCGGTGACGAGGCGTTCCTCTGCGCCGGCTGCGGAGGGCTGCACACCTCACCACGCATGGTGTGCGGGCGCGGCGGATGCACCGCCACGACACTGTGGCCGGTCCGCCGGCTGAACACCCGGCAGGACTCCCCGTCCGGGTGTCTCGCCTGCGGCGCCCGTGGCACGGCGATGGTCCGCCAGTTCGAGAGCGGCAACGACGCCGCGGTGGCCGTTCTGGCCACAGCGCTCTACCAGGCATTGCCGCCAGCGGGCGACGAGGTGCTGGCCGACCAGCCCGGGGAAGGGCGCAAGCTCCTGTCGTTCAGCGACAGCCGCCAGGCCGCCGCCTTCTTCGCCCCCTACTTCGAATCCAGTTACGCCGGCGTCCAGCGCCGACGGCTGATCCTCGAAGGACTTCAGGCCGCCATCCGCGGCGAGGAAGCGGTGAGCGTCGCGGATCTCACCTACCACGTGGCCAAGGCCGCGGACAGCGCTCATGTCTTCACCCGCCGGATGTCCAGGCAACAACGGGAACGGGCGGTAGCCCTGTGGATCATGCAGGAACTCGTCGCCATGGACGACCGGCAGTCCTTGGAGGGACTCGGTCTCATGCGCGTCGACCTGGACCGTGAACCACGGTGGGCGATGCCGCCGGGGCTGCGGGCACTGGGGCTGTCCGACTCGGAGAGCTGGGCGATGCTCGGTGAACTGCTGCGAACCGTACGCCAGCAAGGCGTGCTCACCATGCCGGAGGACGTCGACCCTCGCGACGAGGCTTTCGACCCCCGGCGCGGGCCCATCTACCTCCGGGAAGACGGCGCGGAACCCGCAAAGAAGGTCCTCAGCTGGCTGCCCACCCGCGGCATGAACCGTCGGCTGGACTACGTCCGGCGCATCCTCGGCAAGCTCGGCTCGCAGGCCGACCCGAAGGACGTCCTGCGGGGCTGCTGGAAGGTGATCACTACTTCACGGGACGGGTGGTTGCCCACCGAGAGCATCCCTCGTCTCGGCACCCTTCGCCAAGTCGACCACACCTGGCTCCAGCTCGCGCCGGTCACACCTGACCGTCCGTTGCACAGGTGCGACCTGTGCCGCCGCGTCACCGCCGTATCGGTGCGCGGCGTCTGCCCCACCCTCGGCTGCCAAGGGGCGCTCGAGCCGTTCACCGTTCCGCCCATCGAGCACGACGACAACCATTACAGGTCCGTCTACCGGTCGATGAGCCCCGTCCCGCTCATCGCACGGGAGCACACCGCCCAGTGGACGAGCATGGAAGCCGCGGACATCCAGCAGAGGTTCCTGCGGGGGGAGGTCAACGTCCTGTCCTGCTCGACCACGTTCGAACTCGGCGTCGACGTCGGTGAACTGCAGTCCGTGGTCCTGCGCAACATGCCGCCGACCACGGCCAACTATGTGCAACGCGCAGGCCGTGCGGGGCGGCGTACGGACTCGGCCGCGCTCGTGGTCACCTACGCGCAGCGGCGCTCGCACGACCTGTCCCGCTACCAGGACCCGATCTCGATGATCGCCGGTGAGGTACGCGCCCCGTACGTTCCGCTGGGGAACGAGCGCATCGACCGGCGGCACGCGCACTCCATCGCGCTGGCGGCGTTCTTCCGGCACGCGAAGAACGTCATGGGCTCCACGTGGTCGACGGCCGGGGAGTTCTTTCTCGCCGACGAGGGTGACGTACCCGCGTCCCAGGTTCGAGGATTCCTGACACCGGTTCCGCCCGACGTCATGGATTCTCTGCTCCGAGTGCTGCCACCCGAAGTGCAGCAGGAGATCGGGGTCACCACGGGCGCGTGGGTGAAAGAGCTGTGCGGCCTGCTGGAAGAGGTCAGAGAGCAGCTCGCGCAGGACGTGGACATCTTCCGGCAGCGCCGCCGCGAGGCGTTCGACGCAGGCAAGGATCACCTCGTCAACCGATACGCGAAAACGATCAACACGCTGACGAGGCGCAACCTGCTCGGCTACCTGGCCAACCGCAATGTGCTGCCCAAGTACGGATTCCCCGTCGACACGGTGGAACTACGTACGGCCTACTCGGGCGAGCCGGTCGGTGCGAAGCTGGAGCTCACCCGCGACCTGTCCGCGGCGATCTACGAGTACGCCCCGGGCTCGGAGGTCGTGGCGGGCGGACTACTCTGGCGGTCCGGCGGTGTCTACCGATTGCCCGGCCGTGAGCTGATCGGCAAGCACTACCTCATCTGTGATCACTGCCAGCACTATTGGGAGGGCGACGAGCAACTCGATCCGGTCTGCCCTTCCTGCTCCACTTTCGCGCGCAACGCCGCACGACAGTACTACGAGCCCGAGTTCGGCTTCGTCGCCGAGTCCAAGCCCGCCAAGCCGAGCACGACGCCACCCAAGCGCAGTTGGAACGGCGCAACGCACGTGCTGTCGCTGGCCGCCGAGGTGGAGGAGACGGTGTGGAAGGCGGCGGGCGGTGCGATGATCTGGAGCCGGGCCGGCACCCGAGGCCGTCTAATCGCCCTATCCGAAGGGCCGAACGGAGCCGGTTACCTCATCTGTGACTACTGTGGCGCCGGAGTGCCAGTGGCCCGGCGTGCACCCAAGACGCACACCCACCTGCTGCGCGGCACAGAATGCGCTGGCCCGTTGCGTCGGAGATCACTCGCCCATCCCTACGAGACCGACATCCTGGACCTCACGTTCAACCATCTCGCGATGCCGCTCGCAGCCACGACCGCGAGCTGGTATTCCGTGCTGTACGCGCTGCTGGAAGGCGCCGCAGAACGCCTCGAACTCAGCCGTGACGACATCGGCGGCACCCTGTACTCCCGATCGGGCGGCCAGATCAGCCTGGTCCTGTTCGATGCGGTCCCCGGCGGCGCAGGCAGCGTACTGCGCATCGCCCGCGCCCTCGACGGCGTCGTACAGGCCGCGTACCACCGGGTGTCGGACTGCGACTGCGGCGAGGAGACCTCCTGCTACGGCTGCCTGCGCAGCTTCCACAATCAGGCCCACCACGACGTCCTCAGCCGCATGGCCGCCATCGCCGCCCTTCAGCCACTGATGGAGGGTAGTGGCCTTGCGGCCGATCACCGCTGACCCCAGAGTCAGCCGTCTCCCATCTGCGGATTTGATCGTACCTGATCGTGGCGAGCCCCATCGGTGGATGGCATGGCGCATCGATCCCCATCTGGAATTTGTGGAGGTACCTGTGACGGCGTTCAGCGGTGGCAACCGATGGGTGGGTGTCGTGGCCTTAGCGGAGCCGCCCGTACCCACGCCTCTACACAAAATCGCGGCCTTTCGCCGAGCGATTAAGCGACTGGAGCGGATCAGGGTCTCGCCTCAGCTTGAAATCTCCAGACGACGGTTCTGTCGAATTCTTCAGCAGCTGGCCGAAGGGCACGCACTGGCTGACAACATTGGGCGAGCAGCTTACTATCTATCCCTTGCGAATGCCGTCAACCGCGAAGGAGCAGCGCACCGGCAACTGCCGAACTGGGTGCTCAACGATGTCGCCCATCATCTCAACAGAGAGGTGGCCAGGCCACACCCCATGGCCATGGGAGTACACAAGTCGAAGAGGATCGCATCGGCAGGGCATCCTGAGTGGAGGAAGAACCCGGCTCTAACACGGTCGTTGCCGCCAGGTGCCACACGAAAGCAGGAGCCTCCGCGGACACGAGAGTTCGTGGTCATCGACAATTCTGATCTCCCTTGCCTGGGTGATCCCGGCCAGTGGGCCGACGGCATCCCGTTAAGCGAGGGTCTTGTGAAGTTCTTGGCTCAACTCGGCTGGGACGCGCGCATCGATACGGTCAGATCTCGATGGCTGCGCATCGCATGCATGCACGCCAGCTACATCTATGAGAACGAACGCGCATTGTCCATCGGAGTAAACTCCAGGCTCCTGAAGTCATTTGAGGAGGTTGGAAAGCGTTGGATCACTCTAGCGCTTCTCGACTGCTATGTGGCCGAGTGCCAGCCGAAAACGCGAGGTGCACAGAGTTCTGCTCTGAATGATCTGAAATCGACGGGCAACCGAGTTATTGACGACTGCATGGAATTGGCTGATGCGGTAATTCTCGGCAAAGGGGAGTCCGCGACGAGTGGAAACCACTTCAGTAGGGCGAGGTCTGTCACGGTCCGGCAGGTCCTTGGCGTTGTCGCTCTGCTGGGCGGAGTTGAGGCCATTCGTCAACTCTGCCAATCGAGTTATGTGAAGGTAAGGGCTGCTCTAAGTCGGCCTCGAGAATGGCGGACGCTTCTTGAAGGACAAACTCGCAAGGAGCCTTGCTCTTGGAGTTTCTCGGAAGAAGGACCGGCTCACAACAGGATGTTCACAGCCTGCGTCCAGGATGATGCTGGACGATATGCCGAGGGGGTCGGCCGAGGGAAGAAGGAGGCGGCGCAAAAGGCGGCCGAGAACTTCCTGCGCAGATATCTCCCTGCGGTTGTCGCGCGGCAGGAGCGTGATACGTGGGCCGTATCGGCGCCGCGGCCCCCACTGATCTATCGAAATGCTCCGGCCGGACACCGGCAGGCAGTACGCGACCTGCGGCAACTCTTCGACCTGCCCGTCGGAAGCGAGCCTTGGCTGTGTCAGGCACTGACGCACAGTTCCTGGGCGTACGAGAACAAAGTAATGGTTGCCGATGCACGGCAACGAGATAACGGCCTGCTGGCACACCATGGCTCTTTCGTCATGGATTCGCTCTGTACCCACGAACATGTATTGAGACTGGCTGCCACAAACCTCCGGCCGAACGAAGATGAAGCGCGGATGGGGACGCCGGACAATTACTTCTGTCAAGAATTGTTCGACAGGCTGGCTGTTGGTGGGGGCGTTCTCCTGAGTAAGGGGCAGGCCGATAACCCGGATATCGCAAAGGCGGATGTGGCTCAGGCCGTTCTGGCTGCCGCTTGGCGTCATCGGCGAACGCATCTCATGGATACTCGTCCTGCAGAACTGCATGAGTGGCTGGGACGCTTTGCGCCTGTCCATGACGGCTATACAAAGCTCGTCAATATGGGCGCGCCTTATGGTGTCGAAGTCGACTCGATCGCATATGAGTCTGGCCCGGACCATGAACGCCGTTATGCGGTGGATCTCATCTTCAAGTCACATGGAGCCGAATTCACCTTGGAGTGTGATTACCGTCGGGCGAGCAAGTCTCAAGCGAAAGCACGGTCGGCCGGCGCTGTCGTTGACCTGCTGCGTACCTATCAAGATTATCCGGCTGATCTTGACGGGGACGAAAAACGTTTCATCTCCTACTATGTGGGGAGCCAGATAGCCAATGCGGCTGCGGTGGAAGACCGCAACCTGCAGCGCTGTGTGCTCCAAGGGCACCTAGGCCTATCCGCGCTGATCAGCGGCGAGATGAGGGCTTTTCGGCGATGGGCGGGGGTGACCAGCGACATCGTTGCCGCTGCTCAACAAGCGGACCTGAAGAACTTGCAGAGTCTATATGCGCGATGTATCTCTCAATTCCAACGTCGCTCTCTTCCGATGACCGCAAATCGAATAGCCGCATTTGTGGTGTGGTTGGAGGCGTTGGACCGAGAACTCGAGGTGGAGGAGTTCGCTCCGCTCTCGTACCTGGCGGAATTTTCCCGTTGCGTCATCCCCGACGAGGCGGTCGACCTCTCGACGGTGGTGGCGACGAGCGCGGGCTCGCGTTATCCGAATACCGAAGAAAAATTCGACCCCGGCGCCATTTTTCTCGCACCCATTCAGGCCACAATTGTCGCAATGCTCCTTACCGCGACGGCCAGATGGTCAACGTCTGCCACTGCCATCGACCTTGGTGGGACGGAAGATGGGGCGCTTGTCCTCGTACATGGCCTGACGGACGGCTTCGAGGAATGCATGGGTCCCCTGGCCGAACTTCTTGCAGAGCTTTCACCGTCGGTGACCTGCTATCTGAATCCAGGAGACCTTCTAATTAGGATGACATCAGAGGAACCAAGTGACGAAGCAGAGGTCACGTCCATTGAGCGAGCCGCTCGTGCAGCGCTCGACAGCGCTTCTGAGGCGCGGCATGTGCTCACTATCCTGCGGCGGCATGTTTCTCCTATCGTTGAGCAGATCCGAGTCTTCGAGACGGCTCGGACGGCCAGTGAAACCGACGATCGTACTGATCGTTATCGATATCTCTCAGATGCCAGTGAGGCGCTGGACGCCATGTCTCCTCACGTAAATGCACTGAAACGCCTTGCGAACAGTTTGGCGGATCAGTGAGCTTTTTCCTCCTGCTTCGCGCAGGTCGGCTCGTCAAAGCCACGGCATTCACACAGGTAACGCTGCGTAAGAGGGCCTATTCAGCCGCTCTGCCACCGTGGAGTGTTCATGGGCACGCCGTCATGGTCGAGCGGACGAGCACCAAGATTGGCCAGCATCACGTTGGTGGTGTGGTCGACGGAGTGGAATACGGTGCCGCGCATTCCGCGGGTGGCAAGCACCCTGTAGGTGTTGCGGACCAGAAAGTCGAAGTCGAGCGCGTTCTCGACCGCACTGTCGCGGTTCTGGCTGATGTCGGCCCGCCAGCCTCCGTCGCGCCAGACCAGGTCCGGGCCGAAAATGACGCCGGCCCAGGCGTACTCGAAGCCCTGTGCGGTGTAGATGCAGCCGATCTGGCCGTGACCGCCAGGGTGTGTCGCCCAGAGCGTGTGCGGTGGCTTGTCGCCGACCCACTCGTCTCCCTTGACGTTCCACGGCCGGTTCCAGCCGTTGATACGGACGTTGTCGGCGAGCGTGCCATTTCGAGGGAATGTCCAGGGCCAGCAGAAGCCAGCCGCGATACGGGCGCTGCTGTTGGTCTCGGCGGCGCGCTTGTTGAGGAACTTCTCCATAGCCTCTGGGGTGGAGGCGACGTACAACTCGTAGTTCGCCAGCGGCCGCCACCGGCGCGGCGGTTCTCCGGCCACCAGCCCGAGCAGCTGTTCGACCCAGCGGATGTACTCCGGATCGCCGCCGCAACGGAACTGGCTGCGCAGGTCGATTCGCAGGACCTCGTGCTTCATCTCCTTGGCCGCGTTCTCGATCAGCTGGATGGTGCCGTCTTCGCCAGGGCGTACCACCTGATGCTCGTCCAGCAGGAAGACCGGTACGTCCGCAGCCTGGATGAGCTGCTTGACCTGGGACGGGCCTGCGCCGGAAGCCTGACGCCTGAGCCGGTGCGCCTCGTCGGCGATGAGCACGTCCAGCTTCGAGCGAAGGGTTTCGAAGCTGTTGAAGTACCGGAAAATGCGCCTGGCGCGCGTATCCTGGCCGGCGTACTCCCAAAGCGTGCGGGTGAAGGATCGGCTGCCGGTGGCATGCGCGACTTTCAGCCCATCCTTGCTACACATGGCCAACAGCTCCAAGGCGATCACGCTCTTGCCGGTGCCGGGGCCGCCTACGATCAGCACGACCCGCTTGTTGCCCCGGCGGCTCGCCGCCAACTGGGCCTTGACGTACTCGACGGCTTTGCGCTGCTCGTCCAGCAGGGGGAAGACGGAGCGTCCGCGCACGCTCTTGTGAACAGCGGTCATCAGGCTCTCAGTCGGTGACACGCGGGCGGACAGCAGGTCGTGAGCATGCTCGAGTGCCATTTCGCCCGAGAGGGTCTTCGTGAGCATGGCCGCGAACCGTTCACGTTCCTCCGGTGCCTGTCCGTACATCTGCGTGCGCTTCGCCCCGCCCTCTAGTTCCTGGCTGTCGCCCTGGATCGTCTCGAGGACCGCGGCGGGCATATTATGCAGGTTGACCAGGCTCATCACCTTGGCGGTCCGCAGCATCGGCACGAAGTCGCGCAGAACCTGCCGGTACCCGTCAGCCTGGACGGCCGGGTGCAAGCGTGGGTTGCGGCTAGGCGCGTTCGGCACGTGCACCATCTGCGTGCCGCGCACCGGCCGGACCTGCGACCACTGTTTGTTCTCCACCACTATGACGCAGAGCTCACCGGTCTGGCGCTCGCTTCCGACCAAGACGATGTCCATGCGTTCGTTGCAGATCGGCGCGGTCAGCTCGACCAGCACCTGCACGTCTTGCAGGCCGGCGCTGATCAGCACATCGACGACAGTGGGGATGCTGCCGCCCCACGAGGCGCTCTCGCTCTCTCTCGGCTTCGCTCCGTGTAGCGCAACGAAGCGTCGGCGCAGCTCCTCCACGAGATGACCTTGGGCGATGATCTCGGCTAGTTCACCGGCACTGCCCTGGTACAGACAACGCAACGCCACGAGAGCGCTCCTTCGGAACGACGGCCGACGCACAGTCAGCAGACGGACGGGGGCGAAGGGTGGTGCGAGCCGTACTGTAGCGATCATTGCCGACAGATCCGGACAGATCAGGGCAGTGCCCATGCGCAGACATTAAACTGGCGTATCCACTGGCCAAACCGCGAACCCGCCTATCTCCCCTGAAGAGGTGGGCGGAGGGACACCTGCCTGCGATCAGGCGGCCGTCACAATGACCCTGTGGTTCAGCAAGCATGTACGCCAAGATCGTCGGCAGGGTGGAGCCGCCCGGCCAGCCCTCGGAGTTCACCAAGGTCGGGGAGACGTCGCGAAACCTCGGTGCGGAGATGACAACGATTTTCGGACACACGCTAACGGCGCTCGCCCGAAAGGCGAGGGGCACGCGCGTGCACGGTGAAGTTCTCAATTCCATGGCCGTGGCAGGATCTTTGTGACTGATAAGTGGTGTTCTGGCCCGTAGCGAAGGCAGACTGGCGGAAGGTGCCCGTTGATCGACGATATGAGGCGCTTGTCCGGCTTTGAGGCGCGACTGGTGGCGCTCGCCGACGAGCATGGGTTCACCTCGGGTAAGGCTCCGACGCTCTACTACGCCGAACTCGAACACCGCGGCCGTGCCACCGTCATCTACCTGGACCGCCAGAAGACCGCGCTTGACGCCATCGCTGTGTTCGTGTCGCCTGACAGTGACCTCCCACCACTGCGCGAGGTCCCCGGGCTTACCATCCCCACGGGGTTCCGGCACGGCTCGGGAATGACCAGATTCCCCAGGCGCATGCATCGGGGAAAGGCGTCCATTCCCTACGGATATCTGATCCGGTGTGCCGACCTTGGCGCATACAGTCGCCTGCTCGACCACCTGGCCGCGTCGGCGTCTCCGTAAGTCAAACGGTTCCTCCAGGACACCAGGCGCCAGCCCCTGGAAGGCCCCGGCAGGAGTTCGGTGAGCCCGAGACCTCACTGATCGTCGCGGCCCCATGAATCGGGCGAATAAAGGCCGCCGCCGCAGGAGCCCGTCATCTCACCGTGCCGGCCGGTGGGCCGGCTTGCCGTTCCGCTATGGGCGGACCCCGTGCGGGAGGCGTCCTGGCTTGGCACGATGACGGGATGAACGGGGAGATCAGCGTGCGGCGGCTCGACCTGGGGTACTTCATCCGGCCCGAGTCGGAGACCGGCGGGGCGGGGCCGCGGGTGGAGCCGGTGCTCGCCTATTTGGTGCGGCACGACAACGGGGTGATCCTGTTCGACACCGGGATCGGTGCGGCGGATGCCGGGACCGAGGCGCACTATCGCCCGCGGCGGCGCCCGTTGCGGGACGCGCTGGGGGACGCTGGGGTGAGCGCCGATGACATCGCGCTGGTCGCGAACTGCCATCTGCACTTCGACCACTGCGGCGGCAACCCCATGCTGAGCGGCACGCCCATCCTGGTCCAGGACTCCGAATTGGCCACGGCCCGCCGCGGCGACTACACCGTGGACGCACTCGTCGACTTCGCCGGTGCGACCTACGAGGAGCTCGCGGGGGAGACCGAGGTCTGGCCCGGCGTCTGGATCATCCCCACCCCGGGGCACACCGAGGGTCACCAGTCACTCGTCCTCCAGCGTCCTGACGGGAGCGTGGTCCTCGCCGGCCAGGCCCACGACTTCGCGTCCCATTTCGCGTCCGACCACCTGGCCCGCCAGGCGGCACTCCACAGTGCGGCGGACTCGCTGCCTTCGTATCGGTCCTGGCTGGAACGCCTCGCCGACTTCGACCCGCGCCGCGTACTCTTCGCCCACGACTGCTCGATCTGGGAACCCGCGCACATCGACTTCTGAGCGCCGGGCGCCGTCGTCCAGGTGTGGGTTCACCCGACGAAGGATCGCGGCGCGCCCGCAAGCTCTCGCTCAGCAGCGTCGGCTCCTTCCAGTTGCGCAAGTACCACTTCCTGCAGTTGTGGTGCGACGACCAGGATCTGCGCGGCCGGGCCGTCGCCGAACGAGCCCTCGGCATGGCACGCCTGAGCGAGGTGCGCACCCAGGATGATCTCATCGAGCGCATCGGAGTACTGGCGGACCGGCTGGAGGTGAAGCCCCCTTCCGTCGCCGACCTTCGCGTCTATGCGACGACGAACGGCCTCCACGACCACCTCAGCCACCTGGACGCCCTGGCGTGAAGTGGTGGCCGCATGGATGACGGTGAAAGCCCGCCGGTCGGCGGTCGGGTGCGATCACATCAGGTTCAGCGCCAGGCCGCACACGAGCGTGGTGAGCAGGATGGTCGTGGCGAGGGTGCGGAGGCGTGCGCCGAGGGACGGGCGCAGGAAGATCACCAGGACGAGAGCAAGCGCGAGGCCGGCCCAGTCCTGCCATGGATAGCCCCACTCGACCGCCACACAGCACTCGCCATCTGCCGAGTCCCACCACAGGGACAGGACGGCGGGGACAGTCTGCCCCTGGACGAGCGCTGACATGGCCAGGTCTCCGCCGAGACCATCACGGCGGGTGAGGTGGGCCAGCACCACCCCGGCCGACGGGAGCACCAGGGACCACAGCAGGTACAGGGCGATCCCGGAGGCGTCGCCCGCGGGTGGGTACGGAGGGGGGACGTCCCTCACCAGGTCGATCACGGTCATGGCGACGGAGGCGCCGAGCGCCAGGAGCGGTCCCGCCGCCACCGCCTGGCGGATCCCGGAGGCGACCCGCCCGCAGGCGACGGCCGCTGCGAAGTAGGCGAAACGAAAGAAGAACGACTCCGCGCCGAGGTACACCTGGGAGAGGTCCCCGGAGCGCTGGTGCAGCAGTCCCGCGAGACTCCCGAGAGCAACGCCGATGAGCCCCGCCAAGAGCGGGGGAGCGGCCCGGTGAGAGGTGGGTGACCTCGGGAGCCGATTCACGTGACCACGTGCATTCGGGTGTTCCACCCCAGCTCCGCCCTTCGCCGCATCCGCACCAGCATACATACCAAGATCACACAAAGCCCCTCTGGAATCTTGGCAATCTTGAAAAAAGATGCGATATGCCGCAAAACAACATAATTACGACTTTCATAATAAAATCACCTATGGGCGCTGTGATTCACTTGGGCGGCAATTAGCCAGTTAGGCCCTCCTTGCTGTGGAGCCCCCCCATGCGCCTCCCGCTCGTCAGACGTGCCGCCCTTGTGAGTCCCGTACTCGCGCTGTCGTTCCTGGCCGGTTCATTCTTCCCCGCAGACGCCGCTCTGGTGACTCCCGTCCCGGTCTTCACCGATGACCCGTACGCGAATGCCACCCCTCCCGACTACAAGTTGAGCTACGCCCTGAACCAGGCCCTGACCCGAGCTCAGGCCAACCCCGATGCCTACGCCACCCCTTACGTCAGCGCCGGCGTGGTCATCGCCCCCGTGACCACGGCGGACGTGGTGCAGGAGGCCGGCCGGCCGCTGGTCCTGCCGCCTCAGCTCACCCCGCCGGACGACGGCACGGCGGACCTGGGATCGGTCCCCCCGCCGCAGGACAAGGAGAGCGTCCCGGCCGCGGCCCCCGCGGCGCGGACCACGGCGAGCGGAGCCGATGCGACGGTCGCGCAGAAGAAGGCGGAGGCGGCGGCCCCGCAGGCGGTCGTCGGCGACCCGTGGCTCGTCTACCCCAAGGTGAAGATGGTCGGCTACAGCGCGAACCGGCTCGAAGCGATCAAGGATGAGATCATCGCGCTGCCCTCCGCCGACCTGCCCGGGGTCGACCAGGTGACCAACACCTACGTCCAGGTGGAACAGGACCGGGTCGTGGTGGAGGCCACCCAGGCATCTCTGGAGTTCCGTACTGCTCTGGCGAGCCGCTACGGCACCGACGCCGTCGCCGTCCGGCTCGTCGCCGACCCGGGCCCCGACGAGCCCAGTGGCCGACTGAACGACACGAGCGTGGGCGGATTCTACGGCGGCGCCAGCATCGAGAACTGCACGAACGCCTTCTCCTGGCGCTACAGCGGCTACCAGGCCATGCTCACCGCGGGACACTGCACCTCGCTGAACGGATCGGTCTACACACCCGCCGAGTACATGGGCACGGTGGTGAAGGACACCTGGGCCAACAGTTCCGGCACCGTATTCATCGACGGGCAGAGCACCTACCACGGCGACGTGTCCCTGATCAAGCTGAGCGGCAGCAAGACGAGCGCCGCACGTATCTACGTCGGCTCGAAGAGTTCCTCCTCCAGCCGTGCGGTGGCGGGAATGTGGTCGCGGCGGGCCGGTAACGGGGACCAGTACTGCACCGGTGGCAAGGCCGCGGGCGAACTGTGCGGCTGGAAGGTCAATGCCGTCAAGATCAATGTGCGCTACAGCAGCGGCACCTACGCCAGGAACCTGATCCGCGGCACCAAGCAGGGCCAGTGCATCATCAAGGGCGACTCCGGCGGCCCGGTCTACACGGTGAACTCGGCCGGCAAGGTCGTCGCCAAGGGGGTCAACAGCGGCTCCGGCGGTGGCGGCTCCGACAACTGGGGCGGCGCACTCGACCCGTGCAGGCACTACTTCACTGACATCTATGAGGCCTACTACGGCTTCCCCGGCGTCATCGCAACGAGCTGAACCGCGTGAGCAAGGCCCGGGCTGCCGAGGGACATCGGCCGTCCGGGCTTCGTCGGCTCTCCGCATATCCTCCGGATCAACCTGCTGAACGGGCGGCGCCGCCTCTCACGGTTGCTGAGGGACGCCACGGACTGGGAAGCAGATGCCGCATGGCCGAAAGCCGGCCGCCTCGGCCTGCCCTCGATTCGGAAAGCGGAGCACGTCGTGCAGGGCGTATCCCTGCGCCTCGCCGCCGGACCGGCCCGCCTGTAGCCCCCAGCAGTCCTCGGTCACGTGATAGGCGTCGCCTGCCCCGGTGCCGATCAGCTCACCCATCGGCCGGTCCTCCCTAGGGTACGGTCGAGCACGTCGTCAGCGAGCGAGGGCAGGACCGGGAGGTACAGCGATCGGCAAGCCGATTACCGCCGAAACGGAACCGTCTCGATTCAACCAGCCTAGGTGCTTACGGTCATGATGAATTGACAGATGGTGATGGCGGTGTCGATCTGAGCTGCTTCCGTGACGCGCCGCAGAGTCCAGTGGATCAAGGTCGAGGGAGTGGTAGGACGAGTCGGGAGTGTGTCGCAGGTCATCGGTGGCCGGCGCGGGTCGAGTGAGGCCGCGGCCTTGGCGCGCGGGCGTCAGCTGTTCGGTTGCCAGGGTGGGGTCTGGCCCCAGTGCCAGTGGGGGACGTCGGCCGCGTTCACGGGAGGCGGGTTCTCGCCCGAGTAGATCAAGGCCATGCGCGTGCCCCACTCGATGTAGTAGGTGAACACCGCGCGGAACTCCGGGTCGGTTGGCAGGCCGACCTCGTCGGCGGAGTCCTGCAAAAGGTCGACCCAGCGGCGGCGCTGTGCCTCGGTGATGCCGCGGCCCAGGTGCATGCGCGCCATGTGCGGGTGGCCGCCGCGTTCGGCGGAGTAGGTCGAGGGACCCCCGAAGACCTCTGCGAGCCACATGGCGACGTGCCGCGGGTGGTGCTCGTCCATGCCGGCGAAGACGGGGGCGAGGAGCGGGTCCTTCATGACGTGGCCGTAGAAGACCTCGGTGAGGCGGTTCAGCGCCTCCTCGCCGCCCATCCATTGGTAGATGGTCGGCACGCCGGACGCGGGCTCGTTCACATGCTGCTCGGTCACGGCTTCTCCTGTTCCGCGGCCTTGCCGGGGCCGGTGACGTCGGTGAGAAGGTAGGTGCTGCGTCTCCATTCCGCCTGCCGATAGTCATCGGGGTGACCGCACATGAGGCCGACGGGCTCGCACCTCTCGCACGGCGAGGGGCACAGTGATGTAATCATGTAAGCAAGAGTCGTCGCAAGCTTGCTGCGGGTAAGTGGTGAACCGGCGGATGGCTTGGCCCAGACCGTCGGCTGATACAGGTGGATCGGCGGGCAGTGGGTGACCAAGGCGCTGACGCCGGCGTG
Source organism: Sphaerisporangium sp. NPDC004334 (assembly GCF_053602655.1). Lineage (NCBI taxonomy): Bacteria > Bacillati > Actinomycetota > Actinomycetes > Streptosporangiales > Streptosporangiaceae > Sphaerisporangium > Sphaerisporangium sp. NPDC004334. Next base: position 176,126 of record NZ_JBSGDZ010000005.1, read on the forward strand.
GTGGTCGCTGAGACTGGAGGGGACCACTCTCCATGGAAGTCGTGTCGACGACCCGTTGTGTCGTGTAGCTCGTGGCTCGGGTTGGGCGGGGAGAGTCCGTGATTATTGATCCGGCTTTGGATCATCTTGTTTATGCAGGGCCGGACCTGGCGGCGGCGGTGGCGCGGGTCGCGGAGGTGACGGGGGTGCGGCCGGTCGAAGGTGGGCCGCATCCGGGACTCGGCACGCGCAACTTCCTGCTCGGGCTCGGCGGCCGGGCCTACCTGGAGATCATCGGTCCCGATACCGGTCGGCCGGCTCCCGAGCGGCCTCGTCCATTCGGGATCGATGAGCTGACCGCACCGGCGTTGGTCGGGTGGGCCCTCGGGGTCGAGCCCGGTGGACTGGACGAGCGGGTGGCGAGGGCGAGGCGGGCGGGGTACGACCCGGGCGAGCCTGCCGCCATGTCGCGGCGCAGGCCGGACGGCACCCTGCTCGCCTGGCGGCTCACCCCGCTGCGGAGCGGGCCGCTGCCCTTCCTCATCGATTGGGGGACCACCGCCCATCCCTCCGTCGGACTCCCGGTCGTGCCGCTGAGGTCGCTGGCGATCATCCATCCCGCACCAGAGACGATCCGGCCGGCGCTGGCCGCACTGGGGGCGGCCGTCACCACTCGGGCAGGCGAAACTCCGGCACTGCTGGCGGAGATCGGTGTAGACGGTCGCGCCTTCACCCTGAACTGACCAGGCTCATCGGCGAGGGGCTCACTGTGCTGTCACTTGCCCCGGCGCGGCACCACGGTCCTGTTCACGCCGTTCGCCGGAAGTGTGTACCTCCGGTCACGGGGCCGCACGGTAAGGCGGATATACCGCCCACCCGTAAGGCGGGTACAAGACCGCCGGTAGGGGGCGTACAAGTCCACCGGTAGGGCGAGAGCGCCGGCTATTGGGTAAGGCGAATGCGCGGGCTCTTCGCTACGACGAACGCGCCGGCTGCCCGGTAAGGCGAGTGCACCGGCTCATCGGTACGGGGCGCCGAGGGGCGTGGCTTCCGTCAGAATCGGGAGCGGATCGCTCAGAGCGTGGGCGGGTGCACGATGCCATTCAGCAGGCGATCGCGCAGAGAACCGGAGAAACCCGCAGAACCGGAGAAGAGGTGAGACGGGCGTGCCGTCCGCGTCCGAGAGTGGGGAAGGTCAGCCCGCCGGAGTGCCGCCGGGGGCCGGGGGCGGCGTGTGGCGGGCGTGCCGGATGGCGGGGCGGTTGTACGTGCCTCTGCTGTTCGTCTCGGTGGTCACCGTGGGCCTGGCGGGGCTCGTGGACGTGGCCGTGCTGGCGTGGGTCACCGTGCCGGGCGGATCGGTGGTCAACGGGGTGCCCGTTCCCGGCGGTGGCTCGGCCGCGACGCCGGTACTGCTCGGATCGGCCGTCGCCGGGACGATGGTCGCGGGGGTGGCCGCCATCATCGCGGGCTGCCGCCTGGTGGTCGCGGGGATCGAAGGACAGCCGGTGTCGGTCGCGTGGGCGCTACGCGGGCTGGTCCACCGGGCCGGCGCGCTGCTGCTTCTGTCGGCGATCCTGTTCGCGGCGATGGCGGTCGTCGTGGTCCCTTTCGCGGTGACAGGGGTGTACGCCGGTACCGCCGTAGGTCTGCTGGTTGCGGTGGGTCCGTTCCTGCTGGTGTGCCGGGTGCTGCTCGCGATCCCCGTCCTGGGGGCGCGCCCGGTCGGGGCGGTGGCGGCCACGGTGCGGGCGGTGCGGCTCGCCCGTGCGGATCACCTCGCGACCGTCGTGCATCTGGGGATGGTGCCGGTGGTCTCGGCGCTGGCGTGGCTGCCGTCCTGGACGGTCCGCTCGCTGTTCGCCGGTGGTCCGGCGGTGGTCGCGGGCAACGTGGCGGCCGTCGTCCTGGGGACGCTGCTGGCACCGGTGCAGGCGGCGTTGCTCGCGGGCTGTTACACCCACCTGTGCCGGCGTGCCGGTCAGGAGGCGTTGCAGATGCCGGTGCCCGAGCGGGTGACGCCACGTCGCCACGGCAAAGCGGCTGCCGTCGTGACGGTGGTGGGGGTGCTGGTGCCGGGGGCGCTCTACGGTGTCCTCCTGCTCGGCGATCCGCTGGGCCTTCCGACGGCCACACTCGTCGCCGTGCCCGCCGGGCGGGAGGAGCCGGCGCCGCCGCGCGTCGTCTTCGGCGCGCATGGCGCCCCGACCATCGCCGGTGTCGAGCCGCTGGCCTGTGAGGATGTGCGATGCGGAGCTTGGCATACGGTCGGAATCGACGAGAAGCGGCGGCTTGTGGACCTGCGTGGCACCAATGTGGTGCCCGGAAGTGACGGCATCGTCCGCATCGTCCCGTGGGTCGGCGACGGGACGGACATGACCCTCCAGCTGGTTCCTTGCCCTCGCCCTCGTTGCGGCGATCTGCTCCAGGGGCGGCGCCTCGCCTCGGCGTCGTACGAAGGGATTTCCGCTTACAGCGCCGTGGCCGCCGGCTCCCCCGCGCCGGTGATCGCATCGGTGGTCCGGCCCAAGGGGACAGGGGGCCCGTCGCCCGATGCCGAGAAGTCGTTGAAGGCGCTCCGCGACTCGGCGTCCGCGTCTCCGTCTCCCTCCTTGGCCCTGTCTCAGGCTGACGGGCGACGGGACGGCGCTCGGCCGTCTCCTGGCGCGACTCGGGACGAACATGCCTCCTCGGGCGAGGCGGGTCGCGATCACGTCTTTCTGTCGTGGGTCCAGAAGAAGGACGACTCGTCGACGGTCCAGCTCACTTTGTGCGATAGCCCGGCATGCGTCTCGCCGCGAACGGTCAGCATGTTCCGGGCGGTCGCCGACATCGTCTACCACGACCGTCCGTTGGCTGTGGCCGTGGGGACCACAGGCCGGGCCGTGGTCGCTCACTTCGACAGGGAACGCGGGCTGATCACCGTGGCGGTCTGCGGGTCGGTGTCCTGCGCCGACCACACGGTCCAGACGTTGGGCCCGCTACCCGACGACTGGGCTGTCTCATACGACTACGTCCGGCTGGCCCTCGCGGTCAGGCGTGACGGCCGGCCGGTGCTCGTGTACAACGATGCGGAGTCCGGCGCTGCGCGGATTCTGACCTGCGCGACGGCTACCTGCTCCGGGACGCCGAAGGTCACGGAGTTGCGGCGCCTGGCGCCGCTGCGGGGGTTCGGGTTCGCGCTGGACGACCGCGACCGGCCGCTGATCGCCGGCTACTCCCGCGAGGACGACCGGGTCACCCTTCTCGCCTGCGCGGACGACGGATGCGACGACGTACGCGAGGCTCCGCTCCTGCGGGCGGCCGAGCTCGGCCCGCTGGAACTCGCGATCGGACCCGACCGGCTGCCGCGCATCGTCTGGGGCGCGGCAGGCGAATACCACATCCTCACCTGTGACCGCCCGCGCTGTGGCCTTTAGACCGTTCGCGGCGTCCGTCTCAGGATCGGCGGGCTCGGTGGCGGCGGACGGCGTCGCGGTTGGAGCAGCGGGGGGAGCAGTAACGCTGAGTGCCGCCTCTGGACACGTCCACGTACACCCGGTCGCAGCCTTTCCGGGCGCAGCGGCCGAGCCTGGACATTCCCCGGCCGGTCAGGTGGAGTGCGGTCCCCACGGCGACCAGGGCCTGTAGCACTTGTCCGAGCGGCAGGCCGTTGTCGCGGTAGTGCAGGTGCCAGCCGCTCCCGCCGTGGTCGGTCAGGCGGGGGTGCGCGGTCGCCGTCGCGAGCAGGCGGTTCACCAGCTCCGCTCGCCGCCGGTCGTCGACGGCGTCGACGATCTCCGTCCACTGCTCGATGAGGTCCAGCGTGCGGGTGAGGTCTTTCTCGTCCGTCGGCATGTCCACCACGAGACCGGCGTCCAGACATCGTTCGACCAGTTCGTGGAGGGAGCCGGGCGGGAGGTTGGCCAGGTCGGCCATGAGGCACACGGCGTCCTGCCCGTAAGGGTTGAGATGCACAATGCCATTACATCACGCTGGTCTCATGAACGACCATGGCGAGCACACGTGGCGGACCCGTTCTCATCACCACACCAGCGAAGGTTCGGTGTACTACCAGTTCTGCCACTGCGGGCTATGGCGCGTCGTCGCCAGGCCCTCACCGCCCCTGGCGGAGGCGGCCGGGTGGCCGATCCTCCGCCAGGTAGGGCGGAACAGCAGCTCAGACCATCGGTCCGGCGGGTCAGAACGTCGGAACGGCACGTAGGGACGCCGGAACACCGGGACACGTCCGGAACACGGGAACGCCGGAGCGCCGGTAGGTCTGGAACGTGGAGACGCCGGGGCGGCTCGCGGGTGTCACCCTGTTGTGCAGAGGCTTCCGTTCAGTCGGAAGGCCAGGGGGGGCGGGTTGTCTCCGGCGTGGGTGCCGTTGAAGCCGATCCGCAGGGTCTGGCCGGGCTGAATGGTCTTGTTCCAGGCGAGGTTGGTCGCCGAGACGGCCATGCCCGACTGGATCCAGGTGGCCGACCAGCCCGAGGTCAGGTGCTGGGCGGTGAGGGTGAAGCCGAAGGTCAGCCGCCAGCCGTCGATCGGGGTGCTGCCGGTGTTCTTGATGGCGACGTCGGTGGTGAAGCCGGTCTGCCAGCTTCTCGGCGTGTAGGTGATCTCGCAGCCCACGGGCGTCACCGTCGGCGTCGACGAGGGAGTGACGGAGGGGGTCACCGAAGGCGTCACCGAGGGGCTCGGCGAGGAGGACGGGGGGTAGGTGACGGCGTTGGACGGGTCGCTCAGGTTTCCGGCCTCGCCGACGACCACGACCTGGAAGGTGACGGTGGGCTCGCTGCCGAGGCGCACCAAGGTGCGCGGAAGCCTGCTGTATCCCGCGTACGTCCATTCGGTGGACGACCGGCGGAACGCGTTGACGAGCTCCTGGGGTGTGCCCCCCGAGGTGGCCCATGTCAGCATCACGTTGGCCGCATCGGGCCCGGGCAGGACGCGCAGGTCGTAGGGCGTGGGCGGGGTCGTCGGCCATGGGCTCGGGCTCGGGTTCGGTGGCTCGGTCATGGCCGTGCCCTTGGCCAGCAGGCTCGGCACGCTCTTGTTGCCGGCGGAGTCCACGGCGACGACGTAGAACAGGTAGTCGCGCCCGGGGGTGAGGTCGTACACCTGGGCGGCGACCTCGGTGGCCGAGGAGGTGACACGCGACGAGGCGCGGCTGAAGGTCCCGACCGTCGGGTTGCTGTAGGACCAGGCGTAGACCTCGTACCCGGTGACCGCGACGTCATCGGTCGACGGCGTCCAGGTGAGGCCGACCACGCCGCTGAGGTAGACGGGCCGTGAGGCGAGCCCGCCGGGTGTGCTGGGCGGGGTGGTGTCGGCGGCGACCGCGCCTGCCCGCGTGCCGAGGACGGCGCCGGAGGCGGGCATCGGGCCCGCGCCGAGCACGGCCGCCGTGGCGGCGGCCGCGACGCATCCGATCAGAAAAGCGCGGAGAGCGGGCCCACGAGGACGGGAGAAGGGCATGGCGAGCCTCTCGTCGGGCGGACAGGACCGGCGCGGACCTGGCCGCGGTGTGCCGGTCAGGACCGGGCGAGCCTGACCGCGACATACCGGTCAGGAGCGAGTGGTGCTGTCGGACGTGCGGGCGACGCCGGTGGGCCGTCGGCCGTCGGGACATCGGATCGGCTCCGTGAGCAGGCGTGCGCCTGACGGCCGGTCGTCGCATCGACTCCCCCGAGCGGGACGGCGGATCACGCCGTCCGTCACGATCCTGCGCCCGCCCCGAGGGCTTGGTCCATCGTCCGGTCGGTGCTGGGCACACCGGGGCAGGTCAGAGGCGGTACGCGCCGCCGGGACGATGAAAGTTTCCTACTTGGTCTCACCTAATCATGAAGCCGTCCGGTTCTCTGCGGCCCTTGACCGGTACGGGGCAAGGGCGCCGCGACCACGTTCGGCGATGACCCCAAGGTGCTGGGTCGGGGCGATCTGCACGCGGCCGGGCCGTCGCGGCGTCCTGGGAGAACGCGGCCGACTGAGAAACGCGGTTACTGGGGACACGCGGCCGAGCCCGGCCTCCGCTGATGGGAACCGGGCTCGGGCGCGAAGGGAAGGTCAGTACTGGCGGTGCTCGTCGGTCGCGCGGTTACTGGGGTTGTAGGTGCAGTAGAAGGTGCCGCCGAACGTGTTGTGGTCGTACGCCGCGGTCTTCTTGCACTCGTTGCAGTCCCAGAAGGATTGGATGAAGCTGCTGTTTGGCCGGGCGGAGGTCGGCAGGTTGCACGAGTTGGCCTGGATCCGTGCCGTCGAACTCGTCCGCGCGGCCGACGCGGTGGAGGCCGACACCGGCGTGGGCGCGACGAACAGAGCGGTGGCCGTGAGAGCCGCCGCGGCGGCGGCCGCTCCCGTGAGCCGTCGGCGAGTAGCGGTGCGCATGGCATTCCTCCTGTGGTTGCGATGACCGGACTGTGGTTCCGGACGACCGAAGTCGACCTTGGTCACGAGCCTGTCGAGGCCCGGAGGAATCCACAAAGCCTTTCGGTCCTCGCCGAAACACCGTTCCCGCCGTGCCCTTACAGGGGGCCGGTCGAGTGAAGATCGCCGGTGCGGGAAGATCGGGCGAATGATGCGTCTGCACTTCACCGCCGCCGACCTTCGTCTCATCACCTTCGCGCCGGCCCCGAACGCGCTGCTGGAGAGCGCTCTGAGCGTCCGCCCGCCATCCTGCGCCACCTGGTCGCGCCCCGAGGTCAGGGAGTGGCGCCGCTCGGTGGGCGGCGGTTCGATCGACCGCGCGGGAGTGCTGGCGGACATGGTGCCCAGTCAGAGCTTCATGCCGGACCTGCTGCTCCAGCCGGAGGCCGACGACCTGGCCGCGGCGGTGGAACTGGCGAAGAGCACTCCCGTGGAGCAGGTCATGGCCGACCTGAGTCTGCTTCCCCCGCCTGTCGCGGGCGGATCGTGGCGACGTGAGCTGGCCGAAGGCGACGCCGTCGCGTGGCGGACGCTCACCGGCGACCTGTACGGCTACTTCTCCTCCTCGCTGGCGCCCTTGTGGCCGAGGATCCGCGACACGGCCGCCGCGGACCGCGCGCTGCGCGCCGAGACGCTGCTGCGCGGCGGCACCGACGCCCTGCTGGCGACGTTGAGCCTGCACTGCCGCTGGGAGCCGCCGGTCCTGCACGTCCAGGTGGCGGGCGAGTACGACGTCCAGTTGTGCGGGAACGGGCTGCTGCTGGTCCCGTCGTACTTCGCCGCCGGGCCGATGATGATGTACCGGCCTGGTCGTGCCACCGTGCTGGTGTATCCGATGTACGCCGGAGGCCGGCCGTCCGCCGCGGCGGACGCGCTCGGCCCGCTGCTCGGCCGGACGCGGGCCGCGGTCCTGGCCACGCTGCGGCACCCGGCCACGACGAGCGCGCTCGCCGACCGGCTCGCGATCTCGAGGGCGTCCGCCAGCGAGCACACCACCGTGCTGCGCGACGCGGGGCTGGTCTCGACCACCCGGATGGGCAGCGCCGTCCTGCACACCTTGACCCCGCTGGGCTCGGCCCTGCTCGCCGGCGACTCCGCCGGTTGAACCTGTGCCGCTGGTCGGACCTGTGCCGCCGGTCGCCTGGTCCGCGCCCGGCCATGCCGCGCACGGAAGGCGGACCGGCGTGCTCGGCTGGTCGCGCCGCGTCGTACGGGTGGACCGGTCCGCCCTTTGCCGAGTTCAGTCGCCGGCCGGAGGGGCGGGCCGGGGGATCCGGGCCTCGATCTGGGTGAGTTGGGCGGCGAGGATCGCTTCGAACACGGCGTGGCGGTTCTCGTGGAGAGGGCGGATGTCGCGGCCGAAGTGGGCCAGTGCGGGGAAGCGCTCCGGGTCGGCGCCCAGCACCGCGACGCGGAACGACTCCAGGCCCTGTTCGCGCTCTTCGGGACTGACGCTGTCCGCCGCCCCCTCGGAGGAGATCAACGCGGCGAAGAGGATCGCGAGCCGGTGGTAGTGCGCCGGGATCTCCTCGTCGGGGAGTCCCGATGCCCGCAGCGCCCGCAGCACCTCCTCTATGACCAGCCGGGAACCGGCGCCGCCCGACGCGTAGCGTCCCCAGATCGCCGCGACCTGGGGATGCCGGCCGAAGGCCTCTTTCACCCGCATGGCGACGGTGGTAATGCACTGTTTCCAGTCGCCCTCGGGGCGGTAGCCCTCCATGGCGGCGATGAGGATGCGGTCGGTGACCGCGCGCAACAGCTCGGTCTTGTTGCGGAAGTGCCGGTAGAGGCTGGAGGAATCGGTGCCGAGCGCCGCGGCCAGCCGGCGCACGCTGAAGGAGTCGGCGTCGCTGGTGCGCAGCAGCCGCTCCGCCGTGTCCAGTATCTCCTCGGTCGACCAACGCCTGCGGCCTGCCATGTCACCCCTCTCGCCCGGATCCAACCCTATCTATGCACTCACTGTTGCACGCGCCGCGTGCATAATGGAGGCATGGAGAACCCACTGGATGTCGCGGCGCTCGAAGCCGCCATGGAGAAGGTCCACCGCGCAGGGGTGCCCGGAGTGTTCGCCGAGGTGCGCGACGGCGGCCACGTCTGGCGTGGCGCCGCCGGGGTCGCCGATGTCGCCACCGGCCGCCCCGTCACGGCCGGGATGCGGCACCGCGTCGGCAGCATCACCAAGACCTTCACCGCCGCCGCGGTGATGCGGCAGGTGGAGAGGGGGCAGATCGGGCTCGACACGTCGATCGGCCACTACCTGCCGCGCCTGGTCCCTGGAGACCGCGGTGACGCGATCACGGTCCGGATGCTGATCAACCACACCAGCGGCCTCGCGGAGTACCTCCCTCACGCCTACCCGTCCCTCAAGGCGTTCCCCTCCGTGGCCGACACCAGGCCCGACAGCCTGGACGACAACCGGCTCACGCGGTTCCATCCGGCCGATCTCATCGCGATGGGAGTCAGGGCGCCAGCCGTCGGTGCGCCGGGCGGCACTCCGGGGGTGTACTCCAACACCAACTACCTGCTCCTCGGCCGGCTGCTGGAACAGGTGAGCGGCACCACGGCGGAAAGGTGCATCACCCAGGATGTCATCGAGCGCGCCGGGCTCACCGCCACTGGTTTTCCGGCCGGACCGCAGATCGACGGACCGCACTCGCGCATGTACGAGGCGTGGTTCGGCATGATCGAACCGCCGCGCGACTACAGCGTGTACGACATGTCGTGGGTCGGGCCGGCGGCCTCGCTGATCTCGACCGTCGCGGATCTCAACCGCTTCTACGGCATGCTGCTCGCCGGGGAGATCGTGGACCGATCGTCACTGGCGCAGATGCGCCGCACCGTCCCGGTCGTCTCCCAAGAGGGGAAGGTGATCGACTACGGCCTCGGCCTGCACCCGATGGAGGTCCCCGGCGGTGGCACCTTCTGGGGCCATGGCGGCACGGTCTGGGGCGGCGGAGCGATGTCCATGACCCGTGCCGACGGCGGGCGGGGGATGTCGGTCGCGGTCAACCTGCAGAGGTGGAACGAACTCGACTCCTCGGGGAAGCCGCGGCCCCATCCCATCGACGGCGCGCTCGCGGAGTTCTACCGGGTGGCGATGTCCTGCTGATCACATGTGCGTGGTGTGTCCCTCCCGGCCGACCGGCGCCCCGTCCGCAAGCTGAGGCTTCGACGCACCCCGGAGGGACTTCGCCGTCACCTACTCCTGCGGCGCGGTCGCCGGCGAGGCGATTCGGGGGGAGGTGAGGGTGGTCCACGCGGCCAGCGCGCAGTCGATGATCGTCTCCAGGTGTGCCCTGCCGGCTCCGTCGCGGGATTGGACGGCCATGCCTTGCAGGACGGTGGCGTAGAAGGCGGCGACGGCGTCGATGTCCGTGCCGGGGGTGACGTCGCCCTCCTCGATCGCCCGTTCCAGCCGCCGTCGGAAGGACCACGGCACGAGCGCGCGGCGTTCGGCGAGGAAGTCGCGCAGCCCGGCGTTCGCGGTCGTGCCGGTCAGAGCCGACAGCACCACCATGCAGCCCGGTGGCGTGGCCGGATCGGCGAACCGGTCAGCGTTGACCTGAAGCGCGCGGGCGATGCCCTCCCGGGCGGTCGCCGAGGCCTCCAGGCGCCGCAGCGGCTCGGCGCCCTGTGTCGCCCCGTACAGCTCGACGGCCTCCCGGAACAACCGCTCCTTGGAGCCGAAGGCGGCGTAGATGCTGGCGGAGGCGATGCCCATGGCGGTGGTGAGGTCGGCCATCGAGGTGCTCTCGTACCCGTGCTCCCAGAACGTCAGCATCGCCTGGCGGAGCGCCAGGTCTCGATCGAAGCCACGCGGTCTGCCGCGTTCCGCCACGCCCGCCACCTTTCTTTGTCGATTGACCAATATATCCCTTGACCGGCTCGCGCGCATCCTGGTACCTATTTCTTTGCTGATCGACAAAGAAATGGGGAGACGTGACCGAACTGACCGGCAAGGTGGCGTTGGTGACGGGGGGCGGCCGCGGCATCGGCGCGGCGATCGCCCTGCGACTGGCGCAGGACGGGATGGACGTGGCCATCACCTACGCCCACGCCGCCGAGGAGGCAGAGGCGGTGGCCCGGCGCATCGAGACCGGCGGCGGCCGGGCACTGGTGATCGAAGCGGACTTCGCCGACCCGCACGCGGTCGTCGCGGCGGTCGAGCGAACCGCGAGGGAGTGGGGCCGGATCGACGTCCTGGTCAACAACGCGGCGGCGTTCGCCGCCGCGGAGCTGGGACAGATCACGCCTCAGGAGGTCGACCGTGTGCTCGCGGTGAACGTGCGGTCGGTCTTCCTGGCCTGCCAGGCGGCGGCCCGGCACATGGGCGCGGACGGCCGCCTCATCAACGTCGGCACCTGTGTGACCGAACGCGTCCCGGGGCCGGGAATGACCCTGTTCGCGATGAGCAAGTCCGCGCTCGCGGGCCTCACCAAGGGGTTGGCCCGCGATCTCGGTCCGCGGGGCATCACCGCCGTCCTCGTCCATCCCGGCCCGATCGACACCCACGCGAATCCGGCCGACGGGCCGCAGGCGGCCGGCTTCAGCCGCGCGACCGCGCTGGGCCGCTACGGCGCCGTCGACGACATCGCCTCCACCGTCGCGCACCTGGTCGGCGAGGGAGGCCGCTACATCACCGGGTCCGCCATCAGCGTCGACGGAGGCTTCGCCGCCTGACCCGGAGCCTCCCCCTCGCCGCCGTTCGGACCCCGGCCGCTCCTGACGGTCAGCCCGAGGCGCAGGTGGCGCCGTTCAGGGTGAAGGCGGTGGGGGAGGGATTGCTGCCGGAGTAGACGCCGTTGAAGCCGAGCCACAGGACCTGGCCGGGTTTGATGATCTTGCTCCAGGACTGGTCGGTCGCGGAGACGGTCGTGCCGGACTGGGCCCAGACGGCGGACCAGCCCGAGGTCAGGCGCTGGGTGGTGAGGGGGAAGTCGAACGCCAGCCGCCATCCGTCGATCGGCGTGCTGCCGGTGTTCTTGACGTTGACCACGGCGAGGAAGCCGGTCGCCCACGTTGTGGCGTCGTAGGTGACCGCGCACGCCACGGAGGGCGTCGGTGTCGCGGTGGGCGTCGCGGACGGTGTGGGTGAGGGGGCGGTGTAGGTGGCCGGGTCGGACGGAGGGCTCAGCAGGGTGCCGGCCGTGTTGCGGGCGATCACCTGGAAGGTGTAGGAGGGCTCGGCGCCGATGCTCGCCAGGGTGCGCGGGATCACGCTGTCGATGGAGTAGCTCCACTCGGAGGAGGAGCGGCGGAAGGCGATGAAGACCACCGAGCCGCCGGCGTCCTCGGTGGACCACGTCAGCGTGACGTTGCCCGTGCCGAGCCCGGACCCGATGCGCAGGTTCGTGGGCGCGTGCGGGATCGCCGGCGCGGGGGACGGGCCGGGGGTCGGCGGCTCGACCATGGCCGTGGCCTTGGTCAGCAGGCTCGGCACGCTCCTGTTGCCGGCGGCGTCCACGGCGACCACGTAGAACAGGTAGTCCCGGCCCGGGATGAGGTCGGACACCTCGGCGTAGACCGGAGTGGTCGAGGAGGCGGTGGTGATGCGCGCGTTGGCCCGGGTGAAGGGGACGTTCGCCGGGGTGCCGTAGGCCCACGCGTACACCTGGTACCCGGTGACCCCGACGTCATCGGTCGATGGTTGCCAGGTCAGGCCCGCCACCCCGTTCAGGTACACGTTACGGGGGGAAGGCGCGCCGGGTTCGCTGGGCGGCGTCGTGTCGGCGGCGGCCGCACCGGTCCGCGCCGAGCCGAGGACGTCGCCCGAAACGGGCAGTCGGCCGGAGCCGAGGACGGCGCCCGACGCGGCCTGCGGACCCGCGCCGAGGGCGGCGCCTGAGGCGGGCAGCGGGCCGGCGGCGAGAACGGCCGCGGTGGCGGTGGCCGCGCAGCATCCGAGCAGGAGGCCACGCAAGGTGGCTCCACGGGGACGGGTGAAGGGCATGGGGGAGCCTCTCGACGGGCGGCCGCAGACCTTGGGCGGGCCTGCGGCCACGGCGTGCCGGTCAGGTGCGAGGGTGTCGATCAGGTATCAGCGTGGTGGTCAGGTGTGAGAGTGCCGCTGGATGTGCGCTCCGGCGGTGGAAGGTCAGCCTGAGGCGCAGGGGGCGCCGTTGACGGTGAAGGCGGTGGGGGAGGGATTGGCGCCGGAGGAGGTGCCGTTGAAGCCGATCTTCAGGGACTGGCCGGGTTTGATGGTCTTGTTCCAGGCGGTGTTGATTGCGGAGACGGCCGTGCCCGTCTGGGTCCAGGTGGCCGACCAGCCCGAGGTCAGGTGCTGGCTGGCGAGGGGGAAGGCGAACGCCAGCCGCCATCCCGAGATCGGGGTGGCGCCGGTGTTCGCGATCGTGACGTCGGAGGTGAAGCCGGTCGCCCAGCTCTTGGCCACGTAGGTGACCGCGCACGTCCGGGGCGCCGAGGGGGTCGCCGAGGGGGTCGTGGGCGGCGTCGGGGTCGTGGGCGGGGTGGGGGAGGGCGACGGATAGGGGTTGATGTAGGTGACGGCGTTGGACGGGTTACTCAGATTGCCTGTGTCGTCTCGCGCCACCACCTGGAACGTGTAGGACGCCTCGCCGCCGATCGGCACCACCAGGGTGCGCGGAAGCGGGCTGTCGTCCCCGAGGCCCCACCTGGTGGAGGAACGGACGAACACCGGCCAGTGCGTCTCGGGCGTGTAACCGCTGGTCGCCCACTGCATCGCCACGTAGCCGGGTTCGGGCCCGGCGAAGACGCGCAGGTCCCAGGGCATGGGCGGCGCGGACGAGGTGGGGTACGGGCTCGGGAACGGCGGCTCGACCATGGCCCTGTTCATGACGAGAAGGCTCGGCACGCTCCTGTTGCCGGCGGCGTCGATGGCCACCACGTAGAACAGGTAGGAGCCGCCGGGCGTGAGGTACTTCACCTCGGCGGTCACCTGGGTGGTCGTGTGGGTGAAGTCCGCCTGGACGCGGCTGAAGGAGGGATACGCCGGGGAGCCGTAGGACCAGGCGTAGATGTCGTACCCGGTGACCCCGACGTTGTCGGTCGACTGCGCCCAGGTGAGGCCCGCCACCCCGCCGTTGCGGTAGACGGTCAGGGGGGTGAGCCCGGTGGGTTCGCTGGGCGGGGTGGTGTCGGCGGCGGCCGCACCGGCCCGCGCCGCGCCGGCGGCGGCGCCCACGGCGGGCACCGGTCCCGCGGCGGCGCCGGAGGCGGGCGTCAGGCCGGCGCCGAGGACGGTGGCCGTGAGGGCGGCCGTGACGGCGGCCGCGCAACCCGCGATCAGAAGGCCACGCGACGCGGTCCCACGAGGACGCGGAAAGGGCATGAGAAGCCTCTCTCGTCGAGCGGACGGACCTCCGGACGGCCCGCCCGCTGGGTTCGGGGTCAGGAGCTGGTGCTGCCGGACGCACGGGCGACGCCTGCACGCCACCTGCCGGCGGATCCAGAGCGCCCCCCGTCACACGCGCTCGCGACCGGTCGTCGCATCGACTCCCCCGAGCGGGACGGCGACACGCGCCGTCCGTCCTCGATCGTGCGCCGCGGGCGAGGCCCGGTCCACCCCCCGTCTGAGCGGCCGTCTGAGCGGCCGCCTTCCATGACAGGTCAGGGGCGGAGCGGTGGTCACGCGGAGTTGAAAGTTTCAGCCGGATGCGCAGGACCGTCCCCGACCTTCGCGGGCGGTTTCGCCGGGCGAAAAACAGGGGAGAGTTAGTCAACTCCTCCTATAGCGTGACCCAAGTGATTACCACGGTGGGTTCTGCCGCGCTGACCGGGGCGCGGACATGTTGAGCCGGTTGTTGCGGGTCCATCTGCGGCCCTATTCGGCGGCACTGGTAGCGGTGGTCGCGTTGCAGCTCGTAGGGACCATCGCGTCTCTGTACCTGCCGAGCCTGAACGCCGACATCATCGACAAGGGGGTCGCCACCGGGGACACCGGTTACATCGTCGGCACCGGTGGCTGGATGCTGACGGTGTCGCTGGTGCAGATCGCCTGCTCGATCGCGGCGGTGTACTACGGGGCCAAGGTCGCGGCCGGGTTCGGGCGCGACGTGCGGGGCGCGGTCTTCCACCGCGTGGTGGGGTTCTCCACCCGTGAGGTCGCCCAGTTCGGGGCGCCTTCGCTGATCACGCGCAGCACCAACGACGTGCAGCAGGTGCAGATGCTCGTCGTGATGACGTGCACCATGCTGGTCGCCGCGCCCATCATGTGCGTCGGCGGCATCATCATGGCGCTGCGGCAGGACATCGGCCTGTCGTGGCTGATGCTGGTCTGCGTCCCGGCGCTGCTCGTCTCGATCGGCCTGATCGTCTTCCGCATGGTGCCGCAGTTCCGCGCGATGCAGACTCGCATCGACGAGGTCAACCGGGTGCTCAGGGAGCAGCTGTCGGGCATCCGCGTGGTGCGGGCCTTCGTCAGGGAGCGCGAGGAGACGCGCCGGTTCGCCGACGCCAACCAGGCGCTGACCGACACCGCGCTGCGCGTCGGCCGGCTGACCGCGCTGATCTTCCCCGTCGTCATGCTCATCCTCAACGCCTCCAGCGTGGCGGTGCTGTGGTTCGGCGCGGCGCGGGTGGACAGCGGCGAGATCCAGGTCGGCGCGCTGACCGCCTTCCTCATGTACCTGATGCAGATCCTGATGTCGGTGATGATGGCCACCTTCATCTCGATCATGATCCCGCGGGCGGCCGTCTGCGCCGAGCGCATCGGCGAGGTGCTGGACACCGAGTCGTCGGTGCGCCCGCCGGACGAGCCGGTGCGCGACGCGGGCAGGCGGGCCGAGCTGGTGATGCGGGACGTGGAGTTCCGCTACCCGGGCGCGGCGGCGCCCGTGCTGTCGGGCATCTCCTTCCGCGCCGTCGCGGGGCAGACCACCGCCGTCATCGGCAGCACCGGGTCGGGCAAGACGACCCTGGTGTCGCTGGTGCCGCGGCTGTTCGACGCCACCTCCGGCACCGTGTCGGTCGACGGCGTCGACGTCCGCGACCTTGACTCGCAGCTGCTGTGGACGCGCATCGGCCTGGTGCCGCAGAAGCCGTACCTGTTCACCGGCACCGTCGCGAGCAACCTGCGGTACGGCAACCCGAACGCCACCGACGAGGAGCTGTGGGAGGCCCTGGAGGTCGCCCAGGCGCGCGACTTCGTCGAGGCGATGCCCGAAGGGCTCCAGGCGCCCATCACACAGGGCGGTACGAACGTGTCCGGCGGGCAGCGGCAGCGGCTGTCGATCGCGCGGGCGCTGGTCAGCAAGCCCGAGATCTACCTGTTCGACGACTCGTTCTCGGCTCTGGACCTGGCCACCGACGCCCGCCTGCGCGCCGCGTTGCGTCCGCGCACCGCCGAGGCAGCCGTCGTCATCGTCGGCCAGCGGGTCTCCACCATCGCCGACGCCGACCAGATCATCGTCCTGGACGACGGCGTGATCGCCGGCATCGGGACCCATGACGAACTGCTGGCCTCCTGTCCGACCTATGTCGAGATCGTGGAGTCCCAGGTGACCGCGGGGAGCGCAGTATGAGCCGGGTTCCGGCCGACCGTCAGGAGGGCGGCGTGAGCGAGCGTCCCACCGCACCGGAAGACCAGGCCACGCCCGCCGGGGGACCGGCCCAGGACGGCCAGGGGACGCAGGCCGGGCAGGGTGGACCGGGCGCCGCGGCGGGGGGCAGGCCGCTCGCGGCTCCGGTGCGCCCGCCCGCCGGAGGTGGACCGTTCGGCAGGGGGCCCTTCGGCGGGGGAGGGATGCCCGCGGAGAAGTCGATGAACTTCGGCCCCTCCGCCCGCCGGCTGATCCGGCGGCTGGACCCCGAACGCCCCCGCATCCTGGCCGTCATCGCGCTGGCCGTGGTCAGCGTCGCGTTCGCCGTCATCGGGCCGAAGATCCTCGGCCGCGCCACCGACATCATCTTCAGCGGCGTGGTCGGCCGGCATCTTCCCGCGGGGACGACCAAGGAGCAGGCCGTCCAGGGCGTCCGTGCCTCGGGCAACGGCAACCTCGCCGACATGCTCGCGCGCATGGACCTGGTGCCCGGCCACGGCATCGACTTCGGCGCGCTCGCCACGGTGCTGACCTGGGCCCTGGTGCTGTACGTCGCGGCCTCGGCCTTCAGCTGGCTGCAGAACTACCTGCTCAACGACGCGACCCAGCGCACCATCTTCCGGCTGCGGTCCGACGTCGAAGACAAGATCAACCGGCTGCCGCTGAAGTTCTTCGACGGCCAGCCGCGCGGCGAGCTGCTCAGCCGGGTCACCAACGACATCGACAACGTGTCGCAGACCCTCCAGCAGACGTTGAGCCAGCTTCTCACCTCGCTGCTGACCGTCATCGGCGTGCTGGTGATGATGTTCGTGATCTCGCCGCTGCTCGCGGTCATCGCCCTGGTCACCATCCCGGTGTCGATGGTCGTCACCGGCCAGGTGGCCAAGCGCTCGCAGAAGCTCTTCGTCGCCCAGTGGGCGCACACCGGCACCCTCAACGCCCACATCGAGGAGGCGTTCACCGGCCACGAGCTGGTCAAGGTGTTCGGGCGCGGCCCGGAGGTCGAGGAGGTGTTCCGCGAGCGCAACGAGGACCTGTACAAGGCGAGCTTCGGCGCCCAGTTCATCTCCGGGATCATCATGCCGGTCATGATGTTCATCGGGAACCTGAACTACGTCGCCATCGCTGTCGTCGGTGCCCTGCGCGTCGCCACGGGGGCGATGAGCCTCGGCGACGTCCAGGCGTTCATCCAGTACTCCCGGCAGTTCACCCAGCCGCTGACGCAGGTCGCCTCGATGGCCAACCTGCTGCAGTCGGGAGTGGCCTCGGCCGAGCGGGTCTTCGAGCTGCTGGACGCCGAGGAGCAGGCCCCCGACCCCGCCGACGCGGCGCCGCCCGCCGACCGGCGCGGCCGGGTCGAGTTCGAGCACGTGTCCTTCAGCTACAACGCCGACCAGCCGCTCATCGAAGACCTCTCGCTGGTGGCCGAGCCCGGTCACACCATTGCGATCGTCGGCCCGACCGGCGCGGGGAAGACCACCCTGGTCAACCTCATCATGCGCTTCTACGAGCTGGACGCGGGCCGCATCACCCTGGACGGCGTCGACATCACCGCGATGCGCCGCGACGACCTGCGCTCCCAGATCGGCATGGTGCTCCAGGACACCTGGCTGTTCGGCGGCACCATCCGCGACAACATCGCCTACGGCAACCCGCGGGCCACCGAGGAGCAGATCCAGGCCGCGGCGCGGGCGACCTACGTCGACCGGTTCGTCCGCTCGCTGCCCGACGGCTACGACACCGTGATCGACGAGGAGGGGAGCAACGTCAGCGCCGGCGAGAAGCAGCTGCTCACCATCGCGCGGGCGTTCCTGGCCGACCCGTCCCTGCTCATCCTGGACGAGGCGACCAGCTCGGTGGACACCCGCACCGAGGTGCTGGTGCAGCACGCGATGGCCGCGCTGCGCAGCGACCGCACCAGCTTCGTCATCGCCCACCGGCTGTCCACGATCCGCGACGCGGACCTGATCCTGGTGATGGAGGCCGGGAGCATCGTCGAGCACGGCACCCACGACGAGCTGCTCACCGCCCGCGGCGCCTACCACCGCCTGTACTCGGCGCAGTTCAGCGGCGCCCTGGTGGCAGCCGACGGCGACATGGCCGGGTAAGTCCACCTCCGGCGGTGGGCCATCGCTCGGCGGTCGGCCACCGGGTCGGCGGTGGGCCACCGGGTCGGCGGTGGGCCGCGCTTGGCGGGTGAGCCACCGGGGCGGCGGTGGGCCACCGGTCGCAGGTCTGTCGCGGTCTTCACCGATTCCTCGGTGACGCCCTGATTGCTACCGTTTACTGGTGGTCGCCTACACCGACGCGCGCCGGCGGCTGAGCGCCCTGGTGCGGGGCGCCCGGCCCGGCGGACCGGTCGTCGTCGTCAACCTCTGCGGGCCGGTCGGCGTGGGCAAGAGCCGGCTGGCCTCGGCGCTGGGCGGCACGGTGCCGGCTCCGGCGGCCGGGCCGATGCCGGCCCCCCGGACGGCCGCCGCCCCTCTGGTCGCCGATCGGACGGGCACCGTGCCGCTGGTGGACATGCGGACCGGCGCCGTGCCGCTGGTGGCCGATGGCAGCGCCGCCGGTCCGCTCGTGGTCGACGGCGTCGACCACGACGCGCACGCCGAGGCCGTCCGCGAACTGCTCGCCGGCGTGGCGCCGGGCACGTGCGTGCTGGTCGTCGGGCGCAGGCCGCTGGTGTCCCGGCCCGGCTGGTCCGGCCTGCCGGTCGAGACGGTGCCGCTGTCCCCGTGGAGCCGGACGGCCGTGCGCAGGTTCGCGCGTTCGCGCGGTGTGCGCGACCCGGCCCGGCTCGACCTGGTCGCCGACCTGTCCGGCGGCATCCCGCTCATCGCCGACCGGCTCCTGTGCGCGCTCGCCGGGGGCGGGCTCGCGGACGTTCTGGGAGGTCTGGCGGACGTCGTGGCGGGGGAGCTGCTGCGGCGGCTCGCTGTCGAGACCGCCGGCCCGCCGCCCGGCGCGCTGCCGGTCGTGGCCACCGTGGGCGGTGCGGACGCCGACCTGCTGGCCGCGCTCGTGCAGGGGACACCCGCCGACTTCGACCGGCTCAGCGCCTTGAGCGTCGTACGGCCGGAGGCGCACGGGCTGGTCGTGGTCGAGCCCTTCCGCACGATCTTCGAGCTGGCCTACCGGTGGCGGCACCCGGTCACGGCCCGCACGCTTCTGGACAAGGGCTCCGCGCACCGGCGGCGTCAGATCACCCGCACCGGTGACCCGGGCGTGCGCGCCAAACTGGCCGACCAGGTGCTGCACATGTCCGCCCATCCCCAGGTCCGCCCGATCTTCTTCCCGCCCGTGCCGGGGCCGCTGCGCGTCAGGGCGGCGGAGGCGGCGGACGAGGACGACATCGTCCGGCTGACCCGCCAGTGGGCCGGCATGGAGGCGCTCGACCCGCGCCGCGCCGACCGGATGCTGGAGCTGTGGATGACCACCCCCGGCAGCCTGTTCGACCTGGTGGTCGACGGCGATGACCGGCCCCTGGGCATGACGAACATGACGGGCATCGGCGCCGGGGCCGCGCCGCTGCTGGAGGCGCTGCTCCAGCAGCACGCGCCGCCGGCCCCCTCGCCCGGCGGCGACGGCTCCGCCGGCGTCGTCCTGGGGATGCTGGTCACCGCGCCCCGCCGCCCGGCGGCGCGCGCCGTCATGCTGCGGCACATCCTGGCCACCGCCATGGCGAGCGGCAGGGTGGTCGTCTCCACGCCGTGGGCGCCGTACCAGCGGCTGTCGGAGCGCATGGGCCTGGTCCGGATGGGAGAGACCCGCGACGACCTGTTCCGGTGCGGACGCAGGAGCGGAGTCTTCGCGCGCACGTTCACCCCGCGCAACCTGCCCGGCTGGCTGCGGCAGCTCGAACGGGGCGCCGTCCCCGCCGAGGACGACGCGCTGGCGGAGGCGGT
This sequence comes from Sphaerisporangium sp. NPDC004334, assembly GCF_053602655.1. Lineage (NCBI taxonomy): Bacteria > Bacillati > Actinomycetota > Actinomycetes > Streptosporangiales > Streptosporangiaceae > Sphaerisporangium > Sphaerisporangium sp. NPDC004334. The sequence goes on from NZ_JBSGDZ010000005.1 coordinate 195,942, forward strand.
CCGCGCCGCCCTCGCCCGGCTGGGCGACCCGCGCCGACCGGCCGCGAGCCCGCCGGCCGCGATGCCCGGGCTGGGGTCGCCCGAGGCGATCGCGGCCTTCGTCCGGCGGCAGGTGGAGGCGCTGGCGAACTCCGGCTCACCCGTGGACCGGGAGGCCGGGCGTGTGCTGAGCCTGTACTACCTTCGTGGCGGCATCGCGCACGAGGCGGCCGCCCACCGCCTGCACCTGAGCAGGGCGACCTACTTCCGCCGCCTGGACCACGGCGTCCGCCGCCTGACCGAGGCCCTGCGCGCCGCCACGCGTTGACCCTGGGCCGCCATCGACCAGGGCGGTTACGCGTTGCCAGGGCGGTCGCACATTGCCAGGCCGCTACGCGTTGACCAGGGTGGAGGGGCCCAGTTCGGTGTTGTGCGGGCACCGCGCCAGCGACGTGTCGCGCCCCGGGCCGTAGGCCATGGTGCCGTTGACGTACACGACGGTGCCGCGGGGCGTCTCGCACGCGACCCGCAGATACCAGCCGGTCGGGGTCGGGTTGGTGCAGGTGGCCGAGACCTGCGGGATGGAGAGGTTGTAGCCGTAGACGCAGCTCGCCGGGTCGACGGCGGCGCTCGCTGGCGCGGCCGTGGTCGCGACGACGGCCGCGGCGCCGATCAGGGCGGCGGCCGCCCCGTTGCTGATCCCTCGGACGATGGACACGATGACCTCCTTCGTGGGCTTGTGCCGGGAACCTAACAGCCGGCGCCGCCGGTGAAGTCTCACAACCGTCTCAAGCCCTCGCCGCCCTCGCCGGGCATCGGTCAAGCTGTCCTCGGCGTCGTGATCGCATGACTGAGCCGCCCTGATGCGCTTCCACGAACGTGCACCGGCTCGGGCGCCGTAGCAGGCGCCGGCATCGCCGTACCATGACCCGCCGACCCGGCGCCCATCACGTCCCGCACATGGCGGGAGTGGGGAGCCGCTGTCGGTGGACGTGTGTGCTCACCGCACTGGTGTGCCGTGCCGGATGTCCATCCTCACCACGGGGCCGCGGGTGACAGGGTGCTGAGTGCGCGGATCGCGGAGATGACGACGCGCGCCGCGATCAGCCGCGGGCCTGGGTGGTCTCCAGGCGGCGGATGATCGGGGTGAGCAGGGCGTTGAGCTCTCTGACCAGGGTGGTGACCGCGAGCGCGGCGGTGGAGGACAGGGTGTCGCTCGGGCCGTCGGGGGCGGGCGGCAGGGCGTCCAGCGGCAGGGGCGCGTCGATCACCAGGGTGGTGCGCAGGAACGGGTTCCGGGTGAGGTCCTGGTCGCTGGGCTCGAGGTACTGGCCGAAGGTCTGCGGCCACTCGCGCCAGCCGCGGTCGTGCCACCACTCGCGCGAGGCGGTGAGCTCCGCCGGCGGCGGCGAGACGAGCAGCACGCGGGCGGTGAGCGAGCCGTCCCAGGAGTTGCGGTCGCAGGCGGCGGACAGGATGCGCCGATGGCGCCGCACGTAGGGCGGCGAGGGGGTGATGGCCAGCCGCCAGGCGGCGCACGCGAAGGTGACCGGGGCGATGTCGCCCCACGCGCCGTCGAACGCCGCGACGTTGCGCCGTACGTGCTCGGCGTACCGGCTTGACCCCTCGGAGGCGAGTTCGCGATCGTGGCCGTGGTCGATGCGGAAGGCGTCGTGCTCGCCCATGCTTCCCTTTCCTTCGGCGCGGCTCCCGCTGTCGCGGTGGTGGCCTGCGACGAGGACTCGGGCGCCGCGTGGCTCCCAGGGGTCTCGGCATGGCCGGGACCCCGACAGCCAGTCAACGCCACCGTGCCGATCGGCACGCGCGGTTTCACCCACAGCCGATCCAGGACTTCGTACGGCCGCCCCCAAGATCGGCCCCCAAGATCGGCCCCCAAGATCGGCCCCCAAGACCGATCCCCAAGACCGGTCGGGTCAGACCGTCCGGCGGGCCGGGGTGGCCGGGAGGCGTTCGGTGTGGAGCCACTCGGCGAACAGGTCGTCAAGCGGGGTCGCGGCGTGGCGGGCCGCGAGGCGGGTGAACCGCTCGGTGGTGACGCCGCCGTGCTGGTAGGTGGCCGTCCACTCGCGCAGCAGCGCGAAGAACGCCTCGTCACCGATCGCGCGGCGCAGCGCGTGCAGGGTGAGGGCGCCGCGCTTGTACACCCGGTCGTCGAACAGCCGGCGCGCGCCGGGGTCGGCCAGCGTGAAGTCCTGCGGGAGCGCCGCCAGCCTGCGGTGCCAGCGGGCGGCGAGCGCGTCGGCCGTCTCCTCGCCCGACGCCTGCGACCACAGCCACTCGGCGTAGGCGGCGAAGCCCTCGTGCAGCCAGATGTCGCGCCAGTCCTCCAGCGTCAGGCTGTTGCCGAACCACTGGTGGGCCAGCTCGTGGGCGATGAGGCGCTCCTCGCCGCGCCGCCCGTCCACGTGGTTCGCGCCGAAGATCGACATCCCCTGGGCCTCGACCGGGATCTCCAGGTCGTCGGCGGTGACCACGACGGTGTACCCGGCGAAGGGGTAGGGGCCGAACAGGTCGGAGAACAGGGCGATCATGGCCGGCTGGCGGGCGAAGTCCGCCCGCACCCGCGAGGCCAGACGGGCGGGGTGGACCAGCCGCTGCGGCACCGGCCCCGGCACCTCGGCCGACTGGTACCGCCCGATCTGCACGCTCGCCAGGTAGGTGGCCATCGGCTGCGGCTGCTCGTACACCCAGGTGGTGGTGGACGCGGCGCGGCGCCGGTCGGCCAGGCGGCCGTTGGCCACCACCTCGTACGCCGACCCGGTCGTCACCGTGACGCGGTAGGTGGCCTTGTCGGCCGGGTCGTCGTTGCAGGGGAACCACGACGGCGCCCCGGTCGGCTGGCCGGCGACGATGACCCCGTCGGTGAGCCGGTCCCAGCCGAGGCCGCCCCAGCGGCTGGTCAGGGGACGAGGGTCGCCCCCGTACCGCACGTCGACGGCGAACAGCGTGCCCTCCTGCAGCGGGCGCGCCGGGGTGATCCGCAGCTTGTCACCCCGGTGCGTGTAGCGCGCCGGCTCGCCGTCGACCAGCACCCCGGACACGCGCAGCGAGGACGAAAGGTCCAGGGTGAAGGCGGGAAGGGACGGGGACCGGCTCGCGAACGCCGAGATCACCGCCGACGCGCGCAGCCGGCCGGCGCCGACCCGGTAGTCCAGCGACAGCTCGTAGTGCTCGACCCAGTAGCCCTCGTTGCCCCGCTCGGGAAAGTAGGGACGGCGGGAGACGCCTGGTGCCACGCTCACGTTCTGTCATGCCTTCCGGGTCAACGCGACGGCGGACGGGACCACGGCGTGATCGGGTTCCCGAACCAGCGGGCGCGCGCGGGCACCGTCTCGCCGCGCATCACCAGGGACGCCGGTCCGACCGTGGTGTCCTGCCCGATCGTCGCCGCGGGGAGGACCACGCCGTGCGGCCCGAGCGTCGCCCCGTGCCGCAGCACGACCTTATCGATGCTCATCACGCGGTCGTGGAACAGGTGGGTCTGCAGCACGCATCCGCGGTTGACGCTCGCCCCGTCGCCGACCTCGACCAGGTCGGCCTCGGGCAGCCAGTAGGTCTCGCACCACACCCCGCGGCCGACGCGCGCGCCCAGCGAGCGCAGCCACAGGGCCAGCGGGGCGGTGCCGAGCCACGCCTCGGCGAACCACGGGGCGGCGAGCACCTCCACGAAGTTGTCGGCCAGCTCGTTGCGCCACACGAACGAGCTCCACAACGGGCGGTTGCCCGCCGCGATCCTGCCGACGATCGCCCACTTGGCCGCGGTGGCGGTCGCGGCGGCCACGGCCCCCGCGCCCGCCAGCACCACTCCGACCAGCCCGGCCGCGACCGCGAAGCCGTAGGAGGCGGCGAGGAACTCGAGCGTCGCGGCGACGAGCACGGCGAGCGCGACCGTGCCCATGGCCGGCACGACGCGGCAGATCTCCACGAACGCCCGCGCGGCCTTCAACCGGCGCGGCGGGTCGTAGGTGCGGTGCCGGTCGCCGGACTCGGCCGTCCTGCGCAGCTCGATCGGGGGCATGCCCAGGTAGGACGACCCCGCCTTGGCCTTCTTCGGCGCGGCCGACAGCACGCCGACCAGCCCGTCCTTGGGCACCTTGCGCCCAGGGGCGGTCATGCCGCTGTTGCCGAGGAAGGCCCGCTTGCCGATGCGCACCTGGTCCACCCGCAGGCTGCCGTTGACCAGCTCGTACGGGGCCACCATCGTGTCGTCGGCGAGGAAGGCCCCGTCGCCGACGGTGGTCATCGTGGGCAGCGCCAGCACCGTGGACAGCTCGACGTCCCGGCCGACCTTCATGCCGAGCGCGCGCAGCCACGCGGGGGTGAGGATGCTGGCGTACAGGGGGAACAGCCAGACGCGGGCCGCTGCCATGAGCCGGCCGGTCGCCCACGCCTGCCACGCCTGGCGGCTGTGCACAGGGTGCCGTCCCGGGCGCAGGCCGACACCGAGCAGCCGCACGCAGACCACGACGATCAGCGCGAAGGCCGCGAGCGCGGTCACCGTGGCGGGCGCGACGCCGTAGAGGGCGGCGGGCAGCGCCTCGCCGAGCGTGGCCACGTCTCCGGCGAAGACGTCCAGCACGATCAGCCCGCACAGGGCGGCCACGACCGGGATCAGGCTCAGCGCCATCGCCGACAGCCCGTACATCGCCTCCCAGCGCCGGGAGCGCGGCGGTCGCTCCGACGGCGGGAACCGGCGCGCCTTGCCCTGCCGGCTCGCGGGCGCCCCCGCCCAGCGCTCGCCGGACGGGACGGCGCCCTCGACGACGGCGCCCGGCGCGACCTGCGCGTTCTTGCCGACGCGGGCCCCGGGGAGCAGCGTCGCCCTGGCGCCGATCGTGGCGGCGGCGCCGACGCGGATCTCACCGACGCGCAGCAGATCGCCGTCCAGCCAGTACCCGTGCAGGTCGACCTCGGGCTCGATCGCCGCGTTCGTGCCGACCTTGAGCATCCCGGTCACCGGGGGCAGCGTGTGCAGGTCCACGTCCTCGCCGACCTGCGCGCCGAGCGCCCGCGCGTACCGGGCGTTCCACGGGGCGCCGGACAGCCGGCCCACCCCGATCTGCGCGGCGAACCGCTCGGCGAACCACAGCCGCAGGTGCGTGCCGCCGCCGCGCGGGTAGGCGCCCGGCTTCAGGCCGCGCAGCAGCACCCGGGCCACCGCGGCGGCCACGCCGATGCGTCCCCAGGGGGAGACGAACAGCAGCCAGCCCGCCAGCACCCACCACCACGAGACGGTGGGCGTCCACGGAAGGGCCACGATGTTGTTCAGCGTGGCCAGGCCGACGATCCACGGCATGCCGCCGATGGTCAGCAGCGGAATCATGAGCGCCGTCTGCGCGAGCGCGGAACGCCGCGGCACCGGCGTCACGGGACGCTGCGCGTTCTCGGCGCGGGGGGCCGCCATCGCGGCCAGGTGGGCGGCGAGCCCGCCCAGCGTGGGGTGTTCGTACACGTCGGCGACCGCCGCCGCGGGGTGGCGGGCGCGCAGCTCGGAGACCAGCAGCGCGGCGGCCAGGCTCGTGCCGCCCAGCACGAAGAAGTCGGCGTCGCGGTCGGCGGCGTCCACGCCCAGGATGCCGGCCCACCGTTCGGCCACCCACCGCTCGTCGTCCGACAGCTCCGCGGCCGCGCCCGCCGCGCCCGGATCGGCGCCGGGGGTCGCGCCGCCGGGCAGCGGCCACGGCAGGGCGTCGCGGTCGATCTTCCCGGAGGTGCGGGTCGGCAGGTCGGCCACGAGCGCGATGCGCGGGACCAGGGCGGCCGGCAGCGCCTCGGCCAGCCGGTCGCGGGCGGCCTCGGCGTCGAAGTCCTCGGCGGCGACGACGTACCCGACCAGAAGCTGGTGCCCCGAGCCGGTCGCGCGGACCGCGGCGGCCGCGCCGCGCACGCCCGGGAGGGACTGGAGCGCGGCGTCCACCTCGCCCAGCTCGATGCGCCGGCCGCCGAGCTTGACCTGCTCGTCCGCCCGGCCGACGAAGACCAGGCCCCGCGGCTCGGCGGTCACCAGGTCGCCGCTGCGGTAGGCGCGCGCCCAGCCGAGGGAGGGCAGCGGGGCGTACTTCTCGGCGTCCTTGGCGGTGTCCAGGTAGCGGGCCAGGCCGGCGCCGCCGATGACGAGCTGGCCGGTCTCGCCCATGGCCACGGGCTCGCCCGCGTCGTCCACGACCGCGAGGTCCCAGCCGGCGAGCGGCAGGCCGATGCGCACCTTGCCCCGCCCGGTCAGCGGCGCTGCGCACGCCACGACGGTGGCCTCGGTGGGGCCGTAGGTGTTCCACACCTCGCGCCCGGGAACGGCCAGCCGCTCGGCCAGCTCGGGCGGGCACGCCTCGCCGCCGAAGATCAGCAGGCGGACGTCGTCGAGGGTCTCCACCGGCCACAGCGCAGCCAGGGTCGGCACCGTCGAGATGATAGTGATGCCCTTGTCGGCGAGCCAGGAGCCGAGGTCCATGCCGGTGCGCACGAGCGCGCGGGGCGCGGGCACCAGGCAGGCGCCGTGCCGCCACGCCAGCCACATCTCCTCGCAGGAGGCGTCGAAGGCCACGGAAAGGCCCGCGAGTACCCGGTCGCCCGGGCCGATCGGCTCGTCGGCGAGGAACAGTCGCGCCTCGGCGTCGACGAACGCCGCCGCGCTGCGGTGGGTCACCGCCACGCCCTTCGGCCTGCCCGTGGAGCCCGAGGTGAAGATGATCCAGGCGTCGTCCCCCGGCCCGGGACCGGGCCGCTCCGGCGTGCCGTCCGGCTCGGGGTGAGGGCGGGAGTCTGTGTCCGAGAGGACGGTGTGGCGAGGGCCGTCCGTGCTCGCGGGGAGGGGATGGCGAGCGTCGTCCGTGCTCGCGGTCGTGGTGCGGGTGATCGCGCGGCCTTCGCCGACGACGGCGTGGACGCCCGCCTCGGTGAAGACCAGTTCGGCGCGCTCGTCGGGGTCGTCCGCGTCGACGGGCACATAGGCCGCGCCGGCGGCGAGCACGGCGAGGATCGCGACGTAGAGGTCGGCGGTGCCGGACGGGACGCGCACGCCCACGCGGTCGCCGGTGCGCACGCCAGCCCGGCGCAGCTCGCCCGCCAGGGACTCCACCTCGGCGCTCAGGGCCTGGTAGTCCAGGCGGGTGCGGCCGTCGTCGAGCGCGGGGGAGCGGGGGTGGCGCCGGGTCGTCTCGGCCAGGACGTCGACCAGCGTCCGCGGCGGCGCGGCGGCCGCCCCGGCAAGGAAGACGGCCGGCGCGGAGGTGGTCCCGGGCAGGGAGCCGGCCGGGGTGGAGGGCTTGCCCGGTGTCAGGGGGGCGTGCTGGACGGCTCTGGTCGCGGGCGTCCGCGAGGCGGCCGGCGTCGGGGTTCGCCGCGCGAGCGGCTGCTCGGCTTCCACCGGTGAGGAGGGCAAAAAGGCTCCTGGTGAGTGCCCGGACGGTTCGCCCGGGTCTTCGTCAGGGGCGGCGGGGGAACGACGGTCTGGTCGACCACCCTGCTGCGGTTCTTCGGCTCCGAACCGGCCCTACTGACGCCATGGACATCGCCCGATCTTAACTTCCGCCGCCATTCCGCCTATTCCCGTCCATCTGATGGACACCCCGACGACACCTTGATCGCCGTCGCCGTCGCCGTCGCCGTCGCCGTCGCCGTCGACCCGGCACGGGGACGGGAGCGACGGTGGCGGGGACAGGGGTGGGGGCGGGGGCGGATCAGCCCGGAGGAGGACGGCCTGGAGGGTGAGACCCGTGTGGGAGTTCGGACGCAGGGCCGATGCGCCGCCGCTTCTGCTGCGGGAGCGTTGACACGTCCCCGAACACCCGCTCACCGGCGCCCGTCCCGTCGAGCGCTCGCCCACGGCCGGCGTCCACGCGCCGGGCGCACCGCGTCCTCGCGCCCGCTCGTGTCAGCGCCGTCTTGTCAGCGCCGTCTTGTCAGCGCCGTCTTGTCGGCGCCCGCCCGGCCGGCGTGCGCGGTGGGGGCGATCGCACCATCGGCGTCCGTGCTGTCGGCGCCACGCACCGGAGGTACTCGATGATCGACGTTTTGGCCGCGGAGTGGCACAAGCTCCGTTCGGTCCGCTCCACCTACTACGCCCTGGGCGTCGCCCTGGCCGGCCTGCTGGCCGGCGCGGCCATCGCCTGGTCGGCGGCGGCCGCGTTCGACGGAACCTCGCCCGAAGGGCGGCTGCGCTCCTCGGTCTCCTACATCGAGGAGGTCCTGGTGATCATCCCCCAGCTGTGCCTGGGCATCCTCGGCGTGCTGTCGATCACCTCGGAGTACACCACCGGGACGATCAGGGCGACCATGATGGCGGTGCCCCGGCGCTGGCCGGTCGTCGCGGGCAAGGCGGCCCTGCTCGCCGGGCTGGCCGCCGTCACCGGGCCGCTGGTGGTGTTCGGGACCTACTTCGCCTGCCGGTCGCTCATCGGGGGCCGGTTCAACGGCGTGTACCTCACCCCCTTGGCCCACCGGCTGCCGGTCCTGATCGTCACCGGCCTGTCGGTGGTGGTGTTCGCCCTGGTGGGGCTGGGGCTGGCCACCGTACTGCGGTCCACGGCCGGGTCGATCGTCATCCTGATCGGGCTGGTGTACGTGATCCCGATCGTGGCGATCAACCTGCCGGCGCCGTGGGACGCGCGGCTCGGGTCGGTCCTGCTGACGAACCTGCCCCGCGAGATCACCGGCACCCTCGACGCGAACACGGTGTTCGACACGCTGCTGCCCCCGGTCGCGGCGGCGGCCGTGATGCTCGCCTACGCTCTGCTGCCGCTCGCCGCGGGCGCCCTGCTCGTGCGCCGTAGGGACCTGTGAACGGCGAATCGGCCCTCGCCATTGAGCATCGGGATGGCGGCTGTTAACGTCGGGCCCCGAATAACGTGAACGGTCGGTGAGAACCGCCGCATGACACCCGGCCTCCGACGGAGTGATTATGGATTCCGCGCCACTGAACGCAGCATTCGATCCGATAACCCCAAATGTCGGGCGAATGTATGACTATTACCTGGGCGGCAAGGACAATTACGCCTCCGACCGGGAAGCGGCCGAGCGGGTCATCGGCGTGTTCCCCCGCACGCGCGAGCTCGCCGTCGCCAACCGTCGCTTCCTGCGGCGCGCGGTCGAGTACGCCGCCGCCGAGGCGGGCATCGGCCAGTTCCTCGACATCGGCTCCGGGCTGCCCACACAGGAGAACGTCCACGAGGTGGCGCAGCGGGTCCTGCCCGCCGCGCGGGTCGCCTATGTCGACCTCGAGCCCATCGTCCTGTCGCACGGTCAGGCCCTGCTCGCCACCGACGAGCAGACCATCATGGTCGCCGGCGACCTGCGCCGGCCGGAGAAGATCGTCGGCGACCCGGTGCTGCGGGAGCACCTCGACTTCGACCGGCCCATGGCCGTCCTGCTCGTCTTCGTGCTGCACTTCATCAGGGACGAGGAGGACCCGCGCGGCATCGTCCGCGCTCTGATGGACGCCGTGGTCCCCGGCTCGGTGCTGGTCCTGTCGCACGCCGAGGCCGACCGGCGGCTGATGCCGGGCACGTCGGTGTACGACAGGGCCAGCTCGCCCGCCGTGCTGCGCTCCCAGGAGGAGATCGAGGCGTTCTTCGACGGCCTGGAGCTCGTGGAGCCGGGGCTGACGCGCCTGGGCTCGTGGCGGCCCGACTCCCCGCTCTACCGGGGGGACGACGACCTGCCCGCCTTCTGCGGCGTCGCCCACCGGCGCTGACCCGCCTCGACGCCCCACGCGGGGTCAGCGGAAGTCGTCCGCGTGGTCGCGGGCCCAGGTTGCGAAGCCGGTGGCCGGGGTGCCGGTGATCTCCTCGACGGTCGTGGTGACCGTCTCCGGGGCGGTGACCATCGCGGCGTGCCCGTCCAGGATGTCGCGGGCCAGCGAGGCCGGCATGCCCTGGGCGACCATCGCCCGCTGCGCGACCTCGGGGGACAGCTCCTCCCAGCGCACTGGACGGCCGATGGCCTCGCCGATGAGGGTTACCTGCTCGACCTGCGTGAGCGCCTGCGGCCCGGTGAGCTCGTACGCGGCGCCGCCGTGCCCGGGGGCCGACAGCGCGCGCACACCGACGGCCGCGATGTCGCGCTCGTGGATGAGCGGCCTGCGAGCGGCGCCGTGCACCCACCGGACGGTCCCGGTCTCCCGGATCTGCGGCGCCCACATGAGGGTGTTGGCCGCGAAGCCGCCGGGGCGCAGGAACGTCCACTCCATCCCCGACCGCTCGATCAGGCTCTCCAGGCGGGCGTGCGAGCCGAGGATCGTCCCGTCCGACTCCTCCCGCCCGCGTGGCACTCCCCGTGCGGACACATAGACGACGCGGCGGACGCGCGCGGCGATCGCCTCGACGGCGGCCGGGGCGGCGTGGTCGGCGGACAGGGTGGGCCAGAGCAGGAACACCGCTTCGACGCCGTCCAGGGCCGCTTCCAGCGTCTCGGGTTTCGCCAGGTCGCCCGGGACGACCTCGACGGCGTCCGGCAGGCGGGCGGCCGCCGGGTCGCGGGCAAGGGCCCGTGTCTCGGCGCCCGCCGCCAGCAGGGCCGACACGGCGTGCCCTCCGACGCGACCGGTGGCCCCGGTGACCAGAATCATGAGTTCTCCCTTGTCAGAGGTGCAGGGCGACCATCGTGAAACATCAAGCGCGGTTGAGGTCAACACCCCGGCCGGCATCGATCTGAATTACCGGATATGTCGCAATTGGGAATGGCGGCAGGCGTTTATTCCCGGAATCAATTCCCGGCGCCCATGAACCACGCCGCGAGCCGTGCACGACGGTTAAAATGACGCCAACGGGGATTGTCGGCTGCGGGGCCACGGCTCTGCCGCTGACGGGGGGCGGCGATTTCGCCGAGAGGGGGCTTGCTTCACGATGGGCGCCTGGTGGATCGGACGATGGCCGGTGGTGGATCCGGACATCCCCGACGATGACAAACGACGCATCATCGGTAACAACGCTCTGGCCGACCGCCGTGTCGTCCCGTCCAGCGCCTCCGGCTGGCTCGGCATCATCGCGGGCCTGCTGCTCATCCTCGTCCTCATCGCGGTGTCGCAGGAAGTGGCCCTCGACCGCATGACGTTGATCGGCGGAACGGCGACGCTATCGGTCCTGCTGGTGGGCGCCGCCGCCGTGGGCCTTCCGTGGGGCCGCTTCGCCGTGCTCGGATCGCCCGCCCGCCTCGTGCGGCTCTACCAGGACCGTTACGTCGTTCCCGCCGACCTCGACCGGTCCGCCCGGCTGCTGCTCGACCGCGCGGGCCACGCCGTCGAGACGGTCTACGCCTCCCGCGTCAACCAGATGGGCTGGCTGGACCCGGTGGCCAACGACGTCGTCCTGCCCCGGCGGCTGTGGGAGATCGCCAGAGTGCTCCGCACCCAGTCCGAGCTGCGCGCCGAGCACGCCCGGGCGACCGGGGGAGTGCTGACCCCCGAGCTGCGCGCGGTGCTCGAGCCCCAGCTCGCCGCGCTGCGGCGCTCGGCCGACGAGGTGACCGGGCAGGTCGCGGCGCTCGAGGCGTACGCGCGTCGCGTGCAGGCGGCGGACGCGGCGCTGCACGCCGAAGACCTGCTGCGCAGTAACGACAAGTACCGCGACCTGCTGGCGCACACCGATGACCTCGAGGGCCTGCGCGACCTGGCGTCGCGTGCCCACGGAGTCGGAGCGGTCCTGGCGAGCAGCGTACGCGAGGCCGTCGCCGCCGGCCGCACCCTGGCTGTCTCCTGACGGGGGTGGCACCGGCCCGCATGGCCCATGACCCGGGTTCGGTGACCACACTCAGCGTAGGATCGCGTCAGCCGGGAGAAAGAAGGGGGGACCCAGGTCCCGACGAGCCTCGATCCCGGTAATTTATCTGAGCGTACAGGGATCTGTCCTCAGCGGAATTTATCGCGACGTAGATGACTCGGCCGTTCACAATCTTGGTCGCCCCGGCGATGCAGCCGTAACACATTCGGTCGTATGAAGGCGTGCCGGGTGTGAGATGCGACCAGCCGGCAGACCAGAAGCCACTAAGGAACACCTCTGCCGACCGGCCCCCGACAAGGTCCACCTGGAGTTCCATCCCGTCATGCCCCTCATCGCAGTCATTCCATTCCGAGACCTTGCCGATGGCGCCGGCCGGGAACAGATCGAAGGTCTCCGCCTTGAGGCGTGTCATTCGCTGGTCGACGGCCGAGACGCAGGCTTGCTGACCTCCGTCCGCCACGATCATCGAACATGCGCCGCAGACGAAGCACAGAGAAGACGCGAACAACGAGACGAACAACGCTCTCCGGCACCTCATGAGGTGGAGTTCCTTTCTATCTGGACTGGCCGACGTCTCGAAGGGTGATTGCGGCCGTATTCCTTCCTCCGGCCGTCGCCACGACGTCACATGCGAGCTGGCGAGCGGGAGCTTGACCGTACGGAACCGGATCCTGAGGGGCGGACGGCTCTCTCCGCCAGGTCGCGGGCGGAGAGAGCTCGTGGCGGGCGGGTCTGCCGTTGTCAGGGTGCCGGGCGCAGGGTCTCGGTGGGGAACAGGGGGACGGCGGGGGCCCTTAGCGTGGAGGGGGTGGCGGCCTGGGGGCCGCACAGGGCCACCAGCATGTGCCGCGCCATCGCGATGTCGATGGGATGGACCTGGACCTGGCCGTTCTCATCGATGTGCTGGTACTTCATAAAAACTCCTTGAGCGTGGAAACCGGTCCTTCAGGGCCGGGAGGAAACGCGGGACGGTGTCGCGCCGGTATCGAATCCAACAACTCTGATAAGATTCGAACATACGTACGGCATACAAGGTGCGGGCCTACCCCACCCCCGAGCAGGTGGCCATGCTGAGCCGCACGTTCGGCTGCGTGCGCGTGGTGTGGAACCGCACCCTGGCCTGGCGCCACGCCCGCTACCACGGCGAAGGCGTCAAGACCAACTTCACCCAGGCCAACGCGCTCCTCCACCCGCCCGAAGTCCCACCTGCGGCCGGCGTCAGGAGTGCCGGCCACGGCCGGGGTGGCCGGGCTCGCCCGCGCGGGGCCGGTCGTCGTCGGGGGAGTTCCCCTCCGAGCGCCGATCCGGAGTGTCCCCCTTGGGGGCACGGTGCCTGCGCTCGTCGTGGTGCTTCGCGCCGCCGGAGCCGCCCTTGGAGCGGGGGAAGGGCCAGGCGTTCGGGCGGCAGCCCTGCAAAGACTTGGTCTGCTGCGTCATCACCGGCGCGAGCCCGCCGGGGGCGGGGCACCGCTGGTGCGCGTGGCCGAGGGCGTGGCCGACCTCATGGTTGATCACGTACTGCCGGTAGGCGACCAGGTCGCCGTGGTATCCGGGAATCGCCACCCCCCAGCGCTTGGCGTTGATGACCGAGCGCCTGCCGTTCCAGCACGACAGTTCGCCGAACGTCTGCAGGGGACGGCACCGTACGTTGGTCAGCGCGGGGCTGGACAGCGCCACGCGGAAGCGCACCGGGCCGTGGTCGACCCGCTCGAACCGCATGCGCCCCCGGCCCCAGCTGCGCGGGTCGTTGAGCGTCCGGTGCACCATGGCGGCGAAGTCCTCGGCGTCGAACGGCAGCCCGCGCTCCACCTCGACGAGGTAGCGGACCACCTTGCCGCGGGTTCCCTCCGGCGGCTCGGCGACCCCCTTGACGACCTTGTACCGTCCCTTCGCCGAGTACGGGACCCGGACGGTCTCCGCCCGGCCCGCCGAGCCTGAGTCCGAGCGTGCGTCCGGGCCGTCCCCGGAGCCGGACGCGGCGGACGTGGGGCTGGGAGGCGGAGCCACGGCGGACGGTGGGCTCGCCGTCCCCGCCGGGGCGCCGGACGTCACGGCGGCCGAGGGGGCCGATGGGGGCGCACCCGAGGCGGAGGGGGTCGCGACCGAGCCCGGAGGGCCCGCCACCGAGGCCGAGGGAACCGCGACCGCGGCGCGAGCCGTCCTGTCCCGACCCGCGACCGCCTTCGCGTCATGGCCGGCGGCGAGCAGGAAGACGTATCCGCTGAGCAGGAAGATGGCAGTGATCGGCAACGCCATGAGCAGGGTCCCGGGCTTCAACCGACGAAGAATACGAGGCGTGATATTTCCGGACATCGAGGGCGAAGCCTAGTACCGATCGCCTCATTGATCACCTTAGGCCACTCTGGTGGCGATCGGCCGGATCACCCGCTGTGCGCGCCGTGGTAGGGCGTGGTGACGCCCTCATAGTCCAGCATGAGCATCATGCCCTGGTCCGCGTGGCTCAGGTTGTGGCAGTGGTTCATCCACACGCCTGGATTCGAGGCGCGGAAGGCGACCTGCCACACCTCGCCCGGGCGCACGTCGAAGGTGTCCAGCCACAGCGGGGTGCCGGTCGGCGCGCGGCCGTCCCGGGCGAGGACCAGCACGCGATGGCCGTGCAGATGCCAGGGGTGGGTCTCCCGTCCCCGGTTCACCACCGTCATCCGGACCAGATCGCCATCCCGCACCTGCTGGGTCGGCACCGAGGGGAACGCGCGCCCGTTCACTGTGTGCGCGTACAGAGGGCGGCCTTCCGACACGGCGAGCCCCTGGTCGAGAACCATGGTGAAGTCCCGGTCGAACCGGGTGGAGCCGCTGTACGGAAGCGGCCCGGCCGGCGTCCCGTACCGGGTCAGGTCCAACTCCGGCCACCCCCGGGTGTCGGGTACCGCCACAGCTCCCCGCCCGCCTTGTCCTGCCTCGTCATCCACGGCCGGCGCGTTCGCACCGTTGGTGGCCCCAGCGCCTCCCGCATCCGCGTTTCCCCGGCCCGTGCCGGTCGTGGCGTCCGCGCCTCCCTCACCCGTGCCGGTCCTGGTGCCGTCGCTCTCCGGGGACGAGCCAGGTGCGGCGCTTGACGCGGGGGCCGTGGGGTCGGGGGTGAGGCGCAGGCCGGCCACGCGGTCGTCCACGGTGAGCGTGACCGGCGCGCCCGCCGCCGGGGTGAAGGCGAGGTCATAGCGGCCGCCCGCGGGCAGGCGCAGCCCCACCCGGTCCACCTCGCCCGGGGCGTGCAGATCCGAGCCGTCCACGGCGACCACCCTGTACCGGGCGCCCGCGAGTGTGAACCGGTGCGGAGTGTTGTCGGTGTTGACCAGCCGCAGCCGGACGGCCGTGCCGGGCGGGACGCGCCGCTCGATCGGCCGGTCGTGGTCGCCGAGCACGGTGCGGCCGGCGAAGGTGTGCACCGGGAGGGTGAGGTCGGCGTCCGGCGGTGCCGGTCCACGCCGTGTCACCACCAGTGCGCCGTACAGGCCCATCTTCACCCCTTCGTCGGAGACTTCGTGGGTGTGGTACCAGTACGTGCCGACCTGGAGGGCGCGGAACCGGTACACGAACTCCTGCCCGGGTCGCACGCCGTCCTGCGTCAGGCCGGGGACCCCGTCCTCGCCGGCGGGCACGTCATAGCCGTGCCAGTGCAGGGTCACCCCGGCGGCGATGTCGGCGTTGCGCAGGCGCACCTCGACCAGGTCGCCCTCGGTGGCGGTGATCGGCGGACCGGGGACGGTCCCGTTGAACGTCCACGCGGTCACCTTGCGCCCCGACGACAGGGTGACCGTGGCCGTGCGCGCCGTGAGCTCGTACCGGCGCACCGTGCCGCCCGGCGCGGGCGAGGCGGGTCCGCGCAGCGCGGTCACCGGACGGTCGTACCCCGGGGCACCGGCCGTGTGCGCCCCTGCCGGGTGCCCCGCGCCGAACCGCCCACCGGCCACCTGCATGGCGGCGTGTCCGCCCGGCATCGGCATGGCGCCCGGGGAGGCGGCGGCCGGGGCGCGGCCGGTGTCGACCTCGTCGGCCGGCAGGAACGCGAGCCCTCCGCCTATCAACCCGGCCACGGCGGTCGCCGCCACGGCGACCCGCACCCCGCGGACGCGCGTGCCGGGGGACAGCAACCGCTGGGTGGTGAGCACCGCGGCGGCCACGAGGGCCACGGTGATCACCGCGGTGCTCCAGGTCGCCGGGTATCCCAGCAGCAACGTGACCACCGGCCCGGCCGCCGCCGCGTACCCGGCCCCGAACAGCGCCGGCACCGCCCCGGGCCTGGTCAACGCCGCCGCACCGGGTACGACATCGCGTCCTGCCTCGGCACTCGCCCGTGTCTCGGACGCCGGGTTCTCGACCGCCTGCGCCCCCGTGGCGTGCGGTACCGTCGCCGTCGACTCGGTGTGGGCGGCCTCCGAGAGGCCGGGTGCGCCCCGACCGGCTCGCAGGGCTGCTCTGGCAAGGGACGGAGCGGCGAACACGGCGGCGGCGATCATGCCGGCCGCCAGCAGCGGCAGCGTCAGGGTGAGCTTCTCCTGGACGAACCACCAGCCGGCGCCGGCGAGCGCCAGGACGATCCCGCCCCGGGCCAGCGACGCCAGCACCGCCAGGACGAACAGACCGGCGGCCACCCGGATACGGCGGGTGGCCGCCGCCGCGCCCGCGCTTAGCCACGCCACCGCGGCGAGCACTCCGGCGAGCAGGTCGAGCGCCATGAGCCCTTCGACGGTCACGAGGGCCGTGCCGCGGATTCGCCCCCCAGAGGACCGGAGATCCGGGTCGCGGGAGCGTCGTCGGCGGCCTGCGAGCCGCGCGGGGAACCGGCGAGCTTGCGGGCGTTGCGCAGCACCATGCCGGCGGCTCCCATGACCGCCATGGCGTTGATCCCGTGCAGGCCCATGATGGCGAGCCCGGCGGGGGTCGTGTTGTCCGCACTGTCGTTCAGCACGCGGCCGAGCACGACGATCAGAACCTGGACGATCACCAGGCCGAACGGCAGCAGGGCCGTCGCGACCTGCCGCCCAGGGGCGCGGGAAGCGGCGGCGGCGATGGTGACCAGCAGCGACAGGACCGGAATGATCATCATGCCGGTGATGCTGTGCAGCGCGAAGGAGCCGTCGTCCTGTGGTCTGGCGAACGCGCCCACTGCGGCGAAGTAGAACTGTGCCAGTACGGCGATCAATAGCAGTGCGGCAAGCGCTGCGTAGATTCTGCGCATCGCGTGCTCCCTTCGTAGCTCGGTCGGTAGTGACCGATGCTGTTGCACGCGCCGCTTCACGTCGTCCCCCCTCCAGCGACACGTCACGTACTACCGGGGGAGTACGCGGACCCGCCGGCCTGCCCCCGGGACCGCCCGCCTCCTCGCCGATCGGTTGTCCCGGTCGAGAACGCCTGGCCAGGGGGCCCGCTGTCGCGCTTCGCGGAAGCGGTCAGTCCTGAACGAAGGACCCTGTGACGACCTCGCCGGCCGATTCGTAGGTGTTCATGAGGACGCCGGTGGTAGAGACCTTCCTGTCGACGAGCTTCAGTCCCGAGGGAACGGCGCCTTCGGAGAACAGCCGCTTGCCCGAGCCGAGGACGATGGGGAAGATCAGCAGGCGGTACCGGTCGACGAGGTCGCGTCGCAACAGCGTCCGCAGCAGGTCGCCGCTGCCGTGCACCTGCAACTCGGGCCCGTCCTCCTTCTTGAGCGCCGCGACGCCTTCGGCGACGTCTCCCTCGATCAGAACCGAGTTGCTCCACTCCAGCGTGGGACGACTCCGCGACGCGACGTACTTGGTGGCGTCGTTCAGGCGCTTGGCGCCGGCCTCCTCCGAGGCGTTCGGCCAATACGAGGCGAAGAGGTCATAGGTCTTGCGTCCGAGGACGAGGTCGAACGGCGTGGACATGGTCTCGTCCATGAACTCGGCCACCTGCTCGTCCCAGTAGTTCACGGTCCATCCGCCGTGCGCGAAGCCGTCGCTGTCGTCCTCGCCGGGGCCGCCCGGGGCCTGCATGACCCCGTCGAGAGTGACAAAGGTGCTCACGACCAGCTTCCTCATTGTCGCGTCCTTTCCGTCGGATCCCCTGCTCGGGGTGATCCCTCGCGTGCTCTGAGCTCGATGTCGAAGGCGATGCGCCGATCCTTCCGGCCGCCGCCTCTCTACTGCCCGATACACCGCTACCGAAAACTAAAATTGTCAAGAGGATTTAGGTTGTCGGTGACGAGATGGTCGCCTCCGGCTCGACCGCCCGCTCCGGATCGCCGACGCCCGCCTGGGAGCCTCCACCGGCCTCCGAGATGCTCCCGGTCTGCCGCTGGAGGGACGCGAACGGCGCAAGACGGCCGGCGAGCCCGTCACCCGCCGAGCGCCCCGCCGAGCCCGGCAGGCGTGCCGCCCGCCGTCCGGACTCCGCTGACCTGCAGATTTTCCGTCGCTCAGATTCACCCTGGAGGCATGGGTACCGAGAAGGTCCACCTCACCAAGGAGAAGGAGACTCTCCTCGCCGCGCTGTACGGGCGCGCCGTACACAGCCGTACGGAGGACCCGGTCCTGCACGACCCGCTGGCCGAGCAGGCGGTCGAGCGCATCGGCTACGACTTCTCCAAGCTCAAGATGCGCGCCACCGACGCCCTGGGCGTGGCCATCCATGCGAAGACCTTCGACACCCCTCACCGCGGCCCATCTCGCCGGCGCCCCCGGGACGACGGTGGTCCACCTCGCCTGCGGCCTCGACACCCGCGTCCACCGCCTCGACCCGCCCGAGACCGTCCGATGGTTCGACGTCGACTTCCCCGCGCTCATCGCCCTGCGCGAGCGCCTTTACCCGCCTCGCGACGGCGACGCGGCGACCAGCTACACGATGATCGGTCTGCCCGCGACGGACCCGGGCCAGCTGGAACGGGTCCCGGCCGATCGCCTGGTGCTGGTCGTGGCCGAGGGGCTGATGATGTATCTCACCACCGAGGAGGTCCACGACCTGCTACGCCGGATCACCGGCCGATTCCCCTCCGGCGAGATCATCTTCGACGCGCTGAGCCACCTCGCCGTCAAGCTCAGCCGCTTGCAGCCCACCCTCCGCTGGGGCCTCGACGACCCCGCGGAACTCACCACCGCCGTCCCCGGCCTCCACTTGACCGAAGAACTGTTCTTTTCCGACGTCCCCGAGGTCGACCGCTTCCCGGCCGGCTACCGCGCCGCCCTGGCAGTCATGAACCGCTTCTACTTCCTCCGCAAGGTCGGCCGCATCCTCACCTGTCGCTTCTGAGCTTCCAGCGCGCCTAGAACGGCGATGGCCGGGTGGCCGTTTGACATCGAACCCGACTCGAGCCGGGGCGCGGACCCGGCCGTGAGGGCGCAGACGGAATGCATAGACGCCTATGCGAGTGAACCACAAACAACTAGCTGCGCGATGAACTCACCAAAAGACTGAGCTGCGCGGCGAGGAATGCGGTCTTCGTCGATGTAAGCGACAGCTGGTTCACCCTCAGGGCCGCACTCGGAATAGTCGAGCATTATGGTGTCATGGCCAGCGGAAGGCGTATCACAAATCACTACCCCGATGTCTGGATACCCCCACTCGGAAATCAGGTATGAGCTACCTGCGCCGGACGAGGAGTCGATTCCCCAGGGTCCACCGATTCCCCGAATTCCGCTGATCTCGAAGTGATCGTCGGCCCACGACGTCGGAAACGTCGTGGGGCAGCAGCGGCGCCGCGGAGTCCCTCCGTTTCGCTGGAGTAACACTTCAATATAGCTGCGGGGCAGGCGCACGCCAAGATCTTCCTCGGCTTGACGGACCATGCCGTCATCGAGGGGAGGGCCGGTGTAGTAGTCACCATCCTCGAACAGTTCCGCCATTAGAATCCTCCCGTATGCCCAGTGGCGGCATGGATCTGTCTGTCGATGAGCTGCATGAGCCCTGGATCTTGATGATGATGCCATGTATAGCCAGGTGGAGTCTCGCTCAGCCCGGCCGCCTGATTGGCCAGCCTGAAGTCTCTATATCGACTCCCGGTGAGCTGAATCCGAACATCCGGCACCTGCGGGTGGCGCCATGCGGAGAAGTCAGGAAAACCGTGTACATCGAATGGAACGCTAGTTACGGGATGAACGTCTCCCGCACGCTTTCCATTTCGCACCTTCGGCACTCCGCCGTTGGCGCAATCGCATGTTGTCGGATGTCCAGGAACTGCTGAGCCACAATTGTGAACCAGGACGGGCGCGGCTCCTGCCAGCACATAGTACGTGTGGAGGCTCTCGATGGTGAGGTCGTGGACGGTGGGATGGCCCTGCCGGAGGGCGGCGGAGACCATGTGCAAGGTCTTGCCGCTGGGAGTACGGAGGTGGTCGGTGGGGGTTAGGTGGTCGGCGCGGGTCCAGGTGTGGTGCTTGGCGTCCCAGAAGAGGTGGTGTTCGGTGGTGAGGATGGTGCCGGTGGCATCGCCTCGGTTGCCGTCGGTGTCGACGGTGATCTGGACGAGGGTGAGGTAGCTGAGACCGGAGTAGGTGGCCAGGACGGTCTTGGAGGTGGTCTTACCGGTTAAGGGGTCGGTGGCGAGGACCTTTTCGCCGGTCTTGATCTTCTCGATCGGCTTGAAGGTGCCGTCGGCCATCTTGACCTGGGTTCCGGCCACAAAGCTGCTCTCGCAACCGCCGCCGGATCCCCCTGACGAGGCACGGGGGCTGCCTCTACCTCCGCCCTTGCCTGCGGCTTTGCCCGCGCCTCGCTCTCCGCCCTCGGCCGCCGCACGGCCCGTCTTGCCTATGGCGGGCTTGGCCTTGCTCGCGGCCTTGCCGACGGCTGAGGTGACGACCTTGCCGCCCGCCGTCGTGGCGAGCTTGCTCAGGGCTCTGGAAGCGCCCTTGGCCACGGCGCCGCCCGTCATCGCGAAGATGGCGCCGACCGCCGCCTCCTTGACGGCGGTACCAAGGTTCCATTCGCTCGGCGGCGTGGTGACCAGGTATCCAGCGAGGTCGCCGACGGCTCCACCTGCGGCCCAGCAGCCAGCGACCGCCGCTCCCTTGGTTTCCACGCCCAAGAGGGCGATGCATCCGTTTGCGACGTCCACCGAGACGACGATGGAGACGATGGTCTTCCCGTGGTCCTTCCAGACCTTTTTCGCCTTACAGCCGACGTCCCAGGTGCCGCAGCGCGGCTTGGGGTGGGTCGCGGGCGGCGGGGGGTGGTAGCCGCAGCCCGAGCAATTGGAGGACGCGGAGCTGTTGACACAGGGGTTGCTGGCGATGATGCCGCACTGGGTGCCACCGTCCCGCGTCAGGCCGCTCGGGTCGGAGGTGGTGACCGGGTTGTTGCCGGAGTAGGCGTAGCCGTTCCAGCTCTGGGGATCGGCGCCGTCCAAGATGGGGTCGACGGAGATGAACCGGCCGGTCTCGGCGTCGTACTCGCGGGCGCCGAGGTGGGTGAGAGCGGTGCTCGCGTCGATGGTCCCGCCGACGAAGCCTCTCTCACCCGGCCAGTACGCGGGCTGGACGCCGCGCATCTGGCCGAAGGGCGTGAAGCGGCGGCGGTCGGCGGTCTGGGCGGCGTTGTCGGTGATCGAGGTGTCGGCGCTGCCGTGTTCGTCGGCTCCGAGCCACGTCACGCCTGTGGAGGTCCGGGTGGCGATGACCTGGCCGGCGTGGTCGTAGTACCGCGTGGCGGTCTTGGCGCCGGTGGTCTTGTCGAGCCGGATCTCCATGCCGGCGACGTAGAGGGTGGTGGAGGTGGGGTCGCGCCGGATGAGCCGCTCGCCGCCCGCGTCGTAGACGTAGGTGCTGACGCCGGACGGGTCGTTCGACTTGGCGAGGTGGCCTTCGACATCCCATTCCAGGACGCGGCCGTCTCCGCGTTCAGTGGTGTTGCCCGCCTGGTCGTAGGCGTAGGTATCGGTCTGGCCGTCGCGCGTGCCGCCCTGGAAGGCGACGGAGGTGAGCGTGTGCGGCTGGGGGTTGCCGGCGCCGGCGTAGGTGAAGTTCTTGGTGACGTCGCCCACCGGGTCGTGGTCGATCTCCTTGGTGCGGTTGCCGACCACGTCATAGCTGAAGGACTGCCAGTACGGCGCGGGCCCGCCGACGACGGTCTGGGCAGGCGCGCCTGCGCAGCCGTCGATGGCGGTCCAGGCCTCGGTCAGGCGCTGCAGGTAGTCCTGCCTGAAGCATTGGACGTCGGCGGGTTGCCCGGACGGGGTGTCGGCGATCTTGGTGATGTTGCCCGACGGGTCGTAGGTGTAGTTGGTGTCGGAGATCGAGATGGGGGCCGTCTCACGCTCGAACAGTGAGCGCGCGAGCCGGTTGGTGCCCTCCTCGTAATAGTTGGTCTCCTTGACCCGCTTGCCGCCGGTGGACAGCGTCATGTCCAGGAGTTGGCCGAGCTTGGAGTACGTCGTCGAGGTGACGTAGTTCGTCAGTCCCCGGGTCGTCGTCGGGTTGCCGAGCTCGTCGTAGTCGTAGAGCATCGTCTCGCCGAGCAACCCTCCGGCAGCGGGCAGCACGGTGCGGTGGACGGTTCCGTCGAGGTTGTAGTCGGTGCTGATGCTGTAGGTGCCCTGAAGTGCGCCCTCCGCGGCGGGGATGACGGTCTGGGTGCCGGTAGGCCGATAGGTATCGTCGTAGCCGGTGATCGCGGTGACGTAGGCGTCGGTGCCGCCGGCGGAGTTTTTCACGTAGCGGGTGGCGGAGGCCGGCTGGCCCTTGACGACGGTGCCGTTGGGTAATGTGTCGTAGGTCCAGTCGGCGAGCTTGGTGCCGGTCGCGTCGGTGCCGGCGTACTCGGCGGTCTTGCGGCCCAGTGAGTCGTAAGTGAAGGCGATGCTCTTGCCGCGTGAGTCGGTGCTCGACAGCAGCTCGTCGGTCCGGTCGTCGTAGGCGAGCGTCGCGGTGCCCTTGTCGGGGTCGTCGATCTGCTCGACCCGTCCCCGCAGGTCGTAGTGGTAGCGCCAGACGCTGCCCGCCGCGTCGGTGACAGTCGCGGGCTGGCCGTTCGGGGCGTAGGTGGTCTTGGTCGCGTCGTAGGCGCCGCTCGGCCCGTCGCCCTTGTACTGGCGCACCTCGACTGTGCGCCCCATCGCGTCGGTGATCTGCGTGATCGGCGTCGTCCCGGGCGGAGGGTCGATGCTGACGCGGTCGCCGCCGTAGGTCACCGTGGTGCGCCACTGCTCACTCCCGCGCTTGCGGAAGATCTCCGCGGTGGGCCATTCCATGCCGTCGTAGACGGTTACGGTCTGTCCTGGTACGTCGTCGTCGCTGGCCGGAGTCCACAGCGCGGCGCCCGGGGTGCCCTCGGTGTAGTAGTCGTCGTTGGACTTGGCCACCAGACCACGGGCGTCGTAGAAGGTGTCGTCGATCAGTCGGCCGCCGCCCGGGGCGGGCTGCTGTGTCTGCCGCGGCCGCAGCAGGCCGTCGTACAGGGTGTAGCCGGTGATGTACGTGGCGCCGTCGTTGCGCAGGGTGGAGGTGGAGACCGCGGTCGCCCCGTCGGTACGGATCCGGTAGCCGAACTCCATGTTCGGAGTTGTGGGGTACGTGGCCTTGGCGCGCCCCGGTAACCACACGCCGGTGAGCCTGCCGAGCGGGTCGTAGGCCAGGTCGGAGCGCTTGGTGTTGAGGTCGATGGTCGCGGTGGGCACACCCCAGGCCGGTTCCATCTCGATCTTGGTGATGTGGCCGGCCGGGTTGGTCTCCTCGGTACGGGTGGCGATGCCGGTGGCAGGGAAGTAGGCCGCGGTGGTCTTGCCGCCGGAAGGGTCGGTGATGACCAGCGGCCGACCGTATGCGTCGAAGGTGGTGCTGCCGAGGGTGACGTACTGCGGGCCGCCGTTCCACGAACCGAGCTTCTCCGCCTTGGTGACGTCGCCCTTGGAGGGGGCCGCGCCGAACGCGTTGCCGTCGTAGTACTTGCGCACGTCGGACAGCACGTCGCCGGGCCGGGACGGTGTCGCGGTACACGCCTTGCTCACCGTCTCCACGCGGGAGGCGTAGGAGATCATCCACCGTGCGTCGTCGCGGGCGTAGGTGGTGCGGACGCACTGGTCGTCGGCGGGAGTGGAGTCGTCGCCCAGGTCACTGATCTGGGTGATCAGGCCGTCGGCGTTGTAGTCGGTGTCGGACGAGGTGCGCCGCCACCCGCCGGACGCCAGGGCCGTGCGGGTGCGGACAACGTCAGCCTGCACCATGTTGGCGGTGGTGGTGCCCCAGGAGCGGACCCGCTTGCCGGTCTGCCTGACCCAGTAGCCGGTGATCTCCCCCATCTTCTTCGCGCCGCCGGGACCGTCGTAGTGGAACTCCTCGAGGACGCGTCCTTGCAGGGCGTCGGCGTCGTCCAGCGGCGGCCCCTCGGAGGCGGTGACCTTCACGTCCCGGGTGCCGCCGCCGGACAGTTCGTCGCCGTCCATGCCGCGGAAGTAGGTGAACTCCGCCTGGGAGCGCTGCTCGCCGGGGTTGCCGCTGATGACGCGCACCTTGCCGTAGCCGCGCCACTGCGACCAGGTTTTGTACTTCTCCCTGGTCAGTCCGTCATCGTCATCGTGGTGCCAGGCGCCGCCGCCGAGATACTCGTAGGTGTCAACGACGTCGGGCGCCCCGCCGGTGCGGTCGATCTGCTGCACCTGGGTGACGACGTACTTGTGAAACCAGTCGCGGACGGGCGTGGTGGCGCCCTCGGGCGACCAGTACTGCGGGTAGCACCGCCGAGTGTTCGAGTCGGGCTCCGGGGTGTTCCCGGCCGCGCAGTCGGGGTTGGAGTAGGTGATGGACAGGGCGCCGCCGGTCTCGTTGTCGATCGCCGAGATCCGCCACTTGGTGAGCGGCGGCCGCCCTTCCAGCGCGTCGACCCGGTTCGGCTTCTGGACTCCGGCGAACCGGACCGGCGGAAGGGAGACCGATCCGCCGACCTTGCCCGTGTGCTGGATCGAGGCCAGCCACAGCCCTGCGGCGGTGCCGTCGCCGGGGGCGCGCATCTCGTGGGTGAGCGTCCAGGTGTCCACGTCCTTGTAGGTGCTGCCGGACACCAGCACCTGGGTGGTGACGGAGGCGAGCCGCTTGCGCGTCCAGAACGTGGGGGAGTAGTTGTCGATGCACTTCTCGCCCGAGCCGCACTTCTGGTCGTACGGGACGTCCGGCCAGTACTTGGCGTTGTCCTTGGTGAACTTGCTCTCGGCGCAGTCGAAGGTGGAGGTCGGGACGCAGCGCTCCTTGGCGTCGAAGACGACACGTGCGGGAGCGGAGGAGGTGTAGACGGCGTTGGAAGGCTGACCGTAGTCGGCGCGCTTGAGGTAGCCGCCCCTGGTGTAGACGGTGGGCGTGCCGTTGGGCTGGCCGTCGGTCAGTGTGGTCACGTCGCGGCGGTAGTAGTTGGTCTCCGGCGCGTACCAGAAGGTGCTGACCGTGCCGTGCGGGTCCACGACGTAGTCGAGGTTCCAGCGCCAGGCCTGCCGGCACCAGGAGTCGGAGAAGCCGCTGTCCTTGTGACACGGTTCGCCGTCGTTGTTGCCGAAGATCGGCACCGTCCAGGTCGACTGGGTCTCGGGGTCGCCGTCGGCCCAGCGGGGCAGGTGGTTCAGGCCGAAGTAGTACTGGGTGCCGTCGGGCGTGGTAACCCGCCAGTGCTCGCCGTCGTTGTCCCCGTTGGCGGCGCCGCCCAGCTTCTCGATCTTGGCGCCGTCGTCGTTCTGCGGCTGCCAGGTGCCCGTCGCGTCGTCCCGTACCAGCTCGGTGGCCTGGCCGTTGAGCGACATCGTGGCGTTGTCGTACCGCCAGCACTGGTCGCCGCGCTTGGGCGTCACGCCGTCCTCGGCGCACTGCTTGTACCTGCGCTCGATGAAACCGGGCCAGTAGTCGAAGCCCTCGCCGATCCAGGACGCCTGGTTGTTGGTCGCGACGGTGCGGCCGTCGATGCTCCCCGAGGAGTAGGCGAACCCGATGTTCGGGGTCGGACCGCCGGGGGGCGGGGGCAGGCGCAGCGGATAGGACCAGGAGAAGGCCCCGCTCTGGTTGCCGACGTTCCAGGTCGCCGAGGGGGAAAGGGAGGTCGCCTCGTAGCTGCCCGTCGAACCCGATGCCGCGGCGACCGCGGCCAGCGTCATCGGGGCCGCCGAGGTGACGTCGACGTCGGCGCTCAGCCGCCCGGTCGTGGCGTCGTTCCTGGTCACCAGCGGCGTGCGAGTCTGGCACTCGGGACGGTCCGGTGTCGTCGCCGCGCAGTCCGGCAGCCTGGCCAGCCGCAGCCGCGCCGCCCAGTCGCCTCCGAAGGCGTATCGGAACCCCGAGTAGTCGACCTCCACCGACAGGCGCACCGTGCCCGCTGGTCTCGCCTGAGGGGTCAGCCGCAGGCCGAGCCCCGCGATCTGCGACGCCGCGGCGGTGCGGGCGTCGAGCGTGCGCACCTCGACGGCGGGCGGCGCCGGCGCGGCCGGCGAGGTCGGGGAAGGCGTCGCACCCGCGGTCGCCCGCCGCGGGGTGTCGCCCTGTCCGCCGGTGCTCTGCCGGGAACGGACCGGCCCGTCGGCCCCGGCCTTAGGGGTCGCCGGGCCGAGCCAGACCGGCAGGCGCCCGGCCCGCACCTTGCCGGGGCCCGCGGCCCGTGTACCGGCGCCGGCCCCTGTTCTCGCGCCGGTCTCTGTTTCCGCACCGGTCCCTGTTTCCGCGCCGGCACCCGTTCCCGCGCCTGCTCCTGCCCCGGCCCCCGTTCCCGCGCCTGCTCCTGCCCCGGCACCGGCCCCGGCACCGGCCCCGGCACCGGCGGCGGCGCCCGGGAGCCGCACCACGGCCGTCCCCGGCTCCGGCCAGGTCACCGGGGGCGCCGCCTTCAGGTCGTACTTCGCCCCCGGGTCCGGGAGCGGCGCGCGGGCCGTGAGGGCATGCCCCGGTACGGGATGCTGCTCCTGGGCCTTATGCCATCGAGGGTCTTCCGTCGCCCGTGCGGCGACCGGAGTGATCAGCGTGGCGGGTACCACGACGGCCAGCATTCCTGCGACCTTGGCCAAGCCTCGCCATGAACCGAGCACGGCTTCCTCCGGGGGAGCGATGAGCGTCAGTGAACGTCGGGGAACCGGGCCCGGCCCCGCCGGGAGGCGGCGAGCCGGGCCAGGCCGAGCCGGGCCAGGCCGAGCCGGGCCAGGCCGAGCCGGGCCAGGCCGGGTCGAGCCGGGTCGGGTCGAGCCGGGTCGGGTCGTGGATCAGCCGTCGAGGGGGAGTCCCATGGCGAGGTTCAGCACTTGGCGGTCGGTCAGCGTGCCCGCGAAGGCGTGAACGTCGTCCACGTCGCCGGCGAAGTGGTCGACGTAGGCGCCCTTGTTCCTGACCCTGCCGATCTGCAGGGCGCCGCCGGCGTTCCAGGCGGTGAAGGGGCGGACGTCGGCCAGTTGCCCGTTGACGTACAGGCGGAGCTCCTTGGCGACCTCGTCGTACACCCCAACCAGCAGCGTCCAGGTGTCGAGGGTCGAGCAGCCGACGGTCTCGACGGACCGGGCGTGTGTCATGGTGAAGGAATCGGTGTCGTTGCCGGCCGTGCTGAACGACCACCGGTAGACCGTGGCGCCGTTCTCGGTGAAGGTCCGGTAGCCGAGGTAGAAGCCGCTGTTCCTGGCGCCGTCCTGGCCGACGGCCGTCAGGGTGTGGACGGGCATGGCGCAGGTTTCGTCCCCGGTCAGGCGCATGCGGGCCGTCACCGTGAAGCTGTGGTCGGTGCGCACGGGGGCCGACGTGGTGGAGGCGTAGGCCGTCGTGCCGTTGAGGTGCAGCACGGCGGCGCCGTCGAAGCCGTCGTCGGACCAGGACGCGCCGCCGGCGAGCGTCGCGTTGCGTCCGTACCCGGAGGAGTCGGCGGCGGTGGTGCCCGTTCCCTCGTCCAGCCTCCACAGGCCGAGCTGGGTGGGCGGCTGCTTGGCCATGGCCGCGATCTCGTTGCCCAGCATCGGGTCGTTCACGGTCCGGGGGTCGTCGGACAGGATCCGGTCCCACACCCTGACCTCGTCGATGTCGCCCGCGAAGTTCTCGTGGAAGCCGCCCTCCCACTTGGTGCGCCCGACCTGCAGAGGGCCGTTCGCGTTCCACGGCGTGGACGGGAAGGCCGCGGCGGTCTGCTGGAGCGTCCCGTTGACGTACAGCCGGACCTGTTCGGCGGGGGCGTCGTACACGCCGGTCAGGTGCGTCCAGACGCCGAGCTGCGGCTCGGTGTCGCTTATCGCCCGTGACAGCGCGGTGCCGTCCACATCGGTGGCGTACTTGCCGAAGATCCACCGGTTGTAAGTCGAGGAGTAGTACAGCTGAAAGCCGGAGTTGCGGTCACCCGACTGGCTCAGCACCGAGGAGTTGACGGTCCTGGCGGTGAGCCGCACCCAGGCCGAGACGGTCAGACCCCGGTCGGTGCGCACCACCGGCCCCGCCGTGCTGCCGTACCCGGTGGAACCGTTCAGCCGCGCGGCCCCGCTCACCCGGCCGCCCGTCCACGCCGTGCCGCCCGCCAGCGCCACCGGGTGGGGTGCGGCCGCCGAGTCGCCCGCCGTGGTGCCGGCGGTCTCGTCCAGGCGCCACAGCCCCACCGGGTCGGCGCCGGCCTTGACGTAGAAGCTGTGGACGGCCGGGATCTTGCCGACGTTGCCCGCCCGGTCCACCGGGAAGACGTACAGCGCGTTGAGCCAGTCATGGCGCGGCGCCACCGGCACCGTCACCGAGGTCTGCCCGGCGGGGATCGCCACCTGGGTCGCGGGGGTGGCGAGGCTCGGGTCGTCGAGGGCGAACCTGAAGGCCGTCACGTCGGTCTCTCCGTCACCCGGGGCGAAGGTGAAGGCGCCGGCGCTGCCCACCCCGCCCCGCCAGTCGTCGGGGGTGTCGCCCGGGTAGTCGGCCGAGGTGACCTTCGGGAGCGTCGCGGGGTCGACGGTGTCCACGGTGAACTCGCACCAGGGGCTCCACGCGCTGGAGTCGGTGCCGTCGTAGGCCTTGACCTTGTAGGAGTAGCTCTGCCCGGTCACCAGCCCCGACAACTTGATCGAGTGGTCGGTCGCCGCGGTGGTGTACTTGTAGGCGGTCTTCCCGCCGCCGGGCAGGGTGGCGGTGACGTCGTCCCACACCGCCGTCGTGGTGTTGTAGTGATGGAACGCGAACTCGGCGCGCACCCCGTCGTTGGCCTTGTCCGGGTCGTAGATCTTCGCCTTCAGGCTGATGGGGCTCTCGGCGTCGCCGGCGTTGACGGCGGGGCGTCCCGCCCCGGTGACGCACGGCGTGGCCGGGTACGTGCCGACGCCCGAGGGGGCCGAGGGCGGGGTGTTGTAGTCGACGACCAGCTTGGGCGCGTTGCCGAAGCCCTTCCACCCCCACGTGCTGCTGCCGGTGTCGTCGTAATCCTTCAGCCCGAACGTCGTGTTGGGCCAGCCCGACTTGGCCGCCTTGGCGATGGTCGCGGTCACGTCGAACTCGATGCCTTTGTCCGGGCACGAGGAGTTGTAGCCGGCGTCGGAGGACACACTGTCCTGCCAGTCCGACCAGGACGGCTGGTGGTTCCAGGTGGTGGAGCTGGAGATGCCGCTGGTCAACCACAGCTGTACGGCCTGCGGGGAGGAGGTGCACCCCCACGACTTGGCCTGGGTGATGCGGAACGTCGCCTTCAGGATGTGCTTCCCGTTGACGTTGTTGGAGTCCATGCGGAAGAACGACCGTTTGATCCCGCTGCCGTAGTTGCCCGCCTCCGGCATGTGGGCGGAGTTCCAGTACTCCTGGTCCGGGAACGCCCGGTCCACGTAGGTCCAGGCCTGCTTGGAGCCCGACCACTGCGGGTCGATGTAGACCGGGTAGGTGACGTTCGCGCCCGTGAGCAGCCGCGCGTCCGGCGTGAGCACCACCTCATCGGGCGTGGCCTCGACGCCCAGCAATGCCTGCCGTCCGCCCGGCCGCGGACCCGTGTCCAAGAACCCCGTCCCCGAGGACCCCGACGCCGACGGCTGAGCCACCGACGGCGCCTCCGCCGAGATCCCCGAGGAGTCCCACATTCGCGGCGCCGGCGCGTGGAACACCGTCTCACCGCCCTCGGTCACGGCACTCAGCCCGCCGGCCCGCGACCTTCGCACCGACACCCCGGCGCCCCGCGTCGCGAACCTCAGCCTGGCCAGCGCCGGATTCGCCGCCGCCTCCCGGGTCTTCACCACCAGCACCTCGGAGAACCCGAGCACCGACGCGGTGACCTTCAGGTCCACCCCCGGCAGCACCGACGCGTACGTCGCGGTGCCGGCCTCCAGCACCGGTCTCGGCAACCCGCCCGGCCAGGACATCGCGACCGAACGCCCGCCTTCGCCGATACTCGCCAGCGGGACCGTCCCGCCCCCGGAGAAGGCCAGGTCCAACGGCGTGGCCACCGGACGCACCGTGCCGTCACCGGCGAACCGCAACGTCGTGTCCACATCGGCCCAGCCACCGCCACGCCGTACCCGCTCAGGCAGCGCTGCCGTCTCGGAGGTGAAGCCCCCGCCGGGATCGGCGAAGACCTGCCGGGTCTCGGTGCGCAGAGACAGCACCTCCACCCGCGTCCCCGACCGCCGTGCCGCCTCCACGGCCTGCCTCTCGGTCGGAGCCGGCGGGGGCGCCTCGGCGGCGGCCTTCGCCGGACTCGCCTGGTGTGGTGCCGTGGTGAGGCCGCTCAGCGACGCGAGCAGCGCGGCGGGCAGTGCGATCGCCCGGACCGCGCGGCTGGGGAGACGGTATCGGCGCACGCGCTCTCCTTGGGGGCTCCTGTCACGCTGGACGGTCCGCCGGCGTTACCGCAAGACGTTACGGAGGTCAGACAAAGAGGTCATCCCGCGTGCGATTGAGATCGCCGTACACCGGGGGCCGCCGGGGGGTAAACCTCTGCCGTACGACGCGCCGGGCGCGTGACTTCCGCGGTACGCGTCGTAGGTCCGGCGGAGGATGAGGGACCGGTGGTCGTCTGGTTACCATGCGCTGATGGGCACAAGGGTCGTCGCGCCGTTCAGGAGGTTCGCCGCGACGAACCCGCTCATCGTCGACGTGGCGCTCGCCCTGGTGTTCACCGGCATGACCGTGGCGATCGAGGTGGCGGTGGCACGCCATCCGTTGCTTCTGGGGATGACGCCCGAGCACGGGTTCCGGCTGCCGGACCGGTTCTCCATGACGCTGACGCTCGTGGCGAACCTCCCGCTGGCGCTGCGCAGGCGCGCCCCGCTCGTTGTCCTGCTGATCTCCTGCGCGGCCGCGATCGTGTACCACGCGCTGGGCTACTACTACGGGTTGAACACCATGCCGCCGCTGCTGGCCCTGTACACGGTGGCGGCTCAGCGGTCACCGCGCCTGGCCGCCGTGGGCGCGGTGGCCATCCTGGTCATGTGGACGCACGCGTTCCTGGTGGGACCCGTCGGTCTCCTGGGGGCGGGCGTCGTCCAGGCGGGTGTCATGATCGCCGTGGCCTGGGGGTTCGGCAACAGCGCGCGGTTGCTGACGGACAGGAGCCGGCGGCTGGCCGAGCTGTCCGAGCGGCTCAGCCGCGACCAGGAGGACAGGGCCCGGCGCGCGGTCAGCCAGGAGCGGGTGCGCATCGCCCGCGAACTGCACGATGTCGTCGCCCACCACATGTCCGTCATCTCGGTGCAGGCGGGACTCGCCAGGTATGTGTTCACATCCGATCCGGTCACCGCGCGCGACGCGCTGGCGACCATCGCCCAGACCGGCAGCGAGGTCATGGGCGAGATGAGGCGGCTTCTGTCGGTCCTGCGCATCGAACCTGAGGACGAGGGCGATGGGGTGAGCTACGACCCGGCGCCGGGTCTCGACCGGCTCGGGCAGCTGGCCGAGCGGGTGCGTTCCGCGGGGGTGGCGGTGGAGGTGACGGTCACTGGGGCCGCGCGGCCGCTGGCGCCCGGTGTCGACCTGTGCGCCTACCGGGTCGTCCAGGAATCGCTCACCAACGTGCTCAAGCACGCCGGGCCCGCGCGGGCCGGGGTGTCGCTCCTGTACCGCCCTGCGGAACTGGAGATCCGCGTCACCGACGACGGCGGCGGGAGCGAGAGGGCGGCCGCTCCCGACAGCGAGAAGGGTCACGGCTTGATCGGCATGCGAGAACGCGTCAAGCTCTACAAGGGAACGATGGCCGCCGGACCACGCCCGCTCGGCGGGTTCGAGGTCGTGGTCACCCTGCCCCTGTCATCCCCGACTGAGGATGAGCAGCCTCCTACGCCGGCCGGTGAGACGTCCTTATGATCAAAGTGCTCGTTGTCGACGATCAGATTCTGGTCCGTGCCGGACTCGCCGCCCTGATCCGCGCCATGCCCGAGCTCGACGTCGTCGGTGAGGCGGCCACCGGGGAGGACGCCGTCCGCCTGGCCGCGGCGAGGCGCCCGGACGTGATCCTGATGGACATCAGGATGCCCGGCATGAGCGGCGTGACCGCCACCGGGCGCATCCTCGCCGCCGCGGAGGGCCGGCCGCCGAAGGTCGTGATCCTCACCACCTTCGACCTCGACGACTACGTCTACAACGCCCTGCGGGCCGGCGCGTCGGGCTTCCTGCTCAAGGACACCCCGCCCGAGCGCCTGCTCACCGCGATCCACACCGTCGCGGCCGGAGAGATGCTCTTCGCGCCCAGCGTCACCCGGCGCCTGATCGAGACCTACACGCGCCGCGCGGACGTCACCGCGCACCCCTCCCGCGACCTGGCCGCCCTCACCGCCCGCGAGGCGGAGGTCCTCGAGCTGGTCGGGCACGCGCTGTCCAATACCGAGATCGCCGGCCGCCTGTGCGTCAGCGAGGCGACCGTGAAGACCCACCTCAACCGCACGATGACCAAACTCGGCCTCTCCAGCCGCGCGCAGGCGGTCGCCTTCGCCTACGAGACCGGCCTGGTGACCCCTCGCCGGGCGACGGTGTGAGACGGCTGCTCGCCGTCGCGGCAGGTCACGGCCTCTCTCCCGCGGGTCTCGGCGCGTCGGCCGAGCGGCGGCTCGGGCGGACGACGCCGGCGACCGGCGCGGCCGCCTCTTCGGCGGCCGGTTCCTAGTCGTCGTGGTCGTCGTGGTCGTCGTGGTCGTCGGGCCGGCGGTGATCGGCGCCGGCGAGTTGTGACAGGTGGGTGAGCAACCGGGTCAGCGCGGGTCCGGCGGTGAACTTCCCGTTCCGCTCGGCGCCGGCCAGGTCGCCGAGGATTCCGCGGATCCGGTCGGCCGCCTCGCGATCGTCCCGGTCCCTGTGGTCGTGCCGCCCGCCGTCCCGGCCGAGCCTGGCGAGGGCCTCCGCGATGTCGTGCCGGGCCTTCTCCGCGACGCGAGGGTCGAGCCGTCCCTGGTCGACCGCCCAGCTCAGCCCCTGGGCGAGCTGGGCCAGCAGCACACGCGGGTCGTCCGGCAGCCGCCGCGGCCCGACGGCCACCACCGAGGGCGTTGAGGGCGGTGGCGACGCGGGAAGCGACACGGAAGGCGACGCCGACACGGAAGGCGACGCCGATGGCGACGAGGGCGCGGAGCCGGAAACGGACGGGGCGTCCGCGTAGGGAGACGCGGCGGCGGCCGACGGGGCCACCGTGTCCGGGCCCGAGCGCAGGAGCGCGAAGGCGAGCGCCGCGACGACCATGACCGCGGCGACTCCGGCGGCGGCGACGGGCGCCGGTTCACCTCGGCGGAGCGACAGCCACGCCTTGACCGCCGGCGACCGGCGGACGCCGGCCTCGGCGATCGGCGACGTCCGGCGGCCCCCGTGATCCGGCGGCAGGGAGGCCAGGAAGCGCGTCCCCGAGAACTCCGCGGCGGACGGCGCCATCGGCAGGGCCGGCGCGACGTCGTGCCGCCGGCGGGGGGCGTCCGCGAAGGAACGGGGGATCGGAGCCCCGTCGAAGGAGCGGTGCGGCGGGGCGGCCGTGTAGGAGGGCCCCGGGTCGGTGAGCCGGTGGGCGACCTGGTCGGCGGTCGGGCGGTCCTCGGGCTCCTTGGCCAGCAGGCGCATCAGCAGGTCGTCCAGGGCGGACGGCACGTCCCGGCGCACTTCACCCGGCGGCGTGGGCGGCACCTGGACGTGCTGGTACAGCAGCGCGGTCGGGCCGTCCGCGCGGAAGGGCGGGCGCCCGGTCAGCAACTCGTACAGCACGCACCCGAGCGCGTACAGGTCGGACGCCGGTCCGGCGTCGCGGCCGAGGGCGCGTTCGGGGGCGAGGTAGGCGCTCGTGCCGATGATCAGCCCGGTGCCGGTGAGCGCCGCCGCGGCCTGGTCGGCCAGCCGGGCGATGCCGAAGTCGACGACCTTCACCGCTCCGTCCGCGGTGAGCAGCAGGTTGGCGGGCTTGATGTCACGGTGGACGACGCCCAGCCGGTGGGCGGCGGCCAGGCCGGTGGCGGCCTGAGCCCCGATGCGGACCACCTCGTCGACGGCGAGTCGTCCGGCGGCGAGGTGGTCGGCGAGACTGTGTCCCTCGATCAGCTCCATGACGAGGAAGAGCCGGTCGCCGGCCTGGCCGAAGTCGTAGACGGAGACGACGTTGGCGTGGTTCAGCCGTGCGGTGGCCTGTGCCTCCTGGCGGAACCGCGTGGCGGCAGAGGAGCCGACGGCCTCCGCGAGCAGCAGCTTGACCGCGACGGGGCGGTTAAGGACCTCGTCGGTGGCCCGCCACACCTCGCCCATGCCTCCGCGCCCGAGAGGCTCGTCAAGCCGGTATCGAGCCGCCAGCAGCACGCGAACGCCTTCCTTGTCATGCCCGGCAGGCCGTCCGTCCCCCGAGGCCGATGATGCCCGTCGTTCCGGCGGGGCCGTCCGGCAGCGCAATGGCGATCTTGAGCCACCACGGCGTCCCAGGATACCGATCGAGGGCGGCCATGGAGCAGGCATGCCTCCGGCCTGACGGACGGTGTACTTCCCGTTTGCGCCGTCCTCTCCGTTCCCCGCCACAGGACGGGCGCGGCCGCGTGAGAGGACAGGGATTGACATTGGATAGCGATGCTATCTAACGTACGTGATGGCGCTGACGTGACGACCCGGATGCCTCCGGCTTCTCTCGCGGGGCTTCGCGGTTTCGATCTCTCGCACAGGAGTGGACGACGATGACGCAGGACCCCGGTTTCGCGCGGCGGATGTGGCACCAGCTGGAGCCGGTGCACGCGCCGTTCTGGTACGCGCCGGAGGTGTCGGCCGAGGCGGCGGCGCTGGGCTACCAGGTGGACACCCGCTGGCCCGCCTACTTCGCCTGGCGCGCCGCCCCGCTGGGGGAGGCCTCCGCCGAGCTGGTCGCCGCGGCCTTCTACAGCTTCAGCCCTCGCATGGTCGCCGAGCACGTCCCCGCCGCCTGGACCGTGGCCCCGGCCGCGAAGGTGCTGGAGGCGCGGCTGCGCGCCGTGGACGGGATGTACCGGGCGATGCTGGACGGCGAGGTCGGCGGCGATGTCGGCGGCGGGGGCCTCGCCGAGGCCGCGCGGCTCGCCAGAGAGGCGGCGGAGGCCGCCGGCGCCGCGGGCCGGCCGCTCGCCGCCGCCAACGCCGGCCTGCCGTGGCCCGAGGAGCCCCACCTCCTCCTGTGGCAGGCCATCGGCGTCCTGCGCGAGCACCGGGGGGACGGGCACGTCGCCGCGCTGCTGACCGCGGAGCTCGACCCGTGCGAGGCGCTGGTGTCGCTCGCCGCGATCGGCGGCGCGCCGCGCGAGACGTTCGACAGCCGCGGGTGGACCGCTCAGGAGTGGGACGCCGCCCGTGACCGTCTCGCCGCCCGCGGCCTGGTGAACCCCGACGGCACGGCGACCGAGCAGGGGCACCGGCTGCGCGACACCGTCGAGCGCGTCACCGACGACCTCGCGATCGCCCCCTGGCGCGCGATCGGCCTGGAGAAGGCCGAGCGCCTCGCCGAGCTCACCACGCCCCTCCTGGTCGCCGCCCTGGAGTCCGGCCTGCTCCCCGCCGCCAACACCCTCGGCATCGGCAGGGTCCCCACCCCCGCCCGCTGAACAGCCCCACGGTCTCCCTGAGGGTCCCGATCCTCCGCCCGCTGATCCAGGGGACCCTCGCTCCGGGCTCTTTCACGTCTCGCCCCCTGACGAGTCCGGGCCTTCTAAGGTCCTGCCGCCCGCCCGCTGGTCCGGGGGATACTCGCCGACGGGGCCTCCCAGGCGCGGTGGTAGGAGGTCCAGTCGGCGGGAGTGGCGGCGAAGTCGACGTACAGGGCGACTCCGAAGCCGGGCCTGGTGCTGGCGCCGAGCCCGAGGCGCACGCCCCGCACGGCGGCGGCCACGGTCTCGGCCGAGGCGTGGTGGGTCAGGTTGTCGTCGTGATAGGCGGGCAACCCCATCAGCAGCCGGGTGCCGGGCGGAACCGCCGCCAGGGCCAGCTCGGTCTGCCGCCGGACATAACCGGCGTAGGCGTCCTCGGTCGGCTGCGCGGTGTCGTAGCTCATCACCGCTACCTGGTCCACGCGGCGGGCCACCTGGGTGAGATAACCGGGCGTCCACCACTTGGTGCTGCCGAGCAGCGCGTTGCCGACGAGCGCGACGCCGGACGCCGGTTCGATGTGGTGCACCGACATCGACAGCACGCCATGGGCGGGCGCGATGGCCGCGCGGGTGCGGTCGAGAAGCTCGAGCAGCCCCGGGTCGCCGTCCGGAACGGGCTCGAAGTTGTAGTGGACGCCGTCGAAGCCCGCGGCCAGCACCTGCCCGGCCGCCTGGACCACGTTGGCGCGCACGGACGGCGACCCGAGGTCGAGCTCCCCGGGCTCCACGCGCTGGCCGAGCCAGGCGTGCACGCGCAGGCCCGGCACGGCCCGGTGCAACGCGCCGACCGCCCACGCGGCGCGCGGGTACAACGAGGGCGCGAGGGTGCCGTCGTAGGCGAGCGGCCCGGTGTGCAGGTAGACCTCGCCGATGCCTCCGCCGCGAAGGTGGGCGGCGAGCGCCGCCAGCTGCGGCTCCCCATTGCGCCCGTCCACCCAGGCGTGGCCGAGCCACAGGGCGTCCTGCCCGGCGGGGCGCGGCGGGCGCGCCGCCGGCTCGCCGGACCCGAGCAGCGAGAACCACGCCCCGCTGACGACGAGGAACAGCGGCGGAACCGACAGCAGAGCGAGAACGCCACGCCACCGGCGACGCGCGCGAAGAACGGACATGCCCTGTATACAACCCCCTGCATGCCCACCACGGCGCGGTGGGGGTCACCGCGGCGGCGGGGATGCTGGCAGGCTCGTGCCATGCGGATCGACCTGCACGTGCACTCCACGGCCAGCGACGGCACCGACGCCCCCGGCGCGCTCATGGGGCGGGCCGCCGCCGCCGGGCTCGACGTGGTGGCGTTGACCGACCACGACACCACGGCCGGCTGGGAGGCGGCCGCGGCGGCCGTCCCGCCGGGCCTGGCCCTCGTGCCGGGGGCGGAGCTGTCCGGGCGCTGGTACGGCGCCGAGCCGTCGGTCGGGCTGCACCTGCTGGCCTACCTGTTCGACCCGGCGCACGAGCCACTGGCCGAGGAGCTGGCCCGGGTGCGCCGGTCACGCGATCTGCGCAGCGAGAAGATCGTCGCGCTGCTGAACGCCGACGGGATCGACGTCACGACCGCCGAGGTCGCCGGGCAGGCGGCCGGCGGCACGGTGGGCCGCCCGCACATCGCCCGGGCGCTGGTGCGGCGGGGCCTGGTCGGGTCGGTGGACGAGGCGTTCGGGCCCGAATGGCTGGGCCGCCGCTACCGGCTGCCGAAGGCCGACATCGACGTGTTCACCGCCGTGCGCCTGGTCGGCGAGGCCGGCGGGGTGTCGGTGCTCGCGCATCCGCGGGCGGGCAGGCGCGGCCACATCGTCCCCGACGCCCTGATCGCCCGACTCGCCGAGGCGGGCATGTGGGGCGTGGAGGCCGACCATCCCGACCACACCCCCGGCGACCGCGAGCACGTGCGCGCCCTGGCCGGCGATCTCGGCCTCCGGGTCACCGGGTCGAGCGACTACCACGGCACGAACAAGACCATCGCCCTCGGCGCCTTCACCACCGGCCGCGAGGTCTACGAGGATTTGGTGTCCACCGCCACCGGCGCCGCTCCCGTCCGGCCCTCCTGAGAGCTGTGCCCTTCGCCCCTGTCCGGCGCGCCAGGGGACGTACCCGCGATCCTCGGACGTGCCTCTCGTCCCCGTTCGGGGTGGCCGGGGGCGTGTCCGGCGTCCCTGCTCGGAGGTGGTCCTGTGAGGGACGTGCTCGGAGTTCGCGCAGGTCAGAGCGGGTCGGTGGGGAGGGCGGCGTACTCCCTGCGCAGGGTGGTGAGGAGGGGGTGGTCCAGGGACAGCTCGGCGCCCTCGATGGAGCGGACCGGGCGGGGGCCGGCGGCCGCGTCGGTGATGAAGGCGGCGTCCATCGCGGCCAGGTCGCCGGTGTCGACCTCGGAGGTGGCGCACGTGACGCCGGCGCGGCGCAGCGCCTGGTCCAGCAGGCGCATGGTGACGCCGTTGAGGCGGTCGGCGCCCGGCCAGACGACGCCGCCGTCCTTGACGAACCCGATGTTCCAGGTGGGCCCCTCGCTCACCCGGGATCGGGCGTCGGTGAACAGGACGTCGTCGTGGCCGCCGGCCTGGGCGAAGCGCCGCTGCAAGAGCGGGCCGAACATGCCGGAGTGCTTGACCTGCGGCAGGTCGCGCTCGTACTCGGCCACGCCGAGCGAGGGCGGCTGCCGGTCGGGGGGCGCCGGGCGCGTGGTGACCAGGATCTCCGGCCGCGCCTTGGCCGCCGGGTGCGCGAGGTCGAGTTCGGGGTCGAAGACGGTGACCCGGACGATCACCGGCGAGGGGGCCGCGGACGCCGCGCGGCGGGCCAGGTGGCGCACCCGGTCGAGGTCGAGCTCGACGCCGTGGACGACGCGGCAGTCGCCGAGGAGCCGGTCGAGATGCAGGGACAGGCCGCGGACGCGGAGGTCCTCCACCCGCATGGTGGTGAAGTGCCCGTAGTTGTAGAGCGCGAGCGAGCCGAGCTCGCCAGGGGTCACCGGACGTCCGTTCAGCTCCATCATGCGGCCATCCTGGCAGCTTCCGCCGGGTCGGTGGCCCCCCTCCCGGCGCTGTTCGCCCCTGGCGTGACGGCGACGCCTCCGGGCGCGCCCACACCCGAGCGACCGGACGGTGCGGCGGACGGCGAGGGGCCGGGAACGGCGAAGTGGCTCAATAGCACGAGCGGGAAGCGGCTCTTAAGAATGGTCCGCATCGCATCTAGCGTGGTGTCGTGATCAGCCCTTCCGGCCCGTCGCGGGTCCTCGCCCTCGCCCATCTGGCCAACGCCGTCGGCGACGGCGCGTACCTGGTCTGCTCGGCCCTGTACTTCACCCGCGTCGTGGGCCTGTCCCCGGCGCAGGTCGGGCTCGGCCTGACGCTCGGCTGGGCGGCCGGGGCCCTCGCCGGCGCCCCGCTCGGGCACCTCGCCGACCGCAGGGGTCCCCGGGGCACGGCCGCGCTGCTCGCCCTGGCCACCGGCACGGCCGTGGCGGCGTACCTGTTCGTCACCTCGTACGCGGCCTTCCTGCTGGCGGCGTGCCTCTACGCGTGCTGTCAGAGCGGGCTGGCCGCCGGGCGGCAGGCGCTGCTCGCCGGGCTGGTGGAAAGGACCATGCGCACGCGGGTGCGCGCCCGCCTCCAGGCGGCGGTCAACGCCGGGCTGGCCGTCGGCGCGGCCATCGGCGGAGTGGCGCTGCACTTCGACACCCGCGAGGCGTACCTGGCGGTCCTGGCCATGGATGCGGCGAGCTTCGTCCTCTCGGCGCTGGTGCTGCTCCGGCTGCCCGCCGTGCCGCCCTCGGCGGCCCGGGCCGTTCCGGTGGCCGGGAGCGCCGGTGCCGGCCGGCGCGCCGGGCACCGGGGGCGATGGGTGCCGGAGGTGGTGCGCGACCGGCGGTACGCGGTGGTGGCGCTGCTCAACATGGTGATGATGCTCTACATGCCGCTGCTCAGCCTGATCGTCCCTTTGTGGATCGCGGGGCGGACGCAGGCGCCGGGCTGGACGGTCGCCGCGCTGCTCGTCCTCAACACGCTGACCGTGATGCTGTTCCAGGTGCGGGTCGCCCGGCGCGTCACGGGCCTGCGCAGTGCGTCCCGGCTGGTGCGGCTCGCGGGCGTCGCCATGTTCGCCTCGTGCGCGGCGTTCGCG
Organism: Sphaerisporangium sp. NPDC004334; assembly: GCF_053602655.1. Taxonomy (NCBI): domain Bacteria; kingdom Bacillati; phylum Actinomycetota; class Actinomycetes; order Streptosporangiales; family Streptosporangiaceae; genus Sphaerisporangium; species Sphaerisporangium sp. NPDC004334. The sequence goes on from NZ_JBSGDZ010000005.1 coordinate 235,689, forward strand.
CTGTCGCAGGCCGGGGCCTCGGCGTGGGCGGCCGCCGCCGTCCTGCTCGCCGCGGCAGGTCTGCAGGTGCTCGGGGAGATGATGCTGGCCGCGGGGGCCTGGGAGATCGCCTTCGATCTGGCACCGCCGGACAGGCAGGGCCAGTACCAGGGGTTCTTCGGCAGTGGCACGGCGGTGGCCCGGATGGCGGGCCCGTTGCTGCTGACCACGGTCGTCCTGGGGTGGGGGACGGCGGGGTGGTTGCTGCTGGGCGGGCTGTTCCTGGTGGCCGGCTCCGCCATGGGGCCGGCCGTCCACCGGGCCGAGCGCGACCACGCGGCGGGCCTTCGCGGGGCGCCCGACGCTGCGGCGGACGCGCCCGTCCGGTAAGGCGGGTTTTCCGTAATGCGGAATATGTTGGTCAAAACCGTGCCGTCGCTTTTACTGGTCTAAACCAATTGTGCTCCGGTGAGCCCCGGCCTAATCGCCGTGAACCGCCCGCCCAATTGGTCTGTACCAGTGCCCGGCGGCCGGCGCCTTTTCTGGCCGTCCTGCCTCCAAGGTCGAGTGGATTAGACCGCTATATTAGGTCTAGCAGGGCGAACGTCCCTCTGATAGGCCGGTGACGTTTCCTTCCGTTAATCGTAGGTAGAGTCCCCCGGAAAGAGGCGGAACCGTACGCCGAAGGAGTCGTGGAGGGGTCCCAGTGCCCAAATACGTATACGGGTTCACCGAGGGCAACAAGGATCTCAAGGAGCTCCTCGGTGGCAAAGGCGCCAATCTCGCCGAGATGACGAACCTCGGTCTTCCGGTGCCACCGGGGTTCACGATCACGACGGAGGCGTGCCGCCGGTTCCTGGCCGGCGGCGGGGTGCCCGACGGGCTGTGGGACGAGGTCGACAAGCACCTCCACGCGATGGAGGACGGCATGGGCAAGCGCCTCGGCGCCCCCGGGGACCCCCTGCTGGTCAGCGTCCGCTCCGGGGCGAAGTTCTCCATGCCCGGCATGATGGAGACGGTCCTCAACATCGGCCTCAACGACGAGTCGGTGCGCGGCCTGGCCGCGCAGGCGGGCGACGAGCGCTTCGCCTGGGACTCCTACCGCAGGCTCATCCAGATGTTCGGCCGCACCGTCCTCGGCATCGAGGGCGACCGGTTCGAGGACGCCATCGAGCGGGCCAAGCGGCACGGCGGGGTGAGCAGCGACCTGGAGCTCACCGCCGAGGACCTCCGGCGCCTGGTGCGGACCTTCAAGGACATCGTCAAGGACGAGACCGGCCGGGAGTTCCCCGAAGGCCCCCGCGTGCAGATGCGCATGGCCGTCGAGGCGGTCTTCGACTCCTGGAACGCCCCCCGCGCGATCGTCTACCGCCGCCAGGAGCGCATCCCCGCCGACCTCGGCACGGCGGTCAACATCGTCGCGATGGTCTTCGGCAACCTCGGCATGGACTCCGGCACCGGCGTCGCCTTCACCCGCGACCCCGGCACGGGCAACCAGGGCGTGTACGGCGACTACCTGCAGAACGCCCAGGGTGAGGACGTCGTCGCGGGCGTCCGCAACACCATCCCGCTGCAGGAACTGGAGAAGATCGACGCGAGCTCTTACCGCGAGCTGCTGGGCATCATGCGGACGCTGGAAAACCACTACCGCGACCTGTGCGACATCGAGTTCACCATCGAACGCGGCAAGCTGTGGATGCTGCAGACCCGTGTCGGCAAGCGCACCGCCGAGGCGGCGTTCCGCATCGCGACCCAGCTCGTCGACCAGGGCCTGATCGACATGGACGAGGCGCTCGAACGCGTCTCCGGCGACCAGCTCGCCCAGCTCATGTTCCCGAGGTTCGCCGGGCACGGCCGCCTCAGCCCGATCGCCAAGGGCATGAACGCCTCGCCGGGCGCGGCCGTGGGCAAGGCGGTGTTCTCCTCTGAGCGCGCCGAGGAGCTGACCGCGCGGGGCGAGGAGGTCATCCTGGTGCGCCGCGAGACGACCCCGGACGACCTGGCGGGCATGATCGCCGCCCGTGGCGTGCTGACCAGCAGGGGCGGCAAGACCTCGCACGCCGCCGTCGTCGCCCGCGGCATGGGGAAGACCTGCGTGTGCGGCGCCGAGCAGATCGAGGTGGACCCCGCGGGCCGGCGCTTCACCGCCCCCGGCGGCGTGGTGGTCGAGGAGGGGGAGGTGATCTCCATCGACGGCTCCACCGGCGAGGTGTACCGCGGGGAGGTGCCCGTCATGGCCTCGCCCGTCGTCCAGTACTTCGAGGGCGCCGGCGACACCTCCGACGACCTGATCCAGGCCGTGCACCGCGTCATGGTCCACGCCGACGAGCGGCGCCGCCTCGCGGTGCGGGCCAACGCCGACACCCCCGAGGACGCCGCGCGGGCGCGCGGGTTCGGCGCGGAGGGCATCGGCCTGTGCCGCACCGAGCACATGTTCCTCGGCGAGCGCCGCCGGCTCGTCGAGGACCTCATCCTGGCCGTCTCGGAGGAGGAGCGCCAGGCGGCGCTCGACGCGCTGGAACCGCTGCAGAGGTCCGACTTCGCAGGCATCTTCGCGGCGATGGACGGCCTGCCGGTGACGGTCCGCCTGATCGACCCGCCCCTGCACGAGTTCCTGCCCGACCTCACCGCCCTGTCGGTGAAGGTCGCGCTGGCCGGCGAGCGGGCCACGGCCCGCGACCGCAGGCTGCTCGCGGCCGTCAAGCGGCTGCACGAGGAGAACCCGATGCTCGGCCTGCGCGGCGTGCGGCTCGGGCTGGTGATCCCCGGACTGTTCGCCATGCAGGTGCGCGCCATCGCCGAGGCGGTGGCCGAGCGCCGCGCCGCGGGCGGCGACCCCCGGGCCGAGATCATGATCCCGCTGGTCGGGGCCGTGCAGGAGCTGGAGCACGTCCGGGACGAGGCGCGGGGCGTCCTTGCGAAGAACGGCGTCGAGGCCGCGATCGGCACGATGATCGAGGTGCCGCGCGCGGCGCTGACCGCCGGCCAGATCGCCGAGGCCGCGCACTTCTTCTCCTTCGGCACCAACGACCTCACCCAGATGACCTGGGGGTTCTCCCGGGACGACGTCGAGGCCGCGTTCTTCTCGCGCTATCTGGAGCTGGGCGTCTTCGGGGTTTCCCCGTTCGAGAGCATCGACCGCGGCGGCGTCGGGCGGCTGATGTCCATCGCCGTCGAGGAGGGCCGCGCGGCCCGTCCCGACCTCAAGATCGGCATCTGCGGCGAGCACGGCGGGGACCCCGAGTCAGTGCGCTTCTGCCACGACATCGGCCTGGACTACGTGTCCTGCTCGACGTTCCGCGTCCCGGTCGCCCGGCTGGAGGCCGGACGCGCGGCGCTGCCCCGCGAGGAGTCCGACTCCCGCTGACCGCGCCCCGCCCGCATTGTGCGCGGAGCCCGGCTCCCGCCGGCCGTCGCTCGTCCCGCTCGCGCGACGGCCGGGCTTCCGTCCATGCAGGCCCTGTCCGGCCGAAGGGGTCCCCTCCGGCCGGACAGGGGTGGCGACGGCCTGGTCAGGGGTCTCTCACGGGCCGCCTGACCTGCGGGGGAAGACGAAATGCGTCCGGACATCGTGAGTTTCCTGCATGTTTGTCATGCGCGACCCGTAGCGGGGGTAGCATCCCCGCTACCGATGACAGGCTACGACGACTTCGACCAGGCCAGATGGGTGCCGGAACCTCCCGGCAACCCTGAGCGCAGCGCGTTCGAGCGCGACCGGGCGCGGGTGCTGCACAGCTCTGCGCTGCGGCGGCTCGCCGCGAAGACACAGGTCGTCGGCCCGGGCGAGATCCCCGACCACGGCCGCCACATCCCGCGCACCCGCCTGACCCACTCGCTGGAGTGCGCGCAGATCGGCCGGGAGATGGGCAAGGCGCTCGGCTGCGATCCCGACCTGGTCGAGACCGCTTGTCTCGCCCACGACCTGGGCCATCCGCCGTTCGGGCACAACGGCGAGACGGCGCTCAACGAGCTGGCGGCCCGGTGCGGCGGCTTCGAGGGCAACGCCCAGAGCCTGCGCCTGCTGACCCGCCTGGAGGCCAAGGTCCTCACCGGCGACGGCCGCAGCGCCGGGCTGAACCTCACCCGCGCGACGCTCGACTCGTCCCTGAAGTACCCCTGGACCTCCGCGCACGGCCCGAAGTTCGGCGTCTACCCCGACGACCTGCCCGTCTTCGACTGGGCGAGGCAGGGCGCGCCCGAGGGGAGGGTCAGCTTCGAGGCGCAGGTCATGGACTGGTCCGACGACGTCGCCTACTCCGTGCACGACCTGGAGGACGCGCTGCACTCCGGGCACCTCACCCCGGAACTGCTGTTCGACGCGGGGGAGCGGCGCGAGGTGTGCGAGCGCACGCTGAAGTGGTACGCGGGCGACTCCTGCCTCACCGAGCTGGAGGAGACGCTGGCCCACCTGGTGGCCGCGCCGCTGTGGCCGGCGCGGTTCGAGGAGACCATGGCCGACCTGGTGGCGCTGAAGTCCTTCACTAGCGCCCTGATCGGCCGGTTCTGCCTGTCGGCGCAGGAGGCGACGACCAGCGCCTACGGCCGGGGCCGCACCCGGTACGGCGCCGACCTGATCGTGCCGCGGGTCACCCGGCTGGAGTGCGCGCTGCTCAAGGGGGTCACGGCGCACTACGTGATGTCCCGTGAGGACCACCACGCCAACCAGGCGCGCCAGCGCGACCTCATCGCCGAACTGGCGTCCATGATCATGCTGGGCGCGCCCGGGACGCTGGAGCCCGCCCTGCGCCCGGCCTTCGCCGGAGCGGCCGACGACGCCGCCCGGCTGCGGGTGGTGGTCGACCAGATCGCCTCGCTCACCGACGTCAGCGCCGTCGCCCTGCACCGCTCACTCAGCTCCCGCGCCTGACCCCCGCCGCCCCGCCCGGCGCGCCGGCCCGGCCACGTCGGCGTCCGACGTCCTGGTCCGGCCATGCCGGCGTCCGACGTCCTGGTCCGGCCATGCCGGCGTCCGACGTCCTGGTGTTCCGCTCGCCCGGCGTCCGCCGCCCCGGGCTGTAAGTTACACGGCCGCGTGGCGGCGGCCCGCCGGGTGAGCTGGGGAAGAGCCGGGGCGGCGGGTGCGGGCGGCCCCACGGCCGTTGCCGCGCCGCGCGAGCCGACCTAGCGTCGAAGACCGATCATCACGTCCTGATCCTTCCCCCACCCGGCGCCGTGCCGCGGCCGGACGCGGCGGGCTCCGCCACGAGCGAGGACGATCACATGCCGAGGTTCAGAGCTCTCATCATGGGGGCGGTGACGGCCCTGGTCATCGGCGGCGTCGCGCCGCTCCCGGCGACGGCGGCGACCGGCGACGGCTCGCCGACCGACGCCAACATCTCCTTCACCGGCCGCTGGGACACCCGCAACCCGGCGGCCTACACGCCGTACTGGGCCGGCGCCTACTTCACCACCGGCTTCACCGGGACGACGGTCAAGCTCAAGCAGCGCGGCGCCATCGACCTTTACTACAGCATCGACGGCGCCCCGTTCGTCTACCGCACCAACGTCAGCGGCACGGTGAACCTCACCTCGACGCCGCTGCGGGCGGGCGACCACACGCTGCGCGTCTCCTACCGTGTCGTCGCCGGGTCCTACCACGGCGACGCGGTGTTCCAGGGACTGGTCCTGGACGCGGGCGCGAGCACCTTCCGCGCGAACGTGCCTTCGACGCTGCTGGAGTTCGTCGGCGACTCGATCACCGTGGGGACCACCACCTCCAAGAACGCGCTGACGGCGTACGGGTGGCTGGTCGGCGAGCGGCTCCACGTGCGGCACACGCAGATCGCCCAGGGTGGCGCCTGCCTGGTCGCCACGGCCGACGGATGCGTGGGGCTGGAGCGGCAGTTCCTCAAGCTGAACCCCAACGCGGCGACCCCGGACTGGGACTTCTCCCGCTACCAGGCGCACGTGGTGGTCATCAACCTCGGCACCAACGACTCCGGCCACGGCGTGCACACCCCGGAGTTCCAGGCCTCCTACACCAACCTGCTGCGCGAGGTGCGGGCGAAGTACCCGTACGCGACGATCTTCGCGATGGAGACCTTCCGCGCGAAGTTCGTCGCCCAGACCCAGGCCGCGGTCAAGACGCTCAACGACGGCGGCGACCCCAACGTCCTCTACGTCAACACCGAGGGCTGGCTGACCAGCGCCGACCTGAGCGACTCCGTGCACCCGAACGACGCCGGGCACGTCAAGATCGCCGACCGCCTGGCCCCGATCATCGCGGCGAGGATCGGCGCTCCCTGACGAGGGCCGGCGCCGCACGCGCGGACGCATGGCGACCCGGAGCGGCCGGCAGGGGCGGTGGCCTCCGCCGGCCGGCCCACGCGTGGCGTCAGCCGGTGGTGACGGAGTCGGGGTCGGCGGTCTGGGTGGGGACCGGCGTGGGCTTCTTCTTGACCGGCTTGGAGGCGCACAGGGTGCGGCAGGCGGGCGTGGCGCCGACCCGGGCGCGCACCGCCGCCACCTGCTCGGCGGGGGACAGGGTCGGATTGCCGTGCAGCCACGCGTCCAGGTAGGTCCACGGATCGACCATCCCGCGGCGCACCCACCAGTAGCGCGAGGCGGTCGCCCAGGACACCGAGAAGTACAGGTTGGCCCCCTGGCCCCGCGCGTCGCCCGAGTCGCCGACGCGCCCGAGCACCTGGCCCGCGGCGACGCGCGTCCCCGGCCGGACGCCCGCCTCGACGGTGTCGAGGTGCCCGCCGAAGTAGCGCACCCCGTCGTCGCCGAGCACGGACACGAACCGGCCCTCGCGGTCGGTCCCGTGGTCGGTGGCCGGCCTCCAGCGGTCGGTCGTGCTCACCTCGTGCACGACGCCGCCGACCGGGGAGACGTACGAGCAGCCCTTGCCCGCCCAGATGGTGGTCTTGGGCAGCACGAGTTGCTTGCGGGCGTAGCTGACCCGGCACCCGCGGACCGGGAAGACGTAGGTGAACCGCGACAGCCTCGGCGGGGGCACGCGGACCGGGTCGTCGCCGCGCGGCGGCCTGACGTCGCCGGGGGAGCCGGGGGAGGCCGACGGGGTCGGCTTCAGGGTGGCGGCGTCGATCTCCGTGCCGCCCTCGCCGGTGGGCGAGGCGTCGGGGCTGGGAAGTGCGTCCGGCGTGCCGGTCGCGGCCCCGGTCGCCGCCACGTCCTGCATGGGTGGCGCGGGCGGCAGCGTGCTGATGCCGGCCACCCCGCCGGGGGCCGCACAGGCGGCGCTGACCAGCACGGCCGCTCCGATGGCGGCCAGTCGCCCCGATCGCATGATCTCCACCCGCCAGACGTTACCGATATGAGCGTTCCCTTTGTAACCGACCTTCGCCACCATCACCGGTTATTCGCCGAAAATCCCCCATCTTGGGATGGAACCGACGGTAACCGGCCGGTCACGGTGGCACGACGACCCCTGACGCTCCGGGGCGCGCGGTGTCCGGTCCCGGCGGCTCCCGCAGCGCCTCCCGCAGGGCCGGGACGACCGCCGGAGCGGAGTGTCGGCGCCGAGTCGTAGACTCGCGGCGTGGCAGGGCGGATCAGTGACGAGGACATCGCGCTCGTGCGAGAGCGCTCATCGATCGCCGACGTCGTGGGGGAGCACATCCAGCTTCGCAACGCCGGCGGCGGCAATCTCAAAGGCCTGTGCCCCTTCCACGAGGAGAAGTCCCCCTCGTTCAACGTCACCCCCTCCCGCGGCTACTGGTACTGCTTCGGCTGCGGCGAGGGCGGCGACGTCATCACCTTCGTCCGCAAGCTGGAGCTGCTGACGTTCGCCGACGCGATCGAGCGGCTGGCGCAGCGCGCGGGCATCCAGCTCCGCTACGAGCAGGGCGGGTACGTCCCCGGGCGCGAGCAGGGCGAGCGCAGCCGGCTCATCGAGGCCCACCGGGCCGCCGCCGAGTTCTACGCCGCCCAGCTGGAGACCCCCGAGGCGGCGCCCGGCCGCCGTTTCCTGTCCGAGCGGGGCTTCGAACGCGTCGACGCCGAGCACTTCGGGGTCGGCTTCGCCCCATCCGAGTGGGATCGCCTCGCCCGCCACCTGCTGGGCCGGGGGTTCACCGCCAACGAGCTGATCAAGGGCGGCCTGGCCCGCGAGGGGCGCCGCGGCCCGGTCGACCGCTTCCGCGGCCGGCTCGTCTGGCCCATCCGCGACATCACCGGCGACGTGATCGGCTTCGGCGCGCGCAAACTGCTCGACGGCGACGACGGGCCCAAGTACCTCAACACCCCCGAGAGCCCGATCTACAAGAAGAGCACGGTGCTGTACGGCATCGACCTGGCCAAGCGCGAGATCTCCAAGCGCTCCCAGGCCGTCGTCGTCGAGGGCTACACCGACGTCATGGCCTGCCACCTGGCCGGCGTGCCGACGGCGGTCGCCACCTGCGGCACCTCCTTCGGCGAGGAGCACATCAAGGTGCTGCGCCGCCTGCTGCTCGACCAGGCCGAGTTCCGCGGCGAGGTCGTGTTCACCTTCGACGGCGACTCCGCCGGCCAGAAGGCCGCCCTGCGCGCCTTCGCCGACGAGCAGAAGTTCGTCACCCAGACCTTTGTGGCCGTGCAGCCCGACGGGCTCGACCCGTGCGACCTGCGGGTCAAGCACGGCGACGCCGCCGTCCGCGATCTGGTCGCCGCCCGCGAGCCGTTGTTCGCGTTCGCCATCCGCAGCGTCATCTCGCGCTACGAGCTGACCACCAACGAGGGCCGCCTGGCCGCCCTGGACGCCGCCGCCCCGCTGGTGGCCGGCATCAAGGATTCCGCGCTGCGCTCCAGGTACGCCGTCGACCTCGACCGCTGGCTCGGCTTCATGGACGAGCGGCTGGTGCTGCGGCGCATCCAGGAGGTCGCGGGCCGCGCGGGGGGCAGGGCGGCGCCCGAACGGCCCGCACGGCGGGCGAGCGCGCCCCCGCGGGCCGACTCCGCCGACCCGGTGGTGCGCATCGAGGCGGAGGCGTTGAAGCTCGCGGTGCAGCGTCCCGCGCTCATGGGGCCCGAGTTCGACGCCCTCGGGGCCGAGGCGTTCACCGTGCCCGAGCACGTCGCCCTGTACGGCCTGGTCATGGCGGCGGGCGGCACGGTCGCGGGCGGCCCCGGCGGGCGCGAGTGGGTCGACATGCTGCTCGCCGCCACCGAGGACGACGGCCTGCGCGCCCTGGCGACCAGGTTCGCGGTCGATCCGGTGCGGGCCGACCTGGCCGACGAAGAGCGCTACGGCCAGGCCGTGCTGGCCCGGCTCGCCGAGATCGCCGTCACCAGGGCGCTGGTGCAGATCAAGGCCAAGATGGAGCGCCTCAACCCTGTTGAGCAGCAGCAGGACTACAACCGCCTCTTCGGGGAACTGGTGGCGCTCGAACAACAACGCCGGGTCTTAAGAGAACGCGCCGTCGGAGCGTAATTAACCTTACTTTCCGCTTCTCAGAGCAGCCAAACTCTTTGTCCGATCTCAATTCGGTAATGGCTCCGGCCTTACCTCGGGTGACAAAAATAGGCCTGCCCTTTTACCGCCCCTATACCGCAGACTATGCACCGTGGGTGCATCGGTGCTGCCAAGTGGACCGCCGTCGGTAGTAGACCAGGTGGCGGATCTCGTCGCGAGAGGAAAGGAGCGCGGCAGCGTCACCGTCGAAGACGTCGCCGCCGCGCTCGACCGCTCCGAGTTGCCGGCCGACGCGCTGGAGCGTGTCGTGCGGATGCTCGCCGAAAAGGGTGTGGAGGTGCTCGAGCCGCAAGGCGACGACGACACCGTCCGGCCCGATGAGGAGGATGTCGGCAAGCGGGCGCCGACCAGCGACCTCGTCCGCATCTACCTGCGGGAGATCGGCCGCGTGCCGCTCCTGACGGCGGAGGAGGAGGTGGAGCTGGCGAAGGCGATCGAAGCCGGCCTGTTCGCCGAGGACAAACTGTGCGACATCGGCATTCGGCTGGTCAAGCCCGAGTTCGAGGAGCTCGTCTGGGAGGGCGTCCGGGCCAAGCAGCGGCTCATCGAGGCCAACCTGCGGCTCGTGGTGTCCATCGCCAAACGCTATGTGGGCCGCGGAATGCTCTTCCTCGATCTCATCCAGGAGGGCAACCTCGGGCTGATCCGCGCGGTGGAGAAATTCGACTACACCAAGGGATATAAGTTCTCCACCTACGCCACGTGGTGGATTCGCCAGGCCATCACCCGGGCGATCGCCGACCAGGCGCGGACGATTCGAATTCCCGTGCACATGGTCGAGACGATCAACAAGCTGGTCCGCGTGCAGCGCCAGCTCCACCAGGATCTCGGCCGGGAGCCCGCTCCCGAGGAGATCGCGATGGAGATGGACCTCCCCGTGGACCGCGTGGTGGAGATCCAGCGCATCGCGCAGGAGCCGGTGTCCCTGCAGTCGCCGATCGGCGAGGAGGACTCCGACCTCGGCGACTTCATCGAGGACGCCGACGCCGTGGTGCCCATCGAGGCGGCGGCGTTCATCATGTTGCAGGACCAGCTCGACGACATCCTCGCCACTCTCTCCGATCGCGAGCAGCGCATCATCCAGCTCCGCTTCGGGCTGTCCGACGGGCACCCGAGGACGCTGGAGGAGGTCGGCAGGGAGTTCGGGGTCACCCGCGAGCGCATCCGCCAGATCGAGTCCAAGACGCTGGCCAAGTTACGTCACCCGACGCGGGCGCAGATGCTGCGCGACTACCTCGACTGAGACCTCCCGCGCCCGTCCAGGGCCGTCAAGGCCATAGGCCCCGGACGGGCGCGGGCCCATCAGCACGGGGGCCCGCGGGGACCAGGGAGGAGGGACGGCAGGGACGCCCCTCCTGCCGACGAGCCGATGGACGCGCGGTCCGCGCTCGACGAGGACACCGCGCTCGAGCAGGCCGCACTCGACGTGCTTGACGCGAACTGGACGGGAACGGCCACCGTCCCCTCGGTGGGGCGCTACCCCCACCAGTGGAGCTGGGATTCGGCGTTCGTGGCGATCGGCCTGGCCCGGCGCCGGTGGTCGCGCGCCTGCGAGGAGCTGCTGAGCCTGTTCGCCGGCCAGTGGAGCACCGGCATGGTGCCGCACATCGTCTTCGACCCGGCCGCCAGGGACTCCTACTACCCGGGGCCGTCGATCTGGCGCTCGGGGGAGTGCGCCGCCGCGCCGCGCGGGGTGCCCACCTCCGGCCTCACCCAGCCGCCGCTCCACGCCTGCGCCGTGTGGTGGATCTGGCGTTACGCCCGTGACCGCGACGCGGCGCTCGGGTTCGTCCGCAAGACCTGGCCGTGCCTGGTGGCCCAGCACCGGTACCTGGCCTCCGCCCGCGACCTCGGCGGCGAGGGCCTGGCGGCGATCGTCCACCCCTGGGAGTCCGGCCTGGACGACAGCCCCGCCTGGGACGCCCCGCTGGCCGCGCTGCCCATGGCCGGCTACGCCTGCGGGCTGGAGGACTGGCGCTCCGACAGCCACCACGACCGCTGGGTCTGGCTGGCCCTGCGCTACCGCGACGCCGGGTACGACCCGGGCTACCTGCGCGACGAGCACCCCTTCGCCGTCGAGGACCCGATGTTCAACGGCATCTGGCTGGCCTCCTGCCTGGCGCTGGCCGACCTGGCCGGGGTCGTCGGGGCCGATGGCCGGCCGTTCGAGGAGGCCGCCGAGCGGATCCGCGGCGGGCTGCTGGCCCGCCTGTGGGAAGGCGCGTTCTACGCGCGCGATCTGCGCGCCGGGTCGCTCATCCCGATCCGCACGATCGGCGGGTTCGGCCCGCTGCTGGACCCGGGCATGCCCGCGACGATCGTCGGGCCGCTGGTCGAGCTGCTGGAGTCGTGCTTTCTCGGCCCGAGCGGCTACCCGGTGCCGAGCTGCGAGGTGCGGGCGCTCCAGTTCGACCGGGAGACGTACTGGCGCGGGCCGTCGTGGGTGAACACCAACTGGCTGCTGCGGCAGGCCGCGGCCGGGCACGGCCTCGGGGCCCTGGAGAGGCTGCTCGCGACCGCCACCCTTCGCCTAGTGCGCCAGGCGGGGTTCCGTGAGTGCTTCGACCCCTTCGACGGCATGGGGCGGGGGTGCCGCGACTTCTCCTGGTCGGCCGCCCTCACCTTGGACCTGCTCGCCGGATGAGCGCCGGGCCGCCCGCGTGCGGCCCCGCACCGGCGGGCCGGGTAGCTTTCACCCATGCGATTTCCCTGGGGCACCAAAGGCCTCCCCCCGGAGGCCGGCGTGCGGCTGGAGCCCGGCGAGCGGGTGCTGGTCCACGCGCGGACGCCGGACGGCGGGTACGTCGTCGCCACCGACCGCGCGCTGCGCCTGCCGGCCGGCGAGGCGCTGCCCTGGTACCGCGTCGACCGGGCGCAGTGGGACGAGGAGGGCCTGCTGGTCGTCGGCACCGACGGCGCCCGCCGGCGGGTGGAGCTGCCCGACCCCGGCCGGCTGCCCGAGGCCGTGCGCGAGCGGGTGACCTCCTCCATCCTGGTCAACCGGCACGTCCGCCTCGGCGAGCGCGGGGGAGTGCGCCTGGTCGCCCGCCGGGTGCCCGGTCAGGACACCGCCGAGTGGGAGTTCGTGTTCGACCCCGGCCTGGACCCGTCCGACCCAGGCCTGCGCGCCGCGGCGGAGCAGGCTCTGGAGCGGCTGCGCCGCACGCTCGGCGTCTGACCCGCCGCCCGCACGGCCGCGGCGACGGCCCGTCCGCGCACGTACCGCGGACGGCCTCGCCCTGGGGGGCCTGCGGCATATGGAGACCGACCCATGCCCGGGGCCTGCGGAGACCGACCCGTGCACGGGGACCCGCGACATGCGGAGACGGCCCGTACGCGGGGACCCGCGAGATGCGGAGACGGCCCGTACGCGGGGGTTCACGCGGGCCGTCTCCGAGGTGCGCCGGTCAGGTGACGCGGTCCATCTCGCTGTCCGGCCAGCCGGTGCCGGTGTCGTCCTTGACGACGCTCCAGCCGTTCCTGTGCAGGAACGGCACCCGGTCGCCGAGCACGTCGCCCAGCTTGTGCTTGGTCACCTCGGCCGCCTTGGACGCCTGGGCTCCCGCCACGCCCGCGGCCTGCTGGACCATGGGATTGTCGGCGACGCGCTGCGCCAGCCGCCTGATCTGTTCGTACCGCTCTCGTCCGGCCTTGCTGCCGAGGACGTACCCGATGGCCAGGCCTACGGCGAACGTGAATCGATATCGCATCTTCTACCTCCCGCGTGCCGCTGGCTCCCCCGCTCTGGGCTTCCCCTACCCCGGCTGCGGGCGGTTATCTTCCCGGCGCGCGGAAGCTTGCGGGGGAGCGACACCGCATGCTCCGGCCCGGGACGGCGCCTCCCCGCGGCGGGGGGGACGATCTGGGTGCGACACGCACCCCTCGGAATGCGCTAATCTAGTTCCGCGCCGCAAGGAAGGGCCAACGCCCTCCCCGCAAGGCGCAAAACGAACGATCCCGTGTAGCTCAATCGGCAGAGCAGCCGGCTGTTAACCGGCAGGTTATAGGTTCGAGTCCTATCGCGGGAGCCACCACGCAGCCCCAGGGGGAGTCCCCCCTGGGGCTGTCGCCGTTCTTGGACACCGACCCGTCTGCGATTTGGCAGGACAAATCCCACTCGATGGCCCAAGATGTGGTCTTGCCGTGCTTCGTGTCACTCTGCAGGCGCATCGACGCTGAGAGTCACCGAGCTCGCCCGGAACGCGACGTGCGGCTGCCGCGGATCCGTGCCGACGGCGGCGGGGAAGGCCGCCGCCTCCAGGGCGTCAGAGCTCCCGGAAGCGTTCTGATACCCATGTGACCGATGTGGCGGTTGTCCAGTGTTGGGGTTTCTGAGGGTCCGACTTCCGGTAAAGTCAGCTGTCGCGGCGCTGCGTCGGGGTCGTTCGACTCCCGCGCCGTCCCCTGAGGCAGAGGGCGTCCACGCGCCCTCACCCTCGCAGGAGGATGTCCCACTGTCTCCCCCCGGACGGAGCGCAGTTCCCGTGCCGATCCATGAGCGGGACCGAGCCCGCCCGCCGGCCCATGGCGCTCCTGTGGCGCTGCCCCTCCATCGCCCCGGCGGCGGCGACGGCCTGGCCGACCCGCAGGAGGCGGAGAAGTTCCTGCGGCTGTTCCACGCCGAGAACCCCTCGGCCGGCCCGTTCTGGCCCCGCCTGCACCAGGTGCTGGCCGAGATCGACGCCTGGGGCACCTACACCCACACCGCCGACGAACTGGCCTACGGGGCACGCGTCGCCTGGCGCAACAGCAACCGGTGCATCGGCCGGCTGTACTGGCACTCGCTGCGGGTGCGCGACCGCCGCCACGTCGACACCGCGGAGGGGGTGGCGGTGGAGTCGGTCGCCCACCTGCGCGAGGCGACCAACGAAGGGCGCATCCGCCCCACCATCACCGTCTTCGCCCCCGACCGGCCGGGCCGTCCCGGGCCGCGCATCCTGAACGAGCAGCTCATCCGGTACGCGGGGTACCGCGCGCTGGACGGGAGCATCCTGGCGGGTGACGCGCGCAACGCCGACCTCACCGCCATGGCCCGCCGCCTGGGGTGGTCCGGCGGGCCGGGGACGGACTTCGACGTGCTGCCGCTGGTCATCGAGGCGGGCGGCCGCCCGCCGCTGCTGGCCACCGTCCCGGCGGACGCGATCTTGGAGGTGCCGCTGGTCCACCCGGTGTTCCCCTGGTTCGCCGAGCTCGGGCTCCGCTGGCACGCCGTCCCGGCGATCTCCGGCATGTGCCTGGAGATCGGCGGTGTCTGCTACCCGTGCGCGCCGTTCAACGGCTGGTACATGGGCACCGAGATCGGCGCGCGCAACCTGGCCGACACCGACCGGTACGACATGCTGGAGGTCGTGGCCCGCCGGCTCGGCCTGGACACCTCCAACGAGCGCACGCTCTGGAAGGACCAGGCGCTGGTCGAGCTGAACGTCGCCGTGCTGCACTCCTTCGAGCGGGCGCAGGTGACGATCACCGACCACCACACCGAGTCGCGCCGGTTCATGTCCCACCTCGAGCGTGAGGAGCGCTCGGGACGCATCTGCCCGGCCGACTGGTCGTGGATCGTCCCGCCCCTGTCCGGCTCGCTCACGCCGGTCTTCCACCGCTACTACGACGACGTGCAGCTCTCCCCGGCGTTCGTCCACCATCCCCGCAAGAGCGACTACGAGGGATGACCGGGCCGCCCCGGTCGGGCAGACTGGTGTAGAACGTTGTTCTGTACCGGCCCCGCTGGAGGTTCCATGTCCGATCTGGTGCTGTCGTCCCTGGACGGGGGCGTGCTGACGCTCACCTTCAACCGGCCCGACCGGCTGAACGCGTGGACCGACGCCATGGGCAGGCGCTACTTCGACCTGCTGGAGCAGGCCGAGCGCGACCCCGGGGTACGGGTCGTCGTGGTCACCGGCGCCGGGAAGGGCTTCTGTGCCGGGGCGGACTTCCAGACCCTCGCCGCCGTCCAGGACGGCTCCTACGACGTCGAGCCGGACAAGCGGCCCACCACCCACCCGACGACCATCCGCAAGCCCGTCATCGCGGCCGTGAACGGCGCCTGCGCCGGGCTCGGCATGGTGCACGCGCTGGTGTGCGACCTGGTCTTCACCGCCGCCGAGGCCAAGTGGACCACCGCCTTCGCCCGGCGCGGCCTGGTCGCCGAGTACGGCCTGGCCTGGATCCTGCCCCGGCTCATCGGCCAGCCCAGGGCGATGGACCTGCTGCTGTCCGGCCGCACGTTCACCGGCGCCGAGGCCGGCGAACTGGGCCTGGCCAACCGGGTCGTGCCGGGGGAGCGGCTGCTGGAGGAGACCCTGGCCTACGCCCGGGAGCTGGCCGCCCACAGCTCGCCGGCCTCGATGGCCGTGATCAAACGGCAGGTCTGGGGCGACTGGGGGCGGTCCCTCGCGGAGTCGGAGTCCGAGGCAGTGCGCCTGATGCTGGAGTCCTTCACCCGGCCCGACTTCGCCGAGGGCGTCGCGAGTTTCCTGGAGCGCCGCACCCCGGCCTTCCCTCCGCTCGGCGGGTAGGAGGCCCGGAAAATTCCCGGGGTCACCGTTCGCCTTCTCGGGCCGCATGGTGTTGAATGGGTATCGGTTGTAGTAGAGGTTCGTTAACGTTTAGCAGCGCCTGCGGAGTTCTTACAGCGGGCGTTCCACCGTGCGAAGCACGTGTTTCAAGGGGCGGTCGGTCGCTGAACAACCCGGGGTGTCACATCGTGGACCTCGTAGATCGTCTCAGAGGAGATCAGTTTTATGGCTCAGGGAACCGTCAAGTGGTTCAACGCCGAAAAGGGCTTCGGGTTCATCGCTCCCGATGACGGCAGCGCCGACGTCTTCGTGCACTACTCCGCGATCGACGCCGCGGGCTACCGCAGCCTCGAGGAGAACCAGCGTGTGGACTACCAGACGACTCGCGGCCCGAAGGGCCCCCAGGCGGAGCAGGTTCGCCCGCTCTGATCACGCAGCCGCAAGGCTCACATGACGGCGGCGACGCCGCTGTCATTCGAAGGACGCAAGAAGGGCGGTCCGCTCAACCGCGAGCCGCCCGGCGTCCGATTGGAGGTCCTGTGATGGACCTGTCCGTGAACGTCCTGGCCGACGCGGTGGTGTGCCGCGTGAGCGGGGACATCGACATCGCCTGTTCCCCCGAGCTCAAAGAGCGCCTGATCGGCCTGCTCCAGTTGCCGCACCCGCGGCTCATCGTCGACCTTTCCAAGGTCACCTTTATGGACGCCAGCGGGCTCGGCGCCCTGCTGGCCGCCCGGCGGCGCTCGGTGGTGCTGGGCGGCGAACTACGGCTCGCGGAGCCCTCCTCGCCGGTGCGGCGCGTCCTTGAGGCCAGCGGCCTCACCGCACGCTTCCTCGTCGAGACCCGGCCGCGCCGCGGGCGCGGGCCGCAGCCCCTCCCCGCCGGCCGCGGGAGCGCCAGAGCGTCCCGCGACCTGACCGGCCCCGCCTCCCGCTGACAGCGCCCGCCGCCCTCATCCCCGCCCTTGCGGCGTCCCCGGGCCTTGCTTCACGCTGACGGCGTCCGCCGGCCTCGTCTCGCACCGGAGCCGTCCGCGGGCCTCACTTCCCGCTGGGACGTCCCCTGACCCCTCTCGCGCTGGGGCGTCCGCCGGCCTCGCCGCTCGCTGAGGGCGACCGCTAAGCGAGGCGGTGCGCCCCCGGGGCGAGGCTGGCCGGGAAGAACCGCGGAGCGGCCCAGCCCCGCTCTTGGTAGGCCCTGGTGACCTCCTCGCGCACCTGATCGGCACGGTCGTCGGCGACCAGGGCGATCGCCGACCCGCCGAACCCGCCGCCGGTCATGCGCGCGCCGCGCGCGCCGCCGCGCACGGCCGCCTCGACCGCCACGTCCAGCTCGGGGCAGGACACCTCATACTGGTCGCGCAGCGACAGGTGCGAGGCGTTGAGCAGGGCGCCGATCTCGCGCACGGCGCCGGCCCGCAGCAACCCGACCAGCGCCTCCACCCGGTGGTCCTCGGTGACGACGTGCTGTACACGCTTGCGCTCGTCGCCCGAAAGGCGCGACAGGGCGGCGGCCAGGTCGGTGACGTCGCGCAGTGCCTTGACCCCGAGACGGGCGGCGGCGCTCTCGCAGTCGCGGCGGCGGCGGGCGTACTGGCCGTCGGCCAGCTCGTGGTGCACGCCGGTGTCGATGATGAGGATCTGCAGCCCCTCGGAGGCCAGATCGAGCGGGACGGCCCGCGTCGCCAGGCTGCGGCAGTCCATGAACAGGACGTGGCCTTCCTGGCTGAGGGCGGAGGCGGCCTGGTCCATGATGCCGCAGGGCATGCCGACGAAGTCGTTCTCGGCCTTCTGCGACAGCAGCGCGAGGTCGAGCCGGGACAGGCCGAGCCCGTGCAGGTCGTCCAGGGCCATGGCCACCGAGACCTCCAGCGCGGCGCTGGAGGACAGCCCGGCCCCCCGCGGCACGTCGCCGTCGATCACCACGTCGGCGCCGCGCACGCCGTGCCCGGCCTGCCGCAGCGCCCAGAAGACGCCGACGACGTACCGCGCCCACCCCTCGGCCTGCTCGAACTCGGTGATCACCAGCGGCTCGGGCGCCTGGGCCTCGTCGCCGCCTGAAGCCTGAAGGGACAGCAGCCGGACGGTGTCGTCCTCGCGGAGGGCGACGGCGGCGGTGACGCCCCAGGGCACCGCGAACGGCAGCACGAACCCGTCGTTGTAGTCGGTGTGCTCGCCGATCAGGTTGACCCGCCCCGGGGCGTGCCAGACACGCTCGGGCTCGCGGCCGTAGGCCGCGCGGAAGGCATCGACAGCACGCATGACGCGCATCTCCTCAGGTTTCGAAGGGCCGTCGGTAGCCTACCGACCCCCTCTCACCGCTCGTCGCGTGCCAAGCTGGGCCTGTGGACGACGACGCCGGGCGGGGTGACGGGGCGCCGCGGACGCCGAGCCCGATCGCGGAGCTCCGCGACGACCGGCTCGGCGGCGTGCGCCTGTTCCTCAAGCGGGACGACCTGCTCGACCCCGAGCTGCCCGGCAACAAATGGCGCAAGCTCAAGTACAACCTGGCCGAGGCCGCCCGCCTGCGGCACGGCACGCTGCTGACCTTCGGCGGGGCCTACTCCAACCACATCCGGGCCACCGCCGCGGCCGGCCGCCGGTTCGGGTTCGCGACCATAGGGGTGATCCGCGGCGAGGAGCACCTGCCGCTCAATCCGACACTGGCCGGCGCCGCCGCCCGCGGGATGCGGCTGACCTACCTCGACCGCACCGCCTACCGCGCCAAGCACACCTCTGAGACCATCGCCCGGCTGCGGGCCGAGTGGGGCGAGTTCTACCTGCTCCCCGAGGGCGGCAGCAACGCCCTCGCCGCCCGGGGCTGCGCCGAGCTGCCCGCCGAGATCGACGCCCAGCTCGCCGCCGCCGGGGGGTTCGACGCGGTGTGCTGCGCGTGCGGCACGGGCGGGACGCTGGCCGGCATCGCCGGGGGGCTGCCGCCGGGGCGCCGGGCCGTCGGATTCCCGGTGCTGAAGGGCGGGGAGTACCTGGCCGGGGAGGTGGAGCGGCTGCAGCGCGAGGCGTTCGGCGCGCCCACGTCGAACTGGAGCCTCGAATGCGGCTTCCACTTCGGCGGGTACGCCAGGCGCACCCCCGAGCTCGACGCCTTCGCCGGGGACTTCCACGAGCGGCACGGCCTGCGGCTCGACCGCGTCTACATCGCCAAGATGATGTACGGGATCTTCGCCCTGGCAGCCCGGGGGGACTTCGCCCCGGGCGCCCGCGTCGTCGCCGTGGTCACCGGCGGCGCGGGCCCTGAGTGATCTTCCGCTGACAGGGCGCTCCGACCGAACTTGCAAGCCGTTGTAAGACGGTGCAAGTTGCCGACGTTCCAATTGGGGCGCATGTCGTTGAGCGACCAGGCGAACGCAAGCGGCTTGCAGGATTGCGACCTATGATTGCGCCGTGACACGGCGACTTGCGGAAGTGGCGAAGAAGGTCGGCGTCAGCGAGGCCACGGTCAGCCGGGTCCTCAACGGCAAGCCGGGGGTGGCCGAGGCGACCCGCGCGGCGGTGCTGACCGCGCTCGACGTGCTCGGGTACGAACGGCCGACGCAGTTGCGCGGTGAGCGGGCCCGCCTGGTGGGCCTGGTGCTGCCCGAGCTGGGCAACCCGATCTTTCCCGCGCTGGCCGAGGTGGTCGGCGGCGCGCTCGCCCAGCAGGGCTTCACGCCCGTGCTGTGCACCCGGACGGCGGGCGGGCTGTCGGAGGCCGACTACGTCGAGATGCTGCTGGAGCAGCAGGTCTCCGGCGTGGTGTTCGCGGGCGGCCACTACGCCGAGGCCGACGCGCCCCACGAGCACTACCACCGGCTGCTGGAGCTGCGGCTGCCCGTCGTGCTGGTCAACGCGGCCACCGACAGCCTGGACTTCCCGCGCGTCTCCACCGACGACGCCGTCGCCGTCGAGCAGGCCTATGGCCACCTGGCCTCGCTCGGGCACGAGCGCATCGGCCTGGTGCTCGGTCCCGAGGACCACATTCCCTCCCGGCGCAAGCTGGAGGCGTTCACCGCCTCGGCGCGCAAGGCCGGGTTCGAGGCCGGCCTCGACACGGTGGAGCACACCCTGTTCTCCCCCGAGGGCGGCCAGGCGGTGGTCACCCGGCTGCTCAAGCGAGGGGTCACCGGCCTGATCTGCGCCAGCGACCCGCTGGCCCTGGGGGCCATCCGGGCCGTCCGGCGGGTCGGCATGTCGGTGCCCGAGGACGTCTCGGTCGTCGGCTTCGACGACTCGGCGTTCATGAACTGCACCAATCCGCCGCTGACGACGGTCCGCCAGCCGATCGAGGCCATGGGCAGGACCGCCGTCACCCTGCTGGTCAGCCAGATCGAAGGCGCGACGGTCACCGCCGAGGAGCTGCTGTACGAGCCCGAGCTGGTCGTGCGGGGCTCCACGGGGCCGGTCAAGGTTCGTTCCAGCGCCTTCGTGGAGTAAGGTCCCGGATTCGGGCCCCTCGTGCCGTTCGGCGGACGGGGAGGCGCCACCCCGGAGCACGCGGGAACCCTCGGCGGACCCGGCTGGGAGCCACGGAAGGAAAGGCAGGTCGGTCATGTCGCCCGATCGTCGGATTCTGTTCGTCCACGCCCATCCCGACGACGAGTCGATCGGCACCGGCGCCACGATGGCCAAGTACGCGGCCGAGGGCGCCCACGTCTGCCTGGTCACCTGCACGCTCGGCGAGGAGGGCGAGGTGATCCCGGCCGAGCTGCGCCACCTCGCCGCCGACCGCGACGACCGTCTCGGCGAGCACCGGGTGGGCGAGCTCGCCCGTGCCTGCGCGGCGCTGGGAGTGCGCGACCACCGCTTCCTCGGCGGCGCGGGCCGCTGGCGCGACTCGGGCATGATGGGCGCCCCCACCAACGACGACCCGGCCTGCTTCTGGCAGGCCGACGTGGACCTGGCCGCGGCCGAGCTGGTCGGCATCGTCCGCGAGGTGCGGCCGCAGGTGATCGTGACCTACGACGCCGACGGCTTCTACGGCCACCCCGACCACATCCAGGCGCACCGGGTGGCGTGGCGGGCCTTCGAGAAGGCCGCCGACCCCTGCTTCGGCGAGGGCGAGCCGTGGACGCCGTCGCGGTTCTACGCCACCGCGACGCCGCTGTCGGTGCTGGAGCAGGCGGTGGACGCCGGGCCGTTCGAACGGCTGAAGGCGGTGGAGGACTTCGGGTTCGGCGTGCCCGACGAGCAGGTGACCACGCGGGTGGACGCGGTCGCCCACCTCCCGGCCAAGACCGCGGCGCTGCGCGCCCACCGCACGCAGATCAGCGTGGACGGCGGCTACTTCGCGCTGTCCAACGGCGTTGGGCAGCCGGTGTCGGCCGTGGAGCACTACACGCGCCTCGCCGGCGCGCCCGGCCCCACCGGAGACGACGGCCACGAGACCGGCCTGTTCGCCTGACCCCCTGACCGAAGACGCTCACCGGTGGCCGGCGGGTCAGGGTTCGGTGTGGGAGTGGGTGGCGGGCCAGTTCTGCAGGAGGAAGTGCAGGGCGGTGATGGCCCGGTCCCACGAGGCGTTGACGTCGCGCACGTGGGTGAACCCGCCGTTGGCCTCCAGGGTGATGTACCCGTGGAAGGTGCTGCGCAGCAGGCGGCCCGCGTCGGTCAGGTCCGGCTCCGACAGCCGGTACGCGCGCAGGATGGCGTAGGTCAGCTCCACGTTGCGGGCGAAGGCCGCCGAACCGGCCAGGACGGCGGGGTCGATCGAGACCTGTGTCGCGGCGTAGCGCCCGGGATGGGCCAGAGCGTACTGACGGTAGGCGTTGGCGAAGGCGGCCAGGGCGTCCTGCCCGGCCCGCCCCGCGACCGCCGCGGCGATGCGGTCGACCATCTCGCCCGCGGCCAGCAGCGCGACCCGCTCCCGCAGGTCCTTGAGGTTCTTGACGTGCGAGTACAGGCTCGCGTCCTTGACGCCGAAGCTCCGCGCGAGCGCGGAGACCGACATGTTGTCGAAGCCGACGGCGTCCGCCAGGTCGGCCGCCGCCCGCGTCACGCGCTCTGCCGTCAGTCCGGCACGCGCCATCCGCCACCTCACTCTCCTAGAGCCTCTAGGTAGTTGCCTAATCTATCAAGGGAATGTAGCGTTCCGCGCCATGACAACCATGAAGCATGGCGGAGCGGCCGACGAACGGTTCGGAGCGGTCGCCGACGCCTTCTTCCGCAACTTCGCCGCCCACGGCGAACTCGGCGCGGCGGTCACCGTCTTCGCCGGAGGGCGCAAGGTCGTCGAGCTGTGGGGCGGCGTCGCCGACGAGCGCGACGGCCGGCCCTGGGAGCGGGAGACGATCGTCCCGGTGTTCTCCTGCACCAAGGGCGTCGTCGCCGTGTGCGCCCACCTGCTGGCGCAGGAGGGGCGGCTGGACCTCGACGCCCCGGTGAGCCGGCACTGGCCGGAGTTCGCCCGCGGCGGCAAGGAGTCCATCACGCCGCGTATGGTGCTCGGGCACCGCGCCGGACTGCCCGTCCTCGATCGCGTGCTGAGCTTCGAGGAGATCCTCGCCTGGACACCGGTGGTCCACGCCATCGAGGAGCAGCGGCCGCTGTGGGAGCCGGGCACCGCGCACGAGTACCACGGCCACGTCTTCGGGTTCCTCATCGGCGAGCTGATCCGGCGGATCACCGGGCTCACCCCCGGCGCGTACTTCCGCAAGGCCGTCGGCGACGAACTCGGCCTGCGGGCGTGGATCGGCCTGCCCCAGGAGGAACTGCCCACGATCGCCCGGCTCGTCGAGGCCGAGGGCAGGCCGGCGATGCCCGGCCAGGAGTCGCTGCCGGTGCGCATCGTGACGATGAACGGGGCGATCCCCTTCCCCGGCCTCGAGCAGCCGCACGGGTGGAACGATCCCGCGCTGCTGGCCGCCGAGATCCCCGGGGCCGGGGCCGTCGCGTCGGCGAGCGGCCTGGCCGGCGTGTACGCCGCCGCCGCGACCGGCCTGGACGGCTCGCCCCGGCTGCTCACGCGCGACACCCTCACCGGCGCCCTGCGCGAGCAGGCGGCCGGAGCGTCCTGGTCGGGATTCCCCGACGTCGGAGCCCGGTGGGGGTCGGGATTCCTGCTCGACGCGCCGCGCTTTCGCGCCATGCTGGGCCCGCGCAGCTTCGGCAACGACGGCGCGGGCGGCCAGTTCTCCTTCGGGGACGACGAGTACGGGGTCGGGTTCGCCTACGTCGCCAACCGGATGATCGGCCACGGCGACGCGCGGGCGCGCGGGCTCGTCTCCGCGCTGCGCGACTGCCTGGCCGACGGCTGAGCCCGTGGCCCGCCGCCGGCCAGGGCCTACCCGGCGGCCAGGGCCTACCCGGCGGCCAGGGCCTACCCGGCGGTCTCGGCCAGCCGCAGCCAGACGGCGGTGTCGGAGGGCAGCACCTCGCCGTCCAGCGGGCCGCTGGCCAGCAGGACGCTCTCGTGCGCGGGCAGCGGCACCGGCCCCGCGTTCAGGTTGACGACGCAGGCCAGCCCGGACTCCCGGGCGAAGGCCAGCACGCCCTCCGGCGCCTCCAGCCAGCGCAGCGCGCCGTCGCCGAGCTCGGCCCGCCGGATGTGCAGGGCCGTGCGGTACAGGCACAGCATGGAGTCGGGGTCGGCGTTCTGCGCCTCGGCCGTCAGGTCCTTCCACGCGGCCGGCTGCGGCAGCCACGGCTCGCCGGTGCTATAGCCGAACGGGGGCGTGGCGCCCGACCACGGCAGCGGCACCCGGCAGCCGTCCCGGCCGGGGACGGTGTTCTTGGAGCGGGTCCACATCGGGTCCTGGCGAAGTTCGGCGGGGATGTCCTCCACCTCCGGCAGGCCCAGCTCCTCGCCCTGGTAGACGTACACGCCGCCGGGCAGCGCCATGGCGAGCAGCGCCGCGGCCCTGGCCCTGCGCCGGCCGAGCGCCAGGTCCGAGGCCATGCCGTCCCTGCGGTCGGCGTGGCTGAAGGAGGTGATCGCCCTGCCGTACTTGGTCACCGGCCGGGGCACGTCGTGGTTGGACAGCACCCAGGTCGGCGGGGCGCCGATCGTCGCGTGCGTGGCCAGCGTCAGGTCGATCGACGCGCGCAGCTCCGCCGCCTCCCACGAGCGGGCCATGAAGTCGAAGTTGAAGGCGGTGTGCATCTCGTCGGGACGCAGGTAGAGGGCGAACCGCTCCTGGTCGGGCAGCCACACCTCGCCGATCAGGATGCGCTCGCCGTACTCGTCGGCGATCCTGCGCCAGCCCCGGTACACCTCGTGCACGGCGTCGTGGTCGGTGTAGGACTCCTCGACGCTGTCGAAGTCCTTGAACAGCACGGCGGCCGAGTCGATGCGGATGCCGTCCACCCCGCGGTCGAACCAGAACCGCAGGATGTCGTGGAACTCCTCCACCACCTCGGGGTTGGTCCAGTTGAAGTCGGGCTGCTCGGGGGCGAACAGATGGAGGTACCACTGCCCGTCCGGCACCCGGGTCCACGCGGGACCGCCGAAGATCGACCGCCAGTCGTTCGGGGGCAGATCGCCCCGGCCCTCGGCGAACCAGAAGCGCGCCCGCTCGGGGGACCCCGGCCCGGCGGCGAGCGCCTGACGGAACCACTCCTGCTGGTCGGAGCCGTGGTTGGGCACGATGTCGATGATCGTCCTGATGCCCAGCGCGTGCGCCTCCTGGATGAACTTCTCCGCCTCCGGCAGGGTGCCGAACGAGGGGTCGATGTCGCGGTAGTCCGCCACGTCGTAGCCGCCGTCGGCCATGGGGGAGGGGTACCAGGGGTTGAGCCAGATCGCGTCGACACCGAGCTCCGCGAGGTAGGGAAGGCGGGACCGCAGGCCGGCCAGGTCCCCGACGCCGTCGCCGTTGCCGTCGGCGAAGCTTCGCAGGTAGACCTGGTAGATCGCGGCTCCCCGCCACCACGTTTCGGACATGCTGGAGTCTCTCCTTACAGATTCGGTGTGCGGCCGGCGCGGTCCGCGGTGACGGAGGGCGCCGGTCGCGGCGGGTACGGCCCGGGCGGTGGGTGCTCTGGGCGCGGCAGGGGGCGCGGCCGGGTGGGGCGCGCGCCGGGTCATCCCTTGAGGCTTCCGGCGGTGAGTCCGGCCATGATGCTGCGCTGGAAGACGAAGAAGATCACGATGGCCGGGATGCTGGCGATGACCAGGGCCGCCATGAGCACGTTCTGCGGCATCTGCGCAGAGAGTGAGGAGATGCCCACGCTGATCGACATCTTGTCGCTGTCGGGCAGCACGAGCAGCGGCCAGACGAAGTCCTTCCAGACGCTGACCACCGACAGGATCGACACCACGCCGATGATCGGCCGCGACACCGGCAGCACGATCGACCACAGGATGCGGGCCGGGCCCGCGCCGTCGATCTCGGCGGCCTCGAGCAGCTCCCGCGGGATGGAGTCGAAGAAGCGTTTGAGCAGGAAGATGAAGAAGCCGTTGGCGGCCGCGGGCAGCCAGATCGCCCACGGGGTGTTCAGCAGGTTGAGGCCGAGGATCGGCAGGTCCTTCACCGTCAGGTAGGCCGGCAGCAGGATCACCATCGGCGGGATCATCAGCGTGGCGAGCATCCCGGCCAGCACGAGTTTGCCGAGCACGGGCCGCAGCTTGGACAGGGCGTAGGCGGCGGTGACGTCGATCGCCAGGGTGAACAGCCAGGCCCCCGCCGCGTAGATCACCGTGTTGCGCAGGAACGTCCCGAGGTCGAGCTGGTCCCACGCTTCGGCGTACACGCCGAAGTCCAGGGAGTGCGGGAAGAACGACGGCGGGATCTGGGCGAGCTCGTCGGGCGACTTCAGCGCCCCGGTGACCATCCAGTACAACGGGAACACGAAGATCGCGGTGAAGGCGACGACCACCGTGACCAGCACGATCCAGTAGATGATCTTCCCGTGGGTCGTGCTGAGGGTCTGGGGGGACACCAGGCCCCGGAACTGGCGGGCGGCCTCCTTCTTCTTCCTGCGCCCGCGCGACGGCGGGGACGCCGTGACGGCGCCGCCGCCGCCCGGCGCGGGTGGCGGGACGGGGCGCGGCGGGCGCACCTCGCCGCCCGAACGCACTGTGCTGCTCGACATCGTCGCCACCTCCTAGATCTGGTTGTCCCGCGAGACGCGCAGGTAGATGGCCGAGAACACCATCAGCACGATCATGAGCATGAGTCCCAGCGCGCCGCCGCCGCCGAAGTTGCCGAAGCTGAAGGCGTACTGGTACATCAGGTAGGCGATCGTGACCGTCGCGTTCTCCGGGCCGCCGCCGGTCAGCAGGTACGGCTCGATGAACACCTGCATGGTGGCGACGATCTGCAGCAGGAGCATCACCAGCAGGATCAGCTTGGTCTGCGGGATGGTGACGTGCCACACTCGCTTGAACAGGCCCGCGCCGTCCAGCTCGGCCGCCTCGTACAGCTCGCCCGGGATGCTCTGCAGCGCCGCCAGGTAGATCAGCGTGCCGGTGCCGAGGTTCATCCACGTCGAGACGAGCACCAGCGAGAGCAGCGCGGTGCTGGTGGAGTCCAGCCAGCTCAGCCCCGGCAGGTGCGCCAGGGCCAGGATCTGGTTGAACAGGCCGGGGCCCGGGTCGTAGAACCACTTGAACAGCAGCACCGCGACGGCCGGCGGGAGCATCACCGGCAGGTAGACCACGAACCTGAGGTAGGCCTTGGCGTGCCGCAGCTCGTTCAGGACGATCGCCGCCACGAACGGCACGGCGTACCCGACGATCAGCGCGAGCCCGGTGAAGGCGGCCGTGTTGAGCCAGGCCGGCACGAACGCCGAGTCCTCGGTCACGGTGCGGAAGTTGTCCAGGCCGACCCAGTCGGGCGGCCCGACGAAGTTCGTCTTCTGGAAGCTGAGCAGGATCTCCCGCACCATCGGGTACCAGGAGAAGAACGCGAAGCAGATCAGCGCCCCGCAGAGGAACCCGTACGCCGTCAGGTTGCGGCGGACGCCTCGCCGCACCGCCCCCGGGGGGCGGCGCCGTGATCCTGCCACGGCCGTCGTGGTCATCTGTACTCCCGATCGCGATAGTGCGTGGGCGGGGCGCCGGCCGGTGGGCCGGCGCCCCGGCGGGCCAAGGTCAGCTCGACTTGGCCAGGATGTTGTTGACCTTCTTCTCCGCGTCGGACAGAAGCTGGTCGACGTTGGCGTCCTGCCTGGTCAGCACCGCCGACATCGCCGTGTCCAGCACCGCGTAGATCTCCTGGGCCTTCGGCGGCTCCAGCTTGAACTGGACCGCGGAGTTGGCGTCGATGTAGGGCTGGAAGTGCTCGACGGGGATCGTCGCGAACTGCTTGCGCAGCTCCAGGATCTTCTTACCGGGCTCGGTGTCGCCGAACAGGTCGATGTCGGGGAGTCCGACCGGCAGCCCGTCGGCCTTGGCGCGCTCGAAGTTGAACTGGCCCTGGCCGGGGGTCAGGAACTTGTACTCCAGCCACTGCAGGCCGGCCTTGATCTGGTCGGGGGTGGCCTTGGGGTTGAACATGTAGCCGTCGCCGCCGCTGAGGGAGGTGGTGGCCTCCGGCATGCCCGCCACGCCGTAGTCGTCGAACTTGCCCTTGAAGGTGTTGTTGACCTCCTTGACCACGTCCGGGGCGCCGATCATCATGCCCAGCTTGCCGCTGCCCATCATGCGCATGAGGTCCTCCCAGCGCAGCAGCTGCTTGGTGCCCATGCTGTCGTCGGTCCAGCGCATCTGCTTGAGGTTCTCCAGCACCGCCTTGCCCTGCGGGCTGTTGAAGGCGGCCTTCTTGCCGTCGGGGGTGACGACGTCGCCGCCGCGGCCGTAGATGGAGGAGGTGAAGTGCCAGCCGCCGGTGTTGCCCGCACTGTACTCGCCGTACCCGACGTAGCCGGGCCCGAGCGCCGCGATCTTCTTGGCCGCGGCCTGCACGTCGGTCCAGGTCTTGGGCGGCTGGTCGGGGTCCAGCCCGGCCTGGGTGAACAGCTTGCGGTTGTAGACCAGGCCCGTCGAGTAGTTGACCCTCGGAAGGCCGAAGATCTTCTCGCCGCTCTTGAAGACGCTGATGACGTCGGGGCGGATGTTCTTCAGCGCGGGGACGCTGTCGAGGTAGGGCGTGATGTCCGCGGCCTGACCGGCGGCGATGATCTTCTGGACGTCGGTGTAGTAGACGTAGAAGAGGTCCTCCATCTCCCCGCCGGCCAGCTTGGCCTGGAAGGTCTCGGGGACGATGCACGGGAAGGCGTCCTTGCCCTCCACCGTGATGTTCGGGTGCAGCTTCTGGAACGCCGCGACGTCCGCGTCCCACTGGGCCGCTTCCTTCGGGTTGTTCTTCGGGGGCTTGCAGCCGACCGTGATCGTCACGGGGGCGTTGGCGGCCGCTGAGCCCTGCGACGACTTCGCGTCAGGGGTTGTGCCGGCGTCGCTGCCGCATCCGGCGGCGGCGAGCGCGATCCCTGCGCTCAGCAGGATCGCAAGGTTGCGGGGTTTCATGGATGTTCCCTCCTGGACTGCCCCCGACTACGAGGCCCAAGTTCTGGTACAGCTTCGTGAACCGGTTGGGAGCAACATATAGAGGCGGACATATCCCAGCAAGAGTCATATGCCCCCGATGCAAAAAAGTGACAGTGCCGCCTCTGGCAACATCCTTGTCACCTTGACGTCACACCGATCCAGTGCCTCAACGCGAGGACGGACGAAGGTGGGCGCGGCGGTGGGTGTTCACGCCGACCGGAGTGACCCCTGCGTTCGCCGGGCGCCGCTCTTCACTCCGGGCATGTGCCGGAGGTTATCGGCGCCGGGTCGGCGGGTCGTGGTACGGCGATGCCGGCGCCGCTCACGGCGCCTGGCCGGGGCGTCCAGTGCGAAGGCGCGCTAATCGCGCGTCTTGGCCGGGCCGGTGGAGCCGCGCACGACCAGCTCGGGCTCGAACAGCAACTCCTCGGCGGTCACCGAGCCGCCGTCGATCTGGTTGACCAGCAGCGTGACCGCCGTCCTGCCGATGGCCTCGATGGGCTGGCGCACGGTGGTCAGCGGCGGATTGGTGCAGTTCATGAAGGCCGAGTCGTCGTAGCCGACCACCGAGACGTCGTCGGGCACGGACATGCCGAGCCGGCGCACCGCGCGCAGCACGCCGAGCGCGAGCACGTCGCTGGCGCAGATGATGCCGGTGATGCCGTTCTTGACCAGCCGGGTCGCCACGGCCTGGCCGCCCTCCAGGGAGAACAGGCTGTGCTCTATGGTGTCGCGGCCCGCCTCCAGCCCGGCCCGGCGCGCCTCGGCCTGGAACGCGGCGAGCTTCCTGCGAGAGGGGACGTGGTCGCGCGGCCCGAGGACCATGCCGATGCGCGTGTGCCCGAGCGAGGTCAGGTGGCCGAAAGCCTGCTCCACCGCGACCACGTCATCGGTCGCCAGGCACGGGAAGCTCAGCTCGCCGATCGCCGCGTTGACCAGCACGGCCGGCAGGCGGCGGTCGAGCAGGCGCAGGTAGTGCTCGTGCGGCGCGTCGGCCTCCATGTAGTGCCCGCCGGCGAAGACCATGCCCGAGACCTGCTGCTCCAGCAGCATCTCGACGTAGTCGGCCTCCGACAGCCCGCCCGCCGTCCGGGTGCACAGCACGGGGGTGAAGCCGCGCTGGGCGAGCGCGCCGCCGACCACCTCGGCCAGCGCGGGAAAGATCGGGTTGCCCAGCTCGGGCAGCACCAGGCCCACCAGGCGGGCCCGCTCACCGCGCAACTGCGTCGGCCGTTCGTACCCGAGCACGTCGAGCGCGGTGAGCACTGCGGCCCGGGTGGTGTCGGAGACGCCGGGCTTGCCGTTGAGGACCCGGCTGACCGTCGCCTCGCTCACCCCCACCTTGCGGGCGACCTCGGCGAGGCGGCGGGTCGTCGCGCGGGAGGCCGCGCCGCCGGCCGCGCGCGACCCCGCGCCGTCGGACCGCCGCGCCGCCGCGGCGCCGCCCGGACGAGCGGCGGCGCCGTCGAGCGGGACGGGCTTTCCCCCGTCGGTGGGGCGGGCGGCGGGGCCGCCCTTCGGACGGGATGCCGCATCGTCGCTTGTCACGGTCGCAAATATACGTCAGTCGTCTGCAAACGGTTTGCGGCGGGTGGGGGAAGAGCGTCCCGGAGGGTCCCGGGTGTCCTTCCTGGGGCCGAATCTCCCGGCGAATGCCGTGACACAGTCGTAACATTGCAGGCTTTAGTCAGAACATTGCGGTTATCTGTCTGTCATCTTATGGTGTGGGCAGTTCCGCCGGGCAAGCGACGGTCCGCGCGTCCCTGACCGCGAAACGTCCCGGCTCTTCGCTTCCGCAGAAGGGTCCGCCGATGAAGAAAACGGGCAGGCTGCGCGCCTGGACGATCGCCACCACCGTGGCACTGGCGGCGGGGACGTTGTCGGTCCCGCTGTTGTCACCCGGTGCCGTGGCCGCCACGGCGGTGGACACCCCCTGGGACTTCGCCGGGCGCGGCGCCACCGTTCCTTTCACCGAGTTCGAAGCCGAGGACTCCGCGCACGCCGCCACCAACGGCCAGGTGATCGGGCCCGACCGGGTCTACACCCACCTGCCGTCCGAGGCGTCGGGCCGCCGAGCCGTGACCCTCGACGCCTCGGGCGAGTACGTGGAGTTCACCCTCACCAAGCCCGCCAACGCGATGGTGGTGCGCTACAGCGTCCCGGACAACGCGGCCGGGACCGGGCAGGACACCACCGCCGACGTGCGGGTCAACGGCGCCCATCTGAAGGACCTGCCGCTCACCTCCCGGTACGGCTGGTACTACGGCGGCTACCCCTTCGGCAACAACCCCGGCGCGGGCAACCCGCACCACTTCTACGACGAGGCCCGCACCAGGTTCGGCTCGACGCTGGCCGCCGGGACCAAGGTGCGCGTCCAGCACACCGGCGGCATCCCGATCACCGTGGACCTGGCCGACTTCGAGGCCGTCCCGGCGGCCATCGGCCGCCCGTCGGGGTCGCTGTCGGTGGACGACTTCGGCGCCGCGCGCAACTCGGCGACCGACTCCACCGCCGCCTTCCAGGCCGCCGTGGACGCGGGCAAGGCCCAGGGCAAGGTGGTCTACATCCCCGAGGGGACCTACACCCTGTGGGACCACGTGGTCGTCGACGGCGTCACCCTGGCCGGGGCCGGGCCCTGGTACAGCGTGCTGACCGGCAGGCATCCCACCCAGCGCAACCGCGCGGTGGGCGTCTACGGCAAGTACGTCGCCGGAGGGGGGTACACCGGCCCGGTGCGCGCGCACGAGGCCGGCGGGCCCAGCCGCGACGTCACGCTGCGGGACTTCGCCATCATCGGCGAGATCACCGAACGCGTCGACGAGGACCAGGTCAACGCCCTCGGGGGCGCCATGACCAACTCGGTCGTGGACAACGTGTGGATGCAGCACACCAAGGTCGGCGCCTGGATGGACGGCCCGATGGACGGCTTCACCATCAGGAACAGCCGCATCCTCGACCAGACCGCCGACGGGGTGAACTTCCACACCGGGGTCACGAACTCGACGGTGACCAACACCTTCGTCCGCAACACCGGCGACGACGGGCTCGCGATGTGGCCGGACCGGGTGGCCAACGTGAACGACAGCTTCACCCACAACACCGTGGTCGCGCCGGTGCTCGCCAACAACATCGTCACCTACGGCGGGCGGGACATCAAGATCACCGACAACGTGGTGACCGACACCGTGACCAACGGCGGCGGCATCCACGTCGCCAACCGCTACCCGGGGGTCAACTCCGGGTCGGGCACGGCGGTGGCGGGCACGCACACCGTGGCGCGCAACACCCTGCTGCGGGCGGGCAACTCCGACTACAACTGGAACTTCGGCGTCGGCGCCATCTGGTTCGACGCGCTCAACGAACCGGTCAACGCGACGATCAACGTCACCGACACCGACATCCTCGACAGCTCGTACGCGGCGATCCACTTCATCGAGGGCAGCACGCAGACCGTCAACTTCTCAGGCGTCCGGGTGGACGGCACGGGCACCTACATGATCCAGGCGCAGGCGGCGGCCAGGACGACGTTCACCAACGTCAGCGCCGCGCACATCGGGGCCGGGGTCAGCGTGCACAACTGCGTCGGCAGCGGCTTCTCCATCACCCAGGGCGGCGGCAACACCGGGTGGAGCCCCACCTCGACGTTCTGCGGCGGCTGGCCGGCCCCGAACTACATCTACCCGGGCGGCGGTGGCAACACCACGCCCAGCCCGACCCCGACCGGCCCGACCCCGACGCCCACTCCCACCCCGACCCCGACGCCCACCCCGACGCCGACGCCCACCCCGTGCGCGCCCGGCACCGGCGACCTGGCGCGGGGCAAGGCGGTCACCGCCACCGGACAGGTGCAGAACTACGCCCCCGCCAACACCGTCGACGGCAACGCCGACACCTACTGGGAGAGCCCGGGCAACGCCTGGCCGCAGTCCATCACCGTCGACCTGTGCGCGGTCGCCTCGGTCAACCGCGTGACGCTCAAGCTGCCTCCGGCGGCGGCCTGGGCCGCCCGCACGCAGACGGTCGCGGTGCAGGGCTCGGCGGACGGCGGCGCCTTCACCACCCTGTCGGCGGCGGCGGGCCGCGCGTTCGACCCGGCGTCGGGCAACACGGCGACGGTGTCCTTCACCCCGGCGAACCTCCGGTACCTCCGGCTGACCTTCACCGGCAACACCGGCTGGCCGGCCGCCCAGCTGTCCTCCTTCGAGGTGTACGGCGGGCCCGCCGCCACGCCGACCCCGACCCCGACGCCCACTCCCACCCCGACCCCGCCGGCGGGCAACCTGGCCCGGGGGAAGGCGACCAGCGAGAGCGGGCACGCGGACGTGTACGGCTCGGCCAACGTGGTGGACGGCAACACCGGCACCTACTGGGAGAGCGTGAACAACGCCTGGCCGCAGTCGGTCACCGTCGACCTCGGCGCCGCCTACAGCGTCGGCAGGGTCGTGCTGAAGCTGCCCCCGTCGGCGTCCTGGGCGACCCGCGGCCAGACCGTGGCGGTGCTCGGCTCCACCGACGGGTCCACGTTCGGCACCCTGGCCGGCCCGGCCGCCTACACCTTCGACCCGGCCACCGGCAACACCGTGACGATCACCTTCCCGGCCGCCAACCGGCGCCACCTGCGACTGACCTTCACCGGGAACACCGGCTGGCCGGCCGGGCAACTGTCGGAGTTCGAGGTCTACTCCTCCTAGGAGGGGAACCCGGTACGGGGGGCGCCCCCGAGCGACGCCCCCCGCGCCGGCCCGAGACCGGGGGCCTCGGTGGCAGGGGGACGCACCTGCCACCGAGGCCCCCACCATCCGGCGACGGCTCCCGATGATCAGCCGGAGGTCTTCTCTCGGCGCCCGGCCCGTCAGAGGGCCGGGACGATCGCCGGCCGCCCGGCGGGCCCGGTGACCGTGCTCCGCCCGGACGGGGACGCGACTCCTTTCGAAAGTTACGGAGCATCACCGAAAGGGACAAGCCCATGGTTCGGGGAGCGGACTGGAGCCGATAGGGCACAACCCGGCCGTTCATGCGAACGCACAGGTCGGAAAGGGTGGCAGGTCGATACCCCGCGCGTGACCGTCCGGCCTGCGGGTGAAAGTTTCGGGGTCGGCTGGCGCGCCGAACGGTCAGGCGGGCTGGTCCTCGACGTGGAAGGAGATGCCCCCCTGGTCGTCGATGTTGGCGTCCAGCGCCTTGTCGTCGAGCACGGTGGCGGCCACCGGGTCGAGGTAGACCTTGGCCCCTTCGCTCTCGACGACCTTGTCGGAGTTCTCGGGCCCGTCGGCGACCGACAGCATCAGCGAGCCGGCGTCCTCGCCCTGCGAGGAGATGCGGATGCCCTTGTCGGTCGCCTCGCCCGACTGGGTGTTGAGGTCACGGATCACCTTGGCGGCGGTCTCTGTCAGCGTGAGCATTGGGCCTCCTCGAGAGGGCCGAGTTGGGTTACCCGCCCCATGCCCGATTTGCGTGATATGAACCGTATGGTCGGTTCCTTGGGTCGAATCCTGGTCGCGCGAACCGATGGCCAAGCGGTGCGACAGCGGTCATAGTGGAGCGGCGGGCGACGGTCGCCGGAGCCCGCGATCACTGGGGAGGGGTCCGGTTCCCGCCTGCGCCACGGGGGTGAGCGCGCCACGGGAACGCTCCCGTCCGCGTTCACAACGGGAGCGGTCATGGTCGTCGTCAGCACGTGGAACCTGGAGAACCTCTACCGGCCCGGCGGGGAGTTCGGCCCCCGCGACGAGGCCGCGTACAAGGCGAAGATCTCGGCGCTGGCCGCCACCCTCGGCGGCATCGCCCCCGACGTGCTCGGCGTCCAGGAGGTCGGCGACCCCGCGGCGCTGGCCGACCTGACGGAGGCGCTCGGCGGCGAGTGGCACACCGTCCTGTCCCAGCACCCGGACGCCCGCGGCATCCGCGTCGGCGTGCTCAGCCGCCTCCCGCTCACCGTCGTGGAGGACGTCGCCGCGTTCACCTCGCCGCTGGCCGCCGTGCAGAGCGCCGACACCGGGCCCGCGACCGCCCAGACCAGCCGCGGCATGCTCGCCGTGCGGGTCGAGCCCGGCCCGGGCGCGACGCTCGCCGTCGCGGTCTGCCACCTGAAGTCCAAGCTGCTGAGCTTCCCCGGCGGCCGGTTCGCGGCCCGCGACGAGGGCGAGCGCGCCCGGTACGGCGCCTACGCCCTGTACCGGCGGGCCGCCGAGGCCACCACCCTGCGCGGCCTGGCCGACCGGCTCGTCGGCGGCCACGGGCAGGACCGGCCGGTGGTCGTCCTCGGCGACTTCAACGACGAGCCGCAGGCGGCCACCACGCAGATCGTCCTCGGTCCGCCCGGGTCCGAGCTCGGCACGGCCGGGGCGCTGCGCCCGGACAAGGGGGACGCCTGGCGGCTGTGGAACCTCGCGACGCTGATCCCCGAGGCCGAGCGCTTCTCCCGCGTCCACAACGGCCGCGGAGAGCTCATCGACCACATCCTGGCCAGCCGGGCCCTCATCGAACGAGTCGCCGAGATCCGCTCCGTGGTCGGCCACGGCCTGCCCTCGGTCACCGAGGACCCGACCCCACGCCGCGACGCCGCCGACTCCGACCACGCTCCGATCGTCGCCCACTTCGACGTCTGAATCCCAGTACACCTCAGGGCCCCCGTGACGTCATGGTCGTCGACCGGGATCGCGTTGGCCGGACGCTGACGGCTCCAGCGACTCGCCACCGTCGTCAACCCGCTGGAAACCGGCGACTTCTTCGCCGTCGATCTCAGGCAGCGGTTCTTCGCTGGTGCGTCGAAACGCCTCCTGCGCGACCCAGCGCTTCTCGGCGTCCTCGATGTCGATCTGAACGAGCCGCACACCCACGTTGCCTCTGCTGAAGGAGCTCTGAGTGAGATGTCGTAAGCGGAGGCAGGAAGCGTGGCCCGCCAGAGACTTGAAGCTTTCTCCTGCCAACCGGTACTCAGCACGCCTGCTCGGTTCCCTGCACCACTCGACGATCTCGTGAACGTTGCCGCAACAGTCGTCAATGCCATGTCGCGAGCGTCCCCCTGGCAGTGTCCCCACCGGTTGCAGCCGCCCCTCCTCTTCCCGGGAGTAGGTGAGATTCGCCCGAAGCGGGTCCGCCGGCTCCGAGCCCCAGGGGAAGAGGCGGTCTTCACATCCCGCCAGCGTGATCCATTCGGCGGCGGTTGGCAGAGCCCACATCTTTCCCGACTGGTAGGCCTTCTTATTGCACTGGACGAGCAATCTCGTCAGGGTCTCGGTCAACGCCTCTTCTGGCGCGGGTCGCTCCAGCTCGATGACGTAGGGATAACTGGCCCGGCCCTCCGCCAGTTCCAGACCATCCAGCAGGCGAACGGCATCGCC
Organism: Sphaerisporangium sp. NPDC004334; assembly: GCF_053602655.1. NCBI lineage: Bacteria > Bacillati > Actinomycetota > Actinomycetes > Streptosporangiales > Streptosporangiaceae > Sphaerisporangium > Sphaerisporangium sp. NPDC004334. Next base: position 271,365 of record NZ_JBSGDZ010000005.1, read on the forward strand.
CATGGTCAGGGGGTACGCTGCGGCCGCGAAGGGATAGTCGCACAGGTCGCCGCCCGGGACGGATTTCAGTCTGCCGACGAAATCGTATCCATCGGACCGATGGTATGTCCGGGTGAGGCTGCGGAGTCTGCCGAAATGGTGTCGCATCTGGGGTGTTGCCTCGTCGGTCAGCTTGCGTTCCTCGTCACCGAGGGCCCGGTGGAGCTTTTCGCGCAGAACTTGATCGTCGCGAACGACCTCGAAGAGCAATCCCGTGACCGAGGAGAAGCGGCTGGCGGAGTTGTCGGCCTTCTTCACGATGTCTTCGACCATCTGCTCGATCGGCCAGGCCGTGCGCGTTTCGCAGGAGGCCCGCCGCAGGAGATCGAGGAGAGCCACCCAGGTCATGCGCAGCTGCGTCTTCCGGGCCTGATTCTTGGTCTTGAGAATCTTCTGACTCTGCTCGATGAGCCACAACCGCGAGCCTGGATCTTGCTTGGCCGGATGCAGGACCATGTCCGCGGCGAGCACGGCCAGAAAGTCCGCTATGGAGGTGACGCGCACACCATGCCGGTGAAAGCGGGTCACCGCCTCCACGACGCCGCCTCCGGCTATGAAGGTCTCGAGGATCGCGAGCACGTTCCCCAGCGCGTCAGCGTCGAGTGACTTGCGATCTCCTCGGAGGATGTGGGCGGGCGCGGAATGGAACTTCATGTCGTAGCGGTCCAGCAGATGCTTCAGACGGATGCTCAAGTCAGGCTCGTCGCTCGCGGCGACCGCGGGCGGCCGCAGGTTTCGGGCTTCCACTAGGCCCCAGGTCGCTCCCCACTGCTCTGCGACGGCTTCGGACTCTCCGCAGGCGATCACGAAGTAATAGAGCCCGTCACGATTCGGATAGCGGTGCCCTTTGAGGTAGTCGTGGAGTGAGGAGGAGGAATACTTTCCGCCGGTCCGGCGGGCCATCTCCCGCACAGACGGTTTCCCTTTGAGGGCGTGCAGGCGGCGCAGGTGGACCTGCAGGTCCTCCTTTGTAGTGACGGAGGCCAAATCGAAATCGTCAGCTTCCGTGGGACGACCACGGGCCGTCCAGTTTTGTCCAGACATGTCACGGCAGCGTAGTAGAACGGCCAGCTGCTGTCCCGGGATGTCCGAGCATCTACTGGACATTGTCCCCATCGGGTCTTCTGGATACGCATCACCCGAGATCGAGGAGACTCCAATGAACGAGGTTTGTCGCCACGCCAAGCGGTACTGGCGTATCCGTATCGTCCTGGAATTCGTGAAGACGGCGCTCTGGGCTGTTCTCCAGATCGTCTGGCACTCGTAGCCCTGACGGTTCACCTTGTGGGTGAGCTCTGGCCGGAGTTTCAACCGGCTAGAGCCCACCCGGAGGCGAGTAGGGGCGAGGTGATCTCAGGCGGTCACCGAGGTAGAGGTGCTTGATCCATTCGAGTCCGGTGTCGCTGTAGGCTCCGTGGTTCATGAAGGTGCTGATCTCCGTCGACATGGAGGGCATCTCGGGGGTCGTGCATCCCGCCGAGACCAACCCGGACCGCTACGACTACGAGCGCGGCAGGGCCTTGATGACCGCCGAGGCGAACGCCGTGATCGCCGGAGTCCTGGACGCCGAACCCGACGCCGTGGTGTGGGTCGCCGACGCCCACGGGCCGTTCCGCAACATCCATCCCGAGAAACTCGACCGGCGGGCCCGCCTGGTCCGCGGCAAGCCGCGTCCGCAGGGCATGCTCGGCGCGCTCGACGACCACACCGACGCCGCCCTGTTCATCGGCTACCACGCCCGCGCCGGTGGTGGCCCGGCCGTGCTGTCGCACACCATGAGCGGCGACATCCTCGACGTGCGCGTGAACGGGCGCCCCATGGGGGAGATCGGGCTCAACGCCGCCATGGCCGGGCATCTGGGCGTGCCCGTCGTGATGCTCAGCGGCGACGACACCGCCTGCGCCGAGCTCGGAGAGCTGGTCCCCTCGGCCGTCACCGTCGCGGTCAAACAGGCTCTCGGCCAATCCGCCGCCATCGCCCTGCACCCGGGGGAGGCCCGGGAGCGGCTGCGCCGGGCCGCCGCCGAGGCGATCACCGGGCGTGCGCGGGTCGCGCCCCTGAGCATCGCCGGACCGATCGACGTCGAGGTCGACCTCTACAGCCCGATCACGGTCGACCTGGCGACGCTCGTGCCGGGCGTCTCCCGCGCCGCGGGCGGCCGTACGGTGACCTTCACCGCCGCGGACTTCGCCGGCGCCTACCGACTGGTCCTGCTGCTGGTGCAACTCGCCACCATCAAGCCCGCCTGACCCCCCAGACCGTGGGCCGATCGCGAACCGCCGCGGACTTCACCGGCACACACCGGCCGGTCCTGCCGCTCGCCACCGTGGAGCCCCCTCCAGGGCGTCCGCCCCGGCCGGTGGGGTGGGGTGGGGAGGCGGCGGTAGCATCGGTGCCCATGTCGCAGGTGCCAAATGTGCTGGTCGTGCAGCACGGTGAGAACGGCGGCCCCGGCCGCTTCGGTGAGTGGCTGGGGGAGGCCGGCGTCGCGGTGCAGGTCGTCACCGCGTTCGACGGCTCCGCCGTCCCCGGGCGGCTCGCCCACGACGGGCTGATCGTGCTCGGCGGCGGCTACATGCCCGACGACGACGAGAAGGCGCCTTGGCTGCCCGCCACCCGCTCCCTGGTCGAGCAGGCCCTGCGCGGGTCGGTGCCGATGTTCGGCGTCTGCCTCGGCGGCCAGATGCTCGCCGCGGTGGCCGGAGGCAAGGTCCAGGCCGACGTGGGGGCGCCCGAGCACGGCAGCACCGCCGTCACCATCAGGCCCGAGGCCGCGGACGACCCGCTGTTCCACGGCCTGCCCGATGTCGTCCCCGCGATCGAGCACCATGTCGACGCGATCACCGGCCTGCCGCCGGGCGCCGTATGGCTGGCCGAGACCGCCAGATGCCCCTACCAGGCCTTCCGGGTGGGCCCGCGCGCCTGGGGCGTGCAGTTCCACCCCGAGGTCACCCCCCAGCGCATCCGCCAGTGGAACGGCGAGGAGCTGCGAGGCCAGGGGTTCGACCGGGAGGAGCTGTACGCGACGGCCGTCGCCGACGAGCCGGCCTCCGCCGCGGCCTGGCACGCGGTGGCGCGGCGCTTCGCCTCCATCGTGCGCGACCGGCACCGGGGTACCGTCCGGCCCCGGGCGTCCGCCGTCGCACCGCGGGAAGAAGATCACGGGTAAATGCTTTGCGGCGGTGGGAGGGCCCGGATACGTTCTGCGAACCGCGCATGATCACTCATGGGCCGACCCGAACCCCTCTCGTACGCCCTTCCCACGACGGAGACCCCGTGCCGATCCGCATCACTCCGCTGGCCGACCCCGAACGTGGCCCCTCCGGCCGCCGCCTGGTCTGGCTCGCCTCCGATGACGCCCAGAACCCGGTGGGTTCGGCCTTCCTGCGGCTGTTCGCCCGGCCGGAGGTCCGGCATCTCACCGAGCTGGAGATCAACGTCCACCCCGCCGAGCGGCGGGCCGGCGTCGGCCGCCTGCTGCTGGAGGCGGCCGTCGGCGCGGCCCGGGAGAACCTGCGCCGCCGGGTCAGCGCCGACGTCCCCGAGGGTTCGCCCGGCGAGGGCTTCTTGGCCGCGCACGGCTTCCGCCCCGTCCTCACGCTCACGTTCGCGCGGCTGCCGCTGGCGGAGGTCGACCCGGCGGCCCTGGCCGCGGCGGTCGAGAAGCCGCACCCCGGATACTGCCTGGTGTCCTGGGACGGCGCCGTCCCCGGCGAGCTGCTGGACACCTTCACCGCCTCGCGCCGGGCGATGGCCGACATGCCGATGGGTGAGGCCGACTTCGGGGTGGACGTCTGGGACGCCGACCGGGTGCTGGCCGCGGCGCGGGCCATCGAGGAGCGCGGCGAACTGCTGCACACCGTCGCCGCCGTGCGGGAGTCCGACGGCTCCGTCGTCGGGTTCACCGAGTTGGTGGTCCCCGGGGACGGCAAGGGGGACGCCCAGCACTACGGCACCGGAGTGCTGCCCGAGCACCGGGGCCGCGGGCTGGCCCGCTGGATGAAGACCGAGGCGATCCGCGGCGCGCGCGAGCGCCACCCCGGCCTCGCCGGCCTGCTCACCGACACCGCCGACGGCAACGCCCCCATGAGGGCCGTCAACGACACCCTCGGGTACGCGCCCACCCACCGCACCGTCAAATACCAGCTCGACCTCTGACCGGCCGGGCCGGAGGTCTCATCTCAGTGTGGAGGAGACGACCCGCGGACGGCCCGCGCCGAGGAAGAAGATGCCCGGGAATCCCTTGGTCTCGAAGCCGGCGCTGCGGTTGCGGCGGAAGGCCGACCGCTCGATGCGCAGCGTCCCGGTCCGGTCGTTGCTGACGAAGAAGACGGCCCTGCCGCCCTCCCGCGCGGTGTTGTCGCTGACGATCGAGCCCGCGACGCGCACGGTGAACCGGTTGCCGTCGGCGTAAATCGCACCGCCGCTGCCGCCGCCCGGGGTGCCGCCCCGCGCCGGGTTGGCGCCCCGCCCGATCGCCTGGTTGTGGGTGAACACGCTGTTCAGCACCTCCCACGACACCCCGATGCCGCTCAGCGCCCCGCCGTTGGAGCACACCCCGCCCTGCCCGGCGGCCCCGCCGAACGTGCTGTTCACGATGTACACCGGCAGGTCGCGCCACTGGTCCAGCGCCCGGATCGCGGCGCCGCCGACGTCCGGCCCGGTGGGATCGCAGCGGTTGCGCACGAAGGTGGAGTTCACGGCCTTGAACCGGCCGCCCCGCACGAACACGGCGCCCCCGCCGCCGCCCTCGGCCCGCTCCCCGGTGGCGTTCCCGTCGGCGAACCGGATGTTCTGCACGGTGAGCTGCGGCCACTGCTGGTCGTCGCAGTGCGGAGTCGTCCACACCTGCGCCTTGTCGCAGGTGTTCATGTACAGGATCCGCCGCGCTCCGCCACCGCTCAGCGTCACCTTTCCTCCGCCGTCCAGCACCACGCGCCTGCTGGTGTTGCGCACCTTCGCCGTGGCCCGCATCACGATCGTGACGGCCTTCGGCCCGCAGGCGAACCGGATCAGCCCTCCCTTGTCCACCGCCGCCACCACCGCGGCCGACGTGCAGCTCGCGGGCGTCCCGTTCCCCACCACCCGGTCGGGACGCGAGGTGTCGATCGCCCTCCCGTCCGCGGGCACCACGGCCCGGCCTGCGGGGTTGCCCGGCCCCGCGGCCCCTTGGGCGCTCCCCGGGACGGCCAGAACCGCTCCGGCCATGACGACGCTGACGGCAACGTGGCTGACATGGCTCATTCGCACGCCCGCGATGCTACTTGCGGCACTTCGCCACATCACTCCCTTTCGCTTATTTCCTCACCAGACGCTCGCCGGTCCGACCGGCCCGGCCCTCTCATGGGTGATCGCTCATCCCGGCCACGGCCCGCCGCCGTTCGCCATGGGGCGCCTCGGCATCGGCGCGGAGGGGAAGCGCAGGTCATCGGGCCCGGAACGGTCGGTACGCTGCGGAGGTGACCCTGATCGGACGCCGCGGAGAGCTGGCCGCGGTGGAGCGGCTGCTCGGCCGGGCCGCGGCCGGCACCGGCGGGCACCTCGTCGTCACCGGGCCGCCCGGCTCGGGCAAGACGGCGCTGGCCGGCGCCGCCGCGCGCCTGGCCCGCGCCCGCGGCATCCCGGTCATCCGGGCCGCGGCGACGGGCCTGGCCTCTGCCCCGCCTTTCTGGACCCGTCTGCTGGACGACCTCGGCACGCACGACGCTCCCGGCTCCGGGGGCGTTCCGGAAGGGAGCAGTCCGGAAGGGAGCGGTCCGGACGGGGGCGGGACGTTGCCGGGGGATGGGCTCGCGGAGCTCGACCAGGTGGCGCGGCTGATCGCTCGCGGCGGACCGCGCCTGGTCCTGGTGGAGGACGCCGACCGGGACGGCGCGCCGGCCGTGGCGTTGCTGAACCTGCTCGCCGCCCGCCTCGGGGCCGGCGCGACCGCGCTGGTCGTGACCGCGCGGGACCCTCTCGGGCTGACGCCGGAGCTGCGCCTGGGCGGCCTCGCGGAACCGGAGCTCGCCGAGCTGGTGGCGGACCTGCCCGCCGAGGCGGCCCACGCGGTGTGGCTGGCCTCGGGCGGCCTCCCCGGTCCCGCCCTCGCCCTCGCCGCCGGGCTCGCGGGCTCGCCGGCCGCCGGCGACGTGGTGGCCCAGGTGGCACTGGCCGCGCCGTCGGGGGCGTCGTTCCTCGACCTGGACGTCGGCCTGATCCGCGTCCTGGAGGACGCGGCCGGGCGTCAGCTCCCGCCCGCGACCCGGGCCCGGGTGCTGGCGCGGCTCGCCCGCGAACTGCTTGGGGACGCCTCGGCCGCGTCCCGCCGGCGGGAGCTGATCGGCGAGGCGATGGCGCTGGCCAGGACGGCCGGCGACCCCGGCGCGGTCGCCGAGGTCCTCGACTGCCGGTTGCACGCCCTGTGGGACCCGGCCGCCGCCGATGAGCGACTGGCCGCCGCCTCGGAGATCATCGAGCGGGCGCGGCGGGCGGGTGACGCGGCGGTCGAGGGACGCGGGCTGTTCTGGCGGTTCACCGCCCTGTGCGAGCTGGGGGACCTCGCGTCCGCCGAGGCGGCGCTCACGGCGTACGCCAGGGCCGGCGAGCTGGCCGGGGACGCCGAGGCGGCGGTGGTGGTGCTCGCCCGCCAGTCGATGCTGGCCACGATCCGCGGCCGGTTCGACGCGGCGGAGGCTCTGGCGCGGGAGGTGGTCGTCCGCGGCGGCCGGGCGGGGCTGAACGACACCGGCCGCCTGGCCGGATCGCTGCGCGCGAGCCTCGCCGCGTTGCGCGGGCAGGCCGCCGACCTCGTGGAACCATGGCAGGCGCTCGCCCGGCGGCTGCCCGGGCACTTCTTCGAGGCCGCCGCCGCCCGCACCCTGGCCGAGTCCGGCCGCGGTGTCGAGGCGGAGCTGGAGCTGGAGCGGCTGCTGCCCGCCGTGCTCGCCGGATCGGGGCCGCGCTGGCTGGGCGTCGCGGCCGACCTCGCCGTGGTGGCGTCGCTGGCCGGGGAGCCCGCGCCCGCCGAGGCGCTGTACGAGGCGCTGCTGCCCTACCAGGGACGGCTGGTCGTCTGGGGCGGCGCCAACACCATCACCGGGCCGGTGGACGACTACCTGGGCCGGCTCGCCGCCCGGCTCGGCCGGCCGGACCAGGCGGTCGGCCACCTGGACGCCGCCGCCGCGCTGGAGCGGCGCGTCGGAGCGCTGCCCTGGCTGGCCCGCACGCTGGTCGCCCGCGCGCAGGCCATGACCGCGCGCGGCGGCGAAGGCGACCACGACCGGGCCGCGGACGACCTGGCCCGCGCCCGCTCGATCGCCGGGCGTCTCGGCATGGGCGGGCTGCTCGCCACGCTGGAGCCCCCGGCCGACGAGTGGCGGCTGCGCCGGGACGGCGACGGCTGGAGCCTGGAGGCGGGCGCCGAGACGGCCCGGCTGCGCGACGGTCGCGGCATGCATTACCTGCGGGCACTGCTGGCCGCGCCCGGGCGGGAGATCCCCGCGCTGGACCTCGTCGCGGGAGGCGCCGGCCTGCGGGCGCCCGGCGGTGACCCGGTGCTCGACGACGCCGCCCGCGCGGCCTACCGGCGGCGGCTGGAGACGCTCGACCGGCGGCTCGACGAGGCCGACCGGGTGGGCGACTCCGAACGGGCGGCGGCCCTCCAGCATGAGCGGACGGCCCTGCTGGGCGAGTTGCGCCGGGCCACCGGCCTGGGCGGCCGGCCGCGGGCCCAGGCGGGCGAGGCCGAACGCGCCCGCGTCAACGCGACCCGGACGCTGTGGGCCGCCGTCGAGCGGGTGGAGTCGGCCGCGCCGCTGGCCGGCGCCCACCTGCGGGCGTCCCTGCGCACCGGCCGCCTGTTCCGCTACCAGCCCGCCCCCGGCGGCCCGGCACGCTGGCGGGTCTGACCGAAGAGGGATCGCCTCACCGCCACCGCCTGCCGGTCGGCCCGGCGGAGCGTCCGGGCCAGGAGGCCGCACCGGTGTGCCGGGGCGTGTTCGTCGCGGACGAACGAATCGTTCGTGCCGGAGTTACGCCTGCCAGGTGAAAGCACCCTCAGGGCGGGAGAACGACATGTCACATATGCGACCACGGTACTTCGGCGCGCTCGCCGCGGGCAGCCGGGGAAGAGTCGGCGACCGGCCGCCCCTGGTCCTGCTGCACGGTCTCACCTATGACCGGCGCCAGTGGGGGCCGGTCCTGCGTGAACTCGCGTGCGACCCCGATCGGCAGGTGGTGGCCTTCGACCTGCCCGGACACGGCGAGTCGCCCCGGCGCTCCACCTACCGCCTGGACGAGGTGGCCGCCGTGGTGCACGCAGCGGTGACCGAGGCCGGGATCGAGGACCCGGTGGTGGTCGGCCATTCGCTGGGCGGCGCGCTCGCGACCGTCTACGCCGCCGCGTATCCCACCAGGGGCGTGGTCAACGTCGACCAGCCGCTGCTCGTCGACGGGTTCGCCGCGGTGCTGCGCGAGGCCGAGCCCGTACTGCGCGGCCCCGGGTACGGGCAGGTGTGGGGGTCGCTGCTCGCCGGGATGGGGATCGACCTGCTGCCGCCGTCCGCGCGGGAGCTGCTGCGGACGGCCACCACCCCCCGGCAGGACCTGCTCCTCGGGTACTGGGAGGAGATCCTGGTCACGCCGTCCGGCGACCTCGGTGACCGCCGCGCGCGCGACCTGGACGCGATTCGCGCGCGCGGCGTCTCCTATCACCATGTGAGCGGCGGTGAGCTGGGTGAGGCGTACCGGCGCTGGCTGGAGGCGGCGCTGCCGGGCGCCGCCGTCACCGTCCTGCCGGGCGGCGGCCACTTCCCGCACCTGGCCCGGCCGGCCGAGCTGGCCGCGATCCTGGCGCGACCGGCCGGGTCCCTGGTGCGTCCGCCCGCCTGACCCGGCCGCGCGCCCCCTGGCCGCCTGCCCCGGGGCGCGCGGCCGGGTCAGGGTCAGCGCCAGGTGTCGTCGCGGGTGGCGGTGCCGCTCGCCGGGGTGGTGAAGGAGCGGTTCGGATCGCTCTCCCAGGTGACCGAGCCGTCGGGGTTCTTCTTGATGTACTTGTACTGGACGGCCGTGCCCGCCGGCAGGGCCACCGTGGCGCGCCAGACCGGGTAGGACGCCGACGACAGCGCCACCGCGCCGGCGGGGTTCCACGCGCCCAGCTCGGCGAGGTCGCCCACCACGAAAACGTTCTGCCCCCAGGTGGTGGTCACGTTCGCGTTGAACGACGTCGCGACGGTCGCCGGCGGCGTGGTGGTGGCCCCGGTCCGGATGGCGACCGCGCTCTTGGCGGGGACGGTGACGACGGCCGTGCCGCCGGAGCCGACGGTCACCGAGCCGCCGCCGGTCAGGTTGGCGTAGGTGCCGGCGGGCAGGCCGGTGGCGAAGGCGCCCGAGTAGGACGAGGAACCGTTGTTGATCGCGACCCAGCCCTTGGCGCCGCGGCTGAAGGCGATCACGTTGGCGGACGGGGCGCTCCAGTTGGCCACCGAGGTGCCCCGGACGGCGTTGCGGAACCCCACCATGCCGTTGACGGCGCCGTCGCGGTGCAGGCACGTCCACCCGCTGGAGCAGTTCGCGGCGGTCACGTAGCCGTTGCCGTCCGAGGGCGGGGAGGCGTCGTTGTCGCCGAAGGTGAACCCGTCGTAGATCTGCGGCGCGCCGTGCGTCCAGGCGAGCTGGAAGATGGTGGCCAGCGTGTAGGCGGCTCCGCTCTTGTAGGTGAGGGTGGAGCCGTTGCGCTCGGTGTCGTGGTTGGCGACGAAGGTGACGGCCTTGTCGCCGGGCTGCATGCCGCCCCACGTGGCGCCGAAGGTCTGCAGTTCTGAGATGTTCCCCTCGAACTTCTGCTTGAGGTAGCGCCCGTACTGGAAGTCCAGCACGTCGCCGAGGCCGGTGTACTGGCCGGGCTGGACGGCCTCGCCGGCGCCGTAGATGACCTCCTGGACGATGTACGGCGAGCCGGTGACCTGCCCGTAGATGGCGGCCAGGTCGGTGGGGTTCATGTGCTTCACCGCGTCCACGCGGAAGCCGTCCACGCCGAGGCCGACCAGGTCGTTGAGGTAGGCGGCGATGCGGGAGCGCACGTAGCCCGCGCCGGTGTCCAGGTCGGCCAGGCCGGACAGCTCGCACTGCTGCACGTTGCGCGCGCTGCCGGCGTAGTCGCCGTCGTGGATGGTGCCGTCGGAGTTGCCGCAGGCGCCCGGGTAGTAGTGGAAGTCGGCCGAGGAATAGGTGCCCGGATAGTTGTACTTGGAGAAGGTCCTCCCGCCGTAGGAGGCCGAGCCCTGGCCGGTCATGTGGTTGATGACGGCGTCGGCGTAGACCTTGACCCCGGCCGCGTGGCAGGCCTGCACCATCGCCGAGAACTGGGCACGGCTGCCGAGCCTTCCGGTCAGGTCGTAGGCGGCCGGCTGGTACAGCTCCCACCACGAGTGGGTGCCCGCCCGCTTGAGGGAGTCCTGCGGCGGCGACACCTGCACCGCTCCGTACCCGGCCGGGCCGAGCACGTTGGTGCACTCGGCGGAGACCGAGGGCCAGTTCCAGGCGAACAGGTTGGCGGTGACGTCCTTGGTGCCGGAGGGGGCCGCCTGCGCGGGGCCGCCGGTCAGCGGGACGACGGCCGACGCCGTCAGCAGGGTCAGGACGGCGGACAGGGCGAGGGAACCGAGCCCGGCCCGGCGGGGGCGAGGAGCGCGGACGGACCGGGCGGGGGCGGGGGGATCGCACGATCTCACGTGGGGCCTCCAGGATGGGAGGGGTTCACGACCGGACGAAGACCGCGACCGTGCGGGCCGGGACGGTCAGGGTGCCGGTCGAGGGGTCGAAGGCCGACCGCCTGACGACGGAGTCGTCCGAGGCGGCCTGGACGGGGTGCAGGGCGACCCGCGCGCCCTTCAGCGCGGGGACGGTCTGCGCCTGGGTGTCCGGCGTCGCGTTGAACACCACCGTGACCGACTTCCAGCGCGGGTCGGCGCCGGAGGAGTCCAGGTGCATGGTGACCACGCCCGGCGTCTCGCCGGTGCCGCTCACCGGGAAGGACAGCCGCCGCTGCACCTCGGCGAGCGAGCCGAGCGAGAACGCGGGGGAGGAGGAGCGGATCTTCAGCAGCTCGCCGAACCGCGCCCGCGCCGCGCCGATCGCCGCGCAGCCGGGCCGCAGCGCCGGGTCGGCCAGCAGCGGCCTGGCGTAGGGCCACTTGGACTCGTTGTCGGCCTTCGGCGGCAGGCCGGCGCCGAAGCCGTTGCCCGCCGAGCAGTCCCACAGCAGCCGGTTGAACCAGTCGCCGGAGTCGTAGGAGTTGCGGTCGAGCGACTTGGAGCGCAGCCGCTCGCTGCCGGCGTGCACGAAGGCCGTGCCCTGCGACAGCACCGCCGAGGCGAGCGCCACCGCCTGCATGCGCACCCGGTCGTCCATCGAGGTCGACTGCGGGAGCTTGTAGGCGAGCGCGTCGAACAGCGTCTCGTTGTCGTGGGCGTCGACGTAGCTCACCGCTTCGCCGGGCGCGGCGGTGTACCCGGCGGGCGAGCCGTTGTAGTCGACCTGGGCGCCGGTGACCTGCGCCCCGGTGGAGGCGGTGAACCGGTAGTCGCGCAGGTTGCCCGACAGCCCGACCTTGATCAGGTCCTGGTAGTGCAGGAGGCGGGCCCGCTGCTGCCCGGCGTCGCCGTTGGCCGGCGACCCGTTCGGCGCTCCGGCCAGCCCGGAGCCGAAGCCCTGGACGCGCGGGTCGGCGTCGAACGGCCCGCCGCCGCGCACGGCGTCGCGCAGCCGGTCGTTGAACGTGCCGACGCCCGTGCCGGCCATGTTCGCCTGGGTGGCCTGGACGAACCGCGCGTCGTTGGCGACCTCCCCGAAGTTCCATCCCTCGCCGTACAGGATGACCGACCTGCCGTCCACGCCGTCGCGGGCGAGCGTCAGCCTGTCCAGCGCCGCCCGCACGGCCAGGATGTTCGCCTTCGGGTGGTGGCCCATCAGGTCGAACCGGAAGCCGTCGACCTTGTACTGCCTGGCCCAGGTGACGACGGAGTCCACGACGAGCTTGCCCATCATGGCGTGCTCGGGCGCGGTGCCGGCGCAGCAGGTCGAGGTGGCCACCGTGCCGTCCGGGAGCAGCCGGTGGTAGTAGCCGGGCACGACGCGGTCCAGCACCGACCTCGGGTCCTGCCCGGCGGCGAAGGTGTGGTTGTAGACGACGTCCATGACGACCCGCAGCCCGGCCCCGTTCAGCCCGGCGACCATCGAGCGGAACTCCTCGACGCGGCGCGGCCCGTCCGGGTCGGTCGAGTAGGAGCCTTCGGGCACCGTGTAGTGCACCGGGTCGTATCCCCAGTTGAAGGAGTCGGTGGCGGCGGTCTTCGCCACGCACTCCTGCTGCCCCTCGGAGTCGGCCGGCATCGCGGCCAGGTCGCACCCGGGCTCGGTGCGGTCGGCGCGGCGCTCGGGGACGCTGCCGATGTCGAACGCGGGCAGCAGGTGCACGTGCGTGAGCCCGTCCGCGGCGAGCCCGCGCAACTCCTTCATGCCCGCGGAGTCGCGGGCGAACGCGGCGAAGGTCCCCCTCTCGGACGCCGGGACGGTGGTGTCGGAGGCGGAGAAGTCGCGCACGTGCAGCTCGTAGATGGACGCCCTCTCCTGGGGCACGGCCTTTGGCTTGCGCAGCGTCGTCCAGCCGCCGGGCCGCAGCGCGCGGTCGGACAGGTCGACGAGCTGGCTGCGCGCCGAGTCGGCCGCGAGCGACACGCTGTAGGGGTCGGTCACCTCGTTGGTGACCACCGTGCCGGCCGCCGGGGCGTACACGGTCACCAGGAAGGTGTAGTAGAGCCCCTTCCAGGTGGGCAGGCCGCGCACCGACCAGACCCCGGTGGCGTCGTCGCGGCGCATCGGGTGGACGGTGCGCCCGCCGCCGGAGGGGCGCTGGTAGAGCGCCAGTTCGACCTTGCGCGCGGTGGGCGCCCACACCGACACCGACGGCGAGGCCGAGGCCGCGTTCAGCTGGGAGGAGGCCGAGGACGGCCACACCGGCCCGAGCTCGGCGGACGTCGCCGCGGCGTACAGGTCGTCCAGCACGCCGGGGATCTGCACGCCGGTCGCCGTGCGCAGCACCCCCGCCGCGTCGCGCTCGACGGCGACGACCTGCCCGCGCAGCGCCTGCCCGACCAGGTGGGCGTCGCGGGGGTCGACCTTCAGCGCCGCGTAGGAGGCCAGGTGCGGCCACTTCGCCTTCTGCGCGTCGGTGAGGGCGCCCCCGCCGGACAGGCGGATCAGCCGCAGGTCGCCGGTCAGGTCGCCCTTGTCGTAGGCGATGTCGCCCTCGGCGGAGAACGCCAGCGAGTAGTGCGAGGCGGTGGACGGCGTGAGGTTCCAGGCGATGGTGTCGCGGTCGATCCAGTGCGCCGCGGCCTTGGACAGGTCGGCGTCCGCGCCCCGGGCCGTCGGCTGCGGCAGCAGGTGGCCCTCGACGGCGGCCAGCCGCCACACCTCGTGGCCGGTGGCGCTCAGGTCGAGCGACTGGTCGGACGGCAGGTCCTTGTCGTCGCCCTTGTGGATGATGTAGCTCAGGCTCGTCGCCCCCTCGGCCAGCGGCACGCGGTAGTACACGCCGAAGTCGTCCTCGCCCGCCGGCGGCAGCGGGGCCGCCCACTCCGTCGGCTGGGCGGCCCCGTTCCACACGTGGAGTCCCCAGCCGTCGTAGTTCCCGTCCGCGCGCCGGTAATGCAGGATCGCCACGTTCTCCGCGGCGGCGCGCGTCGGGTGGAGGGTGGCCTCGCCGGAGTTCACGTACGCCTCGGGCCGCAGCGCCGGGACGAACGACTGGTCGGGGCCCGGGTCCTTGGCGTCGCCGTTGTGCACGATGTAGTTCAACGGGGCCGACGGGTCCTTCAGCGGGACCTTCCAGTACGGGCCGTAGGAGTCGGCGCCGTCCGGCGCGCGGGGGCTCGCCCAGCCGGTGCCCGCCCCGTCGGCGACCGCGTCGCCCCACAGGTGCAGCCCCCAGCCGTCGTACCGTCCGTCGGGGCGGTGGTAGTGCACGGTCGCGTACCCCTGGGCGGCGGCACGGGAGGAGGAGACCTCCGGCCTGCCCTCGGTCAGCCACACCTCGCCCGTCCTGCGCGGGTCGACGGCACGGTCGCCGCCGTCCTTCTCGTCGCCCTTGTGGGTGATGAGGCCGACGCTCGCCGCGCCGGGCTTCAGCCTGATCCAGGCGAAGCGGCCGAAGGAGTCCTCGCCGGTCAGCGCCAGCGGCGTCCCCCACTCGGTGGGCTGTTCCACATCGCCCCACACGTGCAGTCCCCAGCCGTCGTAGTCCGCGCGCCGGTAGTGGACGACAAGCCAGTCGCGGGTGAGCGTCCCGGGCTCCTCCGGGGTGGGCGGCGCCGCCACGGCGGCGGTCGCGGAGGCGGCGGCGAACCGGCCGGCCGAGTCCTTCACCACCGCCTTGTAGGCGACCTTCGTGCCCGCGGCCAGCCCGGTGAGGTCGTGGAACACCCGGAACGTGCGGCCCGCGCCGGACACGGTGGGGGCGTCGTCGGTGCCGAGCACCTTCCAGGGGCCGTCGCCGGCCCGGGCGGCGAAGGTCACCTGGTCGAACCCGTCGCCCGGCACGGTCGCCGCCACCGGGACGCGCCCGTCGGCCGCCGTGCCGCCGATCTCGGAGCCCGGCAGCGTGATCGACACGGCGGGCCCGGCGGCCGGGGCGGCGAGCCTGCCGGAGGCGCGGTAGACCACCGCCGACAGGGCGGGGACGGTGACCCGGAGCGCGCGGTCGGCGCCGGTGGCCGCCGTCGCGGGGCCCGCGCCGTACACGCGGGTGAAGCCCATGCCCGCCGAGTAGGTCGGCACGGCGGCCGAGGCGGGCGTCTCGGCGTTGTTCACCGCGACGACGTACTCGACCTGCTCCTTGGCGCCGATGCGGCTGAAGGCGTACAGGCCGCCGGTGGCCAGGCGCTCGACCTGCGCGCCGTCGGCCAGCGCGGGGTGGGCGTCGCGCAGCTTCGCCAGCGCCGCGATCCCCTGGTACAGCGGATGGGCGGGGACGAAGTTGTCCTGCGCGTGCGTCGCGGTCGTGCCGATCAGGTCGTCGGTCAGGTAGCTCGGGGTCCTGGAGGCGAACATGGACTGCCGTGCGTCCTTGTCGCCGCCCTTGCCGGTGAAGCCCTGCTCGTCGCCGTAGTACACCACCGGCTGGCCCCGCGTCAGGTACATCAGCTCGTGGGCGAGCAGGTCGCGCCGCAGCAGCTCGTCGTCGGTCGCACCCGAAGCGTCCTGGGCGAGGAACCGGCCGATGCGTCCCATGTCGTGGTTGCCGAGGAAGGTCGGCAGCGAGGCGGCGTCGCGGTCGGCGGCCGTGTGGTAGTCGTCGCCCGCGTAGAGGCGGGCCAGCCGGGAGGCGTCCGCCGTGCCGCCGCCGTAGGACCGCGCGGCCTCCTGGAACGGGAAGTCCAGCGTCGCGTCCATGCCGCCCTGCGTCGAGTAACGGCTGGTCACCGCCGGGTCGCCGGAGTACACCTCGCCGAACATGAAGAAGCGGTCCTGGCCGCGCTTCGCGGCGTACTCGTGCAGGGCGGGGGAGAACCGCTGCCAGAACTCCATGTTGACGTGCTTGGCGGTGTCGATGCGGAAGCCGTCGATGCCGGTCTCGCGGACCCACGTCCGGTAGATGTCGGTCATGCCCTTGACGACCTCGGGGCGCTCGGTCCACAGGTCGTCCAGGCCGGAGAAGTCGCCGTACTCGTCGGTCTCGCCGCCGCTGAACGTCGAGTCGCCCCGGTTGTGGTACATCGTCGGATCGTTCAGCCAGGCCGGGGTCTTCACGCCCTTGGCCGCGACCGGCGTGTAGGGAAAGGAGCCGGCGTCGACCTTGGGGAAGGTGGTCCCGCCCGCGTAGTCGCGGTCGTCGAAGGGCCGGCCGGAGGTGTCGACGTAGGGATAGGCGGCCTTGGAGCGGTAGGTGTAGGTCTTCTCCTTGTAGTCGACGACATCAGCCGTGTGGTTGGTGATGATGTCGAAGAACACCTTCATGCCGCGTTCATGGGCCTCGCGGACGAGCCGCTTCATCTGGGCGTTGGTGCCCAGGTGCGGGTCGATCGAGGTGAAGTCGGTGATCCAGTAGCCGTGGTACCCGGCCGAGGCGTCGGCGCCCGTGCCCTGCACGGGGCGGTTCTTGAACGCGGGGGTCAGCCAGATCGCGGTGCTGCCCAGGCCCTTGATGTAGTCGAGCTTGCCGAGCAGCCCGGCCAGGTCACCGCCCTGATAGAAGCCCTTGTCGGCCGGGTCGAAGCCGGTGGCGAGCCGGTCGCCGGTCAGCCCGCCCCTGTCGTTGCCCGGGTCGCCGTTGGCGAACCGGTCGGTCATCACGAAGTAGAACCGCTCGCGCGTCAGCCGGGTGCGCGGCGCGTCGCGGGCGAGGTCCTTGTCGGAGGGCTCCGCCGTCCGGCTGAGCGGGGACACCAGCGCCTTCGCGGCGGCCGGAACGCCGGGCGAACCCGCGGACGCCACGGCGGCGGTGGAGCCCGCGGAGGCCTCGGAGCCCCCGGAGGCGGCGGAGCCCGCGGAGGCCACGGCGGCGGTGGAGGAGGCCGCGGAGGCCGCGGAGGTCACGGAGGTCACGGAGTTCGCGGAGGCCGGGGGAACGGCGGCCAGGGGCGCCGTGCAGAGGACCGCTGTGAGGACCGCGGCCACCGGTAAGCGGGCCGGCCCGCGGACGGGCGACCTTCTCGCGGGCCATGGGGGGAGTGGCCGGACCACAAGGGCCTCCGCGTGTCGTATTTCAGGGTTGTTGCCCGGAAGTTACTCAGTCACTTGGCGTCATGCAATGCCTTTCAGAGATTTCCTGCAAATTGCTAACCCGTCGAGCCGGACGGCGTCGCGGCCGAGGCTCCTCCGCCCGGGCAGGACGGCCGAGCCTGGCCGAGGTCCCGTTGAGCCGGCCGGGGACGCGAGCGCCGCCGGGCGAGACGCGCACAGAAGCGGGGCGACGGCGGCCAGGCGTCCGCGGCAGAGTTCGAGGTCGTTTTGGTCAGGTGGCGGGCGGGACGCGGACCGGGATCTCGCCGCCCAGACGGGCGCCCGAGGTCAGCTCGAGGTCGTCGCCGCTCCAGAAACGTCCTGGGTCGTACCAGTTGAGGCGGCGACCGGCCGGGAGCAGACCCATGTCCTGGTACGTCGCCGCGACCACCTCCGCGCAGTAGGCCGTCTCCAGCGCCGCCTCCCGGGCACGACGGACGGCCGGCAGCCGGCCGCGCAGCCAGCGGCCCGCCAGCCGCGCCGTCGAAGGGAACGGCGTGCCGTCCAGGCGCGCGATGGTGCGCAGCAGGGCGTCCTCCATGTCCCGCGTGACCGGGCGGTCGAGCTGGCGCAGCCACGCGCGCTGCCCGTACCTCGTCGCCCACACCGTGACGGCGTCGCGCAGGTCGTGGAGCTGGACGCCGCGCTGGTTCGTGCCCGACCACAGGTCGGGCAGCGACCGCCCGAGCTCGGCGTGCCACATCAGCGGCGGTAGATCATCGATGACGACGGACATGCCGACGTGGTTCACCGGGCTGTTGGTCGTCACCTGGATGGCCCGGTCGGGCGCCGACCGGCCGCGGAACAGCCAGACGTCGCCGGTGCGGGTCAGGTCGAGCGCCTCGTCGAGGCCGATGCTCACGCCGGACATCCCACTCCTCTTCCCAGTAGCCTGAGGACATGCGTTGGTGGAAGATACTGGGCCTGGCCGCCTTCGCGGGCGTCGCCGCCTCCGGAGCCGTCATCGTCCGCGCCGAGCGCCGCCGCCGCGCCTACACCCCCGAAGAGATCCGCGACCGCCTCCGCACCCGCCTCGCCGAGGCGTCCGACGCCGCCCCGCCGCCCGGCCGTTCCGTCCCGGCGCCCGCCCCTCGCCCCTGGACGGTCACCGGCCTCCGGTCGGCCACGGTGCGGTTCTCCGGGCGCGCGCGCGAGGAGTTCCGAAAGATCACCGGACGGCGGTTTCCCTGATTCGGCGACCGCGGCATGTGCGTCCGTACAAGGGACGGCTCGCGGAGATCCGGGAAATGCGCGGACGGCCAGACCGCATTCATGAGAAACCGGCGACCGGAAAGCGCGGGCGGATGGTATTCCATGGCGAGCGAAGCATCGATCGTTCAAAGACCGGGGCCGCCTATCGGGCAGGGCCCTCCCGCTCGTCGGCCGCCTCGTCACTGGGACGGCAGGGCCGCGGAGTGCCGATCGTGATGGGGCCGGTGAAGGTGTCGGCTTGCAGGACGGGGCCGTGCACCGTGCCGCTGACGCTGTTGCGCACCCGGCCCGCGCCGGAGTCCGGCTCCGGGGGCGGTGGCGTCCCTTCCTGGGCGGGGGCGCGCCGGGCGAGGACGACTCCGTAGGCCGACAGGGCGAGCCCGGCGACCCCGGTGAACGCGCCGAGCACGCTGGCGTACTTGTCGGCGTCGTCCAGACCGGCCATGGGGAGCGCCACCCCGAGCGCCACCATGACCAGACCGGTCGCGATCACTGCCAGCCGGGTGAATATCCGTGCCCGCGAACGCCTCATCCGGTGATTCTCACCTCTCGGATAGGCCCGCGTATAGGGGCGGGAGAAACGACCTGAACCCGAGGTTCGTGGGACGGCCGCCGGGTGAAGTATTTGGCCTCTGGCGCAGTGAACCGGGAAAGTCGATCTGTGCATTCGGGGCGAACTGATTTACGATTGCGGGGCATCTGGAGCCGAGGCGACGTGGGGCTGGCCATGGATGTGCCCGCCGGGGCATACACGAGCAACGTACCGGTCGAGATGACCACTTTCGTGGGGCGGCGTCGTGAGGTGGCCGCGATCGCGCGCATGCTGGGGGAGTCGCGGCTGGTCACGCTCACAGGCGTGGGCGGGGTCGGCAAGACGCGGCTGGCGACGCGGGTGGCGCGCGAGGTGGCGGGCCGCTTCCCCGGCGGCGCGTGGTTCGTGGAGCTGTCCTCGCTGCGGGCCCCCGAGATGGTCGGCGACGCGATCCGCGCGGCGCTGCGCGTGGGCGCCCGGCCCGGCGACACGGCGGTCGCCGTTCTCGGCGAGTTCCTGGCGGGGCGGCGCACGCTGCTCGTCCTGGACACCTGCGAGCACCTGACGGACGCCTGCGCCGCGACCGTGCGCGCGATTCTGGCCGCCGCGCCCGGAGTCCGGGTCCTCGCCACCAGCAGGCGCGTGCTCGGCGTCCTCGGCGAGGCCCGTTTCGAGGTCGAACCGCTGCCGGTGGAGGGCGAGCCCGGCCTGGGAGAGGACACGGCGCCGTCCGGCGGCGCACCGGACGGCCGGCCCGGCCCGTTACGGACCGGCGACGCGCGAGACGGCGCGTCCGGTCCGACCGGGGCCGGCGGCGCGCGAGACGATGGGTCCGGTCAGGCCGGGGACGCGGGGCGGGGCGGCGGCCCGTCCGATGGCGCGGACGCCCTGGCCACGGACGCGGACGGCGAGGGCGGCCCGAGTGGGGCCGCGGCGCCGTCCGAGAGCGGGTCGAGCGGGGGCGTGGATTCGTCCGGGGGCGGGTCGAGCGGGGGCGCGGCGTCGTCCGGGAGCGGGGCGCGGGGGGCGGTGGCGTTGTTCACCGAGCGGGCCGCCTCACTGGTGCCCGGGTTCGCGGCCACCCCGGAGGTGGCGCGGCTGTGCCGGCGGCTGGACGGCATCCCGCTGGCGATCGAACTGGCCGCCGTGCGGCTGCGGTCACTGTCGTTCGAGCAGGTCGCGGCCGGTGCGGGCGACCGTTTCGCCCTGCTGTCCGACACCCGCCGTCCCGGCCCGGCGCGTCACCGGACGCTGCGCACGGCGATCGGCTGGAGCCACGAGCTGTGCGAGCCGCTGGAGCGCCTGCTGTGGGCCCGGCTGTCGGTGTTCCCGGCCGACTTCGACCTCGCGGCCGCGCAGGCGGTGTGCGCGGACGCCGAGGACGAGGTCGGCGCCGGCCTGGGCCGCGAGCACGTCGAGGACGTGCTGCTCGCCCTGGTGGACGCGTCGGTGGTGTCACGCGTCGACGCCGGCGCGGCCGTCCGCTTCCGCATGCTCGACACCATCCGCGAGTACGGCGCCGTGTGGCTGCGCGAGCTGGGGCAGACGGCCGGGGTCCGGCGCCGCCACCGCGACCACTACCTCGACCTGGCCCGGCGGTTCGACGCCGAGTGGTTCGGCGCCGAGCAGGTGTCCTGGTACACCCGGATGCGCCGCGAGCTGCCCAACCTGCGGGAGGCGCTCGGCTTCTGCCTGGCCGAGCCCGCCGAGCACACCGCCGGCCTCGACCTCGCGGGACGGCTGACCTACCTGTGGCTGGCCTGCGGCTTGGTCGAGGAGGGCCGCGGCCACCTGCGGCGGGCGCTGGAGCTGGTCCAGCCCTCGGGGCGGGCGCTGTCGCGCGCGCTGTGGGCGTGCGCGTGGCTCGCCGACCTGCAGGGCGACCTGGACGAGGCCAACGACCTGGCCACCGAGTGCATGGCGCAGGCGTTCTCCCATGACGACCTGGCGGCGGCGGGCTGGGGCATCCTCTGCTGCGCCAACACCGGCCTGCGCTGGGGGTACCTCACAGAGGCGCTGTCGATGTACGAGCGGGCGCGTGGTACCCACGAGCAGGGCGGCGACCGCGGGGCCGGCCTGGCGATGGCGCTCACCGGGCAGGCGTACGCGCTCATGCGGCTCGGCAGGCTGGACCGGGCCCTCGGCTGCCTGCGCCTGCAGGCGTCCTTGTGCGATTCCCGGGGCGACATCTGGGTGCGCTCGTCGGGGGAGTGGGTCCGCAGTCTCATCGAGGCCGACCACGGTGACTACGCGGCGGCCGACCGGTACGCGCGCGCGTCGCTGCGCCACAAATGGCTGGTCCACGACAGCCACGGCATGGCGATGGTGCTGGCGAGCCTGGCCCGCACGGCCGCCGGCCTCGGCGACATGGACCGCGCGGCGCGGCTGCTCGGCAGCGGCGAACTGGTCGAGCACAGCTACGGGCTGCGGCTGTGCCTGCCGCGCGCCGACGGCCTGCGTGAGCAGGCCGAGTCGCGGGCCAGGGCCGTTCTCGGTGACCGCGACTTCGACACCGCCTTCGCCCATGGCCGCGAGCTGGACCTGGACAGCGCCCTGGCCTACGCGCTCGCCGACGCCTCCACCGGCACCCGCACCTGACCGCGTCCGGAACCGTCGCTCGATCATGATCGAGGTGACCGCCCAGAGGAGGGCGCTCGCGCCGCGGCTCGCTCCCGATCTTCGGGCAGGCGGTCACGCGGCTGCTGGACGGGTTCTCCGAAAAGGAGTCGCGGCAGCTTACGGGCGTGCTTCGCCGCATGCTGGACAACCTTGAGGAGGGCCGCGAAAATCCGGTTAAGTAGGGCTTCGCGAATGTGTTGACATTAATGCCACAAATGACATTATTCAGCCATGCGTGACGAAGCCGAGCGGCTGCTGCTGATCCAGGATGACTTCGAGCGCTTCCGCGCCGCCACCCGGATGCTGGTGGACCTGGACGATCTGATCCTGGAGATCTCGCGCATCCGCAACGAGAGCGCCTCCCGGATGCAGATCATCTCGGTCACCCCGCCCGCCCGATCCGATGACGCCCTGCCGGACGACGCGCGCGCGGTGCTCGAATGCATCCGCAGGACCGGTGCCCAGCGGTTCCGGCGGCGCGACATCTTCCGCCGCCTCGCCCGCCGGTTCAAGCGCGTCGCCGCCATGGTGCCCGCGCTGGACCTGCTGGAGGCGGCCGGTTACATCCGCAAGATCGAGCCCACTGTCACCGCCGGCCAGCCCGGCCGGCGCCGCTCCCCCGAGTACGAGGTGCGCCTCTAGGGCGACTGCGGAGGTGTACCGGTCGTCCGCCGTACGGCGGCGCCGGATCCACCGCCCACCATCCCGCCGCCCCGGCGCCGGGGGAAGGCTCCACCCAAGCGGGAAGAGCGACGCACCCGGCCGGACATAGTGGGCCCTTTCGTCTGACGGCGTGCCCTGCGGGGGAGGGGCTTTCCTGGCGGGGGTGTGACGCTCCTGGCTGGGGAAGGTGGGCTTTTCCGGGTGGCGGCGTGGCCTCCGGGGAAGGTCCACCCAGGGCTGAAGGGCGACGCGCTCGGGCTGGGGGGTGTCCTCTGGGTTCTGTCTGGACACGGGTGCGCCCTGCGGCTTGGTGGTGTGGCGCTGGAGGCCGGGTGGGGCTGGTCAGGTTTGGGGAGGGGGGATGGGGGAGGCCGAGTCGGGAGGCGGCAGGTCGTCGGCCTGCTGGAGCACGCCCGCGACCGTGGACCCGTCGTCCCCCTGACCTGCCCCGCTCACGCTCGTGAGGACGTCGTCCGCCTGACCTGGGCCGATGGCGTCCATGGGGACCGCGCCGCCGAGGTGCGGGCCGGCGGCGCCCGCCAGGCCGAGGGGATCAAGAGGCTCCATCGCTCCGGCCACGGAGGGGGAGACGCGGAGCATGGCGTCGTCCACGCTCTCGTAGGTGTCGAACGCCGCGCGCAGACCGGTGATGGTCAGCACCCGGAGCAGCGTGCCCTGGACACCGCTGAGCATGAAGCCCTGCCCGGCCGCCTGGCTGTGGTGCAGGGCGGCGATGAGCTCGCTCAACCCCACCGAGTCACAGAACGTGACCCCGGCGACATCGAGGATGACGGCCGTCACTCCAGGCATGCTCCAGGCACGGCCGAGTTCGTCGCGCAGGATGACCGCGGAACGGTAGTCGAGCTCACCTTGCGCCTCGACGACGATCGCGCTGTTGCCCACCCTGGAGAACACGACCAATCCTGCTTGCGGATCGGCACCAAACTGCATAATCACTCCCTCGGCCTGCAGGTTTCAGGGCAGGCGTGGATACCTTCCTACCAGGTTCGGGCGACCGCCACCGCCACGCGACCGCACGAGATGTGGACGCCCAGAGGCCCGGTTCGGCCTACACGTGGGGTGGAGCAGGGGCTGCGCGTCCTCGATCCGCGGGGCCGAAGAAACGAAATCGAGCGCCGCCGATTCCGCCCGCCACTCGCCCGCACGCCCGCGCGGCCCTCCGCGCCGCGCGGGGGGCGCTGTCGTCCCAAGGGTGGTCACCGGTGTCTGGGGAGCGCCGGACGGCCGCGCCGGGGTCGTGTGCGGTCAGGGATGGCGGTGCCGGGGTCATGTGCGGTCAGGGATGGCGGTGCCGGGGTCGTGTGCGGTCAGGGATGGCGGTGCCGGGGTCGTGTGCGGTCAGGGACGGCGGTGCCGGGTTCATGTGCGGGCAGGGACGATCATGGTGATCCCGGCCGGGCCGGTGGCCATGGTGGCCAGGGCCTCGGGGGTCTCCTCCAGGGTGATCGTGCGGGTGACGAGCGCGTCGGGGCTGAGCCGGCCGTCGGCGATCATCGCCAGCATGGGCGGGTAGGCGTGCGCGGCCATGCCGTGGCTGCCGAGGATCGACAGCTCCAGCCCGATCACGCGGTCCATCGGGACGGCCGGGTGCCCGGCGGCCCGCGGGAGCAGGCCGACCTGGACGTGCCGTCCCCGGCGCCGCAGGCTCTCCACGGCCGCGGCGAGGGTCGCGGAGCTGCCCAGGGCGTCGATCGTCAGGTGCGCGCCGCCGCCGGTGATCTCGCGTACCTGGGCGGACCCGTCCTGCCCCGTGGCGGGCGTGGGCGGGACGAGGACGGTGTGCGCGGCGCCGAATCGGGTGGCCAGTTCCAGGGCGGCGGGAGAGACGTCGACGGCGACCACGCGGGCCCCGGCCGCGGCGGCGATCATCACGGCCGACAGCCCGACGCCTCCGCAGCCGTACACCGCCACCGACTCACCCGGCGCGGCCCGCCCCTGCGCGACGACGGCGCGGAAGGCGGTGGCGAAGCGGCAGCCGAGGCTCGCGGCGGTCGGATAGGACATGGCGTCGGGCAGGCGGACGAGGTTGACGTCGGCGTCGCCGATGGCGACGTAGCCGGCGAAGGAGCCCCAGTGGGTGAACCCGGGCTGCGTCTGGTTCTCGCAGACCTGGTGGTCTCCGGCCGCGCAGGCGGGACAGCGTCCGCACGCGCAGACGAACGGGGTGGTGACCCGGTCGCCGGGACGCCACGCCCGTACGTCGTGGCCGACCGCCTCGACCACGCCGGCCAGCTCGTGCCCCGGCACATGCGGAAATTTCTGGATATCGGGGTCGTGGCCCATCCACCCGTGCCAGTCGCTGCGGCACAGTCCGGTCGCCTCGACCCGGATCACCGCACCTGCGGGCCCCGGCGCCGGATCGGCCACCTCCCGCACCTCGGGCCGCTCGCCGAACCCGTCGTACTGCACCGCGCGCACCGGCCGGCCTCCTTCGCTCACCGCCCGGGCGACTCCGAAATCCGGTCGGGACACCCCATGGCCGACATCCCGGGCATGACCGATTCTGCCCTGCCGGCCGGGCCGGGACCTTCTGCCGGTCGGGTGGATCTTCCACTTATATCCGAGGAAATGCCGCCTAAGCCCGCGATAGTGTCGGCCCGGCCGTCGTGGGCGTCGCCACGGGCCGGTGGACAGACCGCGCGGAGGCCGCCTGTGGACGTGGGGATCACGATCGTCATCGCCGTCACCGTGCTGGTGATGATCGGCGCGTTCGCCGTGGCGGCGCGGCGGCTGCTGAACCTGCGGTTCGGAGTGGTCCGCGGCCTGCTCGCCGGCGCGCTGGCCTTCCTGCTGGCCGGCCCGATCATGCAGGCGCTGGCGGGGTCGGTCTCCCCGCAGGACTCCAGTCTCACCCCGCTGTGGTTCCTGATCCTGGCCGTGGCGTGCGCGCTGCTCGCGGCGATGGTCTTCCTCGCGGTGGCCGAGGCTCTCGTGCCCGCGGGGTCGCTGCCCGGTCCGGTCGAGCTGGCGCGGTCGCTGCGCGGCAGGGCCGCCAGATCGCGCCGGTACTTCGCCATCGTCCGCATCCTGGCCCGCCACGGGCTCGGTCCGTACCTGCGCGGACGCCGCCCCGACGACGGGGCCGGAGGGCGGGCGCGGGTGGCGCGGTCCCTGCGCCTGGCTCTGGACGAGGCCGGCGTCACGTTCGTCAAGCTCGGCCAGATCATGTCCACCCGCCCCGACCTGCTGCCCGCCGAGTTCATCGACGAGCTGGCGCTGCTGCGCGACCGGGCGGCGCCCGCGCCGTGGGAGCAGGTCGAGCGCGTGCTGGCCGAGGAGCTGCCCGGCCCGGTGGAGGAGGTGTTCGCCGAGTTCGAGCGGCGGCCCCTCGCCTCGGCGTCCATTGCCCAGGTGTACGCGGCGCGGCTGCGCTCGGGTGCCAGGGTGGTGGTGAAGGTGCGGCGCCCCGGCATCACCGAGGTGGTCGAACGCGATCTGGACATCGTCGCGCGGCTGGCCCTCACCCTTTCCGCGCGCACGCGGTGGGGGCGCGCGATCGGCGTCCGCGACCTCGCACGGGGGTTCGCCGAGGCGCTGCGCGAGGAGCTGGACTTCCGCGTGGAGGCCGCCAACATGGCCGCCGTCGCCGCGACCTCCCGCGACGCGGAGGTGCACGTCCCGGCCCCGCACCTGCCGCTGTCCGGCCGGCGGGTCCTGGTGATGGAGCGCCTGGACGGCACGCCGCTCGACACCGCCGCCCCGGCGTCGCGGCCCGGCGCCGCCGCTGGCGCTGATGCCGACGCCTGGGGAACGGCGGGCGCGGAGGCCGCGGGCGGCGCGGGGCACGACGGTGCGGCCACCGGCGCGGCGCGGGACGCCAGGGACGGTCACGCGGGCGGGGCGCGGGTGGCCGGCGACGGTCACACGGGTGGGGCGGGGGAGGCCGGGGACGGTCACACGGGTGGGGCGCCGGACGCGGGCGTGCTGGCGCGCACGCTGCTCGGGACCCTGCTGCGGCAGATCATGGTGGACGGGGTCTTCCACGCCGATCCGCACCCCGGCAACATCCTGCTGCTCGCCGACGGGCGCCTCGGCCTGCTGGACTTCGGCTCGGTGGGGCGGCTGGACGGTTCGCTGCGCGCCTCGCTCCAGAGGCTGCTGCTGGCGATGGACCGCGGCGACCCGCTCGGGGTGGCCGACGCGCTGCTGGAGGTCGTGCCGCGGCCCGACGAGATCGACGAGGCCCGGCTGGAGCGCGAGCTCGGCCGGTTCATGGCCCGCCACATGAACGGCGCGGGCGCCACGGCCGGCGCCCGGATGTTCACCGACCTGTTCGGCATCGTCTCCGGGCACGGCCTGTCCGTCCCGCCCGAGGTGGCGGCGGTGTTCCGTACCCTCGCCACCGTCGAGGGAACGCTCACCGCGCTCGCGCCCGGCTTCGACCTGGTGGCCGAGGCGCGCGCGTTCGGCGCCCGCCACTTCGCCGAGTCGCGCGACCCGGCGACCATCCGCCGGGCCGTCACCGACGAGGCCACCGCCCTGCTGCCCATGCTGCGCCGCCTGCCGCGCCGCCTCGAGCGCATCGCCGGCGCGGCGGAGAACGGCCGCCTGTCGGTGAACGTGCGGCTGTTCGCCGACGAACGAGACCGCAGGCACGTCACGGGCATGCTGCACCAGGTGCTGCTGACCGTGCTGGCCGCCACCGCCGGGATCATGGCGGTGCTCTTGCTCGGCGTCGACGGCGGGCCCAAGGTGACCGCCCAGGTGGGCCTCTACCAGTTGTTCGCCTACAACCTGCTGGTGGTCGCCTCGATCCTGGCGCTGCGCGTGCTGGTCGTCATCTTCCGCCGCGACCTGTGACCGGCGCGGGCGGGTGCGTCCGGGCAAGCACATGATCAAGTCCGGCTTACCCGGACCGCCTCGGGGCAGGGAGCCCGGTGCAGGGTTCGGCGAGGCCGGCCCCTGAGGTCTCCGGCGGCCGACGGACAGGGGAGCCATGACGACGAGCGGGCCGGCCCGCGCGGCCGGCGGCGAGCGGCGCCTCGCCCTGCCGGGCGTGGTGCTGGGCGTGGGCCTGGGCGGCTTCGTCGACGGCATCCTGCTGCACCAGGTCCTCCAGTGGCACCACATGCTCAGCAGCACCGACACCGACAACATCGGGATCCGGTACTACTCGCCGCAGACCGTCCCCGGACTGCGGATGAACACGCTGTGGGACGGACTGTTCCACGTGTTCACCTGGGTCGCCGTGCTCGCGGGCCTGGGGTTGCTGTACTCGCGGGTCACCCGCTCGCGCGGCAGGGTGTGGAGGTCGCGTGAGCTGTGGGGCTGGGGACTGGTCGGGTGGGGCCTGTTCAACCTCGTCGAGGGCATCGTCGACCACCACGTCCTCGGCATCCACCACGTGCGCGCCGGCCCGTACCAGACCTGGTGGGACCTGGGGTTCCTCGCCCTCGGCGCCGTCCTGATGGCAGGGGGTTGGCTTCTCGCCCGCGGCGCGACCACGGTGGACCTGTGCCGGGAACCGGCGGGCCCGGAGGAGAGGGCATGAGCCTGGTCCGGCTCCGCGTCCGCCGTGGGCCGGTGGGCCCGGACGCGGGGGCGTGAGGGTGTCCCCGCACGACATGCACGGTCACGGCGCCGGGACGCACGGGGGTGTGGTGGCGCTCCTGCCGGCGATGGTGGCCGTCCTGGCGGCCGGGTGCTACGCCCTGGCCGCCGCGCGGCGGCGCCGGGAGGCCCGGGGCTGGAGCCATCGTCGGACGGCCGCCTTCCTCTCCGGGACCGTCCTGCTGGCCGCCGCGTTCCTGCCGCCGGTGGCCACGCTCGCCGCGCACGATTTGCGCGGGCACATGATCCAGCACCTTCTGGCCGGCATGCTGGCGCCGCTCGGGCTGGTCCTCGGCGCCCCGGTGACGCTCGTCCTGCGCTCGGCGGGGCCCCGCGGCGGGCGGGCGGTGGCCGCCGCGCTGAGGAGCCGGTACCTGCACGCGGTGGCCGGCCCGTGGACGGCGGCGGCGCTCAACCTGGGCGGCCTGGCCGCCCTGTACGCCACGCCGCTGTACCGGGCGGCGAGCGGCAGCCCCGGGCTGCACGTGCTGGTGCACGCGCACGTGGTGGCGGCCGGCTGCCTGTTCGCCTGGGTGATCGCCGGGCCGGACCCGGCTCCGCGCCGTCCGCCGGTGCCGCGACGGCTGGTCGTCCTCGGCGTGGCGATCGCCGCGCACGCCGCGCTCTCGCAGCTCATGTACGCCGGGCTGCTGCCCGGCCTGGACGCGCCCGCCGCCGAGCGGCAGGGCGCGGCCGAGATCATGTACTACGGCGGCGACATCGCCGAACTGCTGCTCGCCCTGGCGATTCTGACCACCTGGCGCCCATCCCGCCGCCCCCGCCCGGCCCCCGCCTACGCCCCGGCCGCCCACTGAGGCCACCGGTCAGGCCAGGGCCCCCGCCCCGGCCTCGTCCTCCTCGGTCAGCGGGTCGGGCAGCCGCCAGCCGGCCGTCAGCTGGGGGAGCAGCAGGTGGGTGCAGAACAGCGCGTACAGCCACAGGAACAGCGTCGGAGTCGGCAGGCGGAGGAAATGGTCGGCGTCGCCGTCCATCTGGAGGGCCAGGAACACGGTGATCCCGAGCAGGTAGGCCGTGCCGCGATGGGCGGCCGCGTGGGCGAGCCGCCGTTCGGTGAGCTGGCGTTCGTCCAGCTTGTGCCGCGCCACGCCGATCGCGCCGCCGGAGGCGACGTACAGGACGCAGAACACCCACGCGCCGATCGCCATGCACAGGGCCGCGAGGGCGAACGTCGTCCACATCGCCGGGTCGCCCGGCCCGAGGAACCAGCAGACGACCGCGCTGACGTACAGCAGCCCGAGCGCGGCGGCGCCGAGCAGGACGGTGAGCCGCCGGCTCCTGCGGGTGCCGTACCAGACGAGCGGCACGCCGCGCCGGGCGGCCTCGAAGCGCTCTTCTTCGGTTCGCTTCATCACTTCACCACCTCACTGCCCAGCCGGGGGAACGGCGTGAGCGAGAAGACGATCTCCACCGGTACGTCGAAGTACTCCGCGATGCGCAGCGCCAGGTGAAGGCTGGGGCTGTACTCGCCCCGCTCCAGGTAGCCGATGGTCTGATAGTGGACGCCGAGCGCGGCGGCCAGATCTTTGCGCGAGACCCCGCGCTCCGCGCGCAGCATGGAGATGCGGTTGTAGACGTCTTCACCGGACATCGCGGCGCTCTCCTCGCGCTGCGGCCTTCCGGGGCGGCGCCTGGAGGCCGCGCAGACGACCCGTTTCGCGCGGGTCCACGACTGCAGTACTCATGGCATGGAATGTAGTACACCTACTACATCTCGTCTAGATGGTGTGATCGATCGTCGAGGATCTACGTCATCTATGCACGGCGTCACGGGTGTTCTGGTGGGTTGGCTGGGCATGCAGGGAGACATGGCGACTACCGCGCTCCTTGTGATCGACATGCTCAGCCCGTACGCGCACGAGGACGTCGAACTGCTGGAGGCCAGCGCCGAGCGGGTGGTGCCGCCGCTGGCCGGGCTGGTGCGGCGGGCCCATGGGCGCGAAGACGTCGAACTGGTCTACGTCAACGACAACCACGGGGACTTCACCGCCTCCCGGGAGGAGATCGAGGACCGCGCCCGCAAGGGCAGGCGGCCCGACCTGGTCGAGCCGCTGCTGCCCCCGCACGACTGCGCGTTCCTCCCCAAGGTGCGGCACAGCGCCTTCTTCGGCACGTCCCTGGAGTACCTGCTCCAGCACCAGGGCGTGGAGAAGGTCATCCTGACCGGGCAGGTCACCGAGCAGTGCATCCTGTACACCGCGCTGGACGCCTACGTGCGCCACTACGCGATCGAGATCCCCCGCGACTGCGTCGCCGACATCCACGGCGATCTCGCCGACGCGGCCGTGCGGATGATGGAGCGGAACATGCGGGCCGAGATCACCGGCGCCGACGCCTGCCTGGGCGGGTGAGCGCCCTCGCCGGAGCGCGTCGTCCGGGGAGACCCGCCCGCCCCGCCGGAAGCCGTTCGACCCGCGGATCTTCGCACGTCGGACATTTGACCCGGCAAGGGGCTTAGTTTGCCGTGACGCGGATAGGGGTGGACGACCGACCGCCAACGGAGGGAGCCGTCGTCATGACGGACGTGTCGAGCAAGGGTCCCCAGCCGGGTGACGAGCGCCCGGTGCTGACCAACCGGCAAGGCCACCCGGTCTACGACAATCAGAACCAGCGGACGGTGGGCGCGCGCGGGCCGGCCACGCTGGAGAACTACCAGTTCCTGGAGAAGATCAGCCACTTCGACCGGGAACGCATCCCCGAGCGCGTCGTCCACGCGCGCGGGATCACGACCTACGGCTACTTCGAGGCCACCGGCTACCTGGGAGAGGAGCCGATCAGCCGGTACACCCGCGCCGTCCCGTTCAGCGAGCCGGGCAAGCGCACGGACGTCGCCGTGCGGTTCTCCACCGTGATCGGCGGCCGGGACTCCTCGGAGTCGGCCCGCGACCCGCGCGGCTTCGCGGTGAAGTTCTACACAGAAGACGGCAACTGGGATCTGGTGGGCAACAACCTGGCCGTCTTCTTCATCAGAGACGCGATCAAGTTCCCCGACGTCATCCACGCCCTCAAGCCGGACCCGGTGACGTTCCGGCAGGAGCCCAGGCGCATCTTCGACTTCATGTCGCAGACGCCCGAGTGCATGCACATGCTGGTCAACCTGTTCAGCCCGCGCGGCATCCCTGCCGACTACCGGCACATGCAGGGATTCGGCGTGAACACCTACAAGTGGGTGAACGCGCGCGGCGAGACCCACCTGGTCAAGTACCACTGGATGCCCAAGCAGGGGGTCAAGAGCATGACGGCGGCGGACGCGGCGGTCGTCCAGAGCCGCGACCTCGGCCACGCCACGAAGGACCTGCAGGACGCCATCGACCGCGGCGACCACCCCGAGTGGGAGCTGCTGGTGCAGATCATGAGCGACGACGAGCACCCCGAGCTGGACTTCGACCCGCTGGACGACACCAAGGTGTGGCCGGAGGACCGGTTCCCCGCTCTGCCGGTCGGGCGGATGGTGCTCAACAGCAACGTCGCCAACTTCTTCGCCGAGAACGAGCAGATCTCCTTCGGCACCGGAGTGCTGATCGACGGGCTGGACTTCTCCGACGACAAGATGCTGATCGGCCGGACCTTCTCCTACAGCGACACCCAGCGGTACAGGGTCGGGCCGAACTACCTGCAGCTCCCGGTGAACCAGGCGAAGAACGCCCAGGTGCGCACCAACCAGCGCGACGGCTTCATGACCTACCACGTCGACGGCCAGGGCGAGAACCCGCACGTCAACTACGAGCCCTCGATCACCGGCGGGCTCCGCGAGGCGGAGTACCCCTCGCACGACGAGCAGGGCCCGGTCATCAGCGGACGGGTGACCCGCAAGCGCATCCCGCGGACCAACGACTACACGCAGGCGGGGCAGCGCTACCTGCTCCTGGAGCAGTGGGAGCGCGACGACCTGGTGCTGAACCTCACCACCATGCTGGCCCAGTGCGACCGGGCCGTCCAGGAGCGGATGGTCTGGCACCTGCTCCTGGTCGAGGACGACCTCGGCCTGCGGGTCGGCTCCGGCCTCGGCATCGGGCCCGAGGACGTGGCGCACCTGGAACCGCTGGCCAGCCAGGACCTCACCGACGAGGACCGCGAGCGGCTGTCCAACCTGGGCAAGAACGGCCCGCGGGACGTCACCGGCCTGAAGATGACCCACTGCGTCCCCGACGAGCGGTTCATCCCCTAGCCGGCGCCCCGGCGCGGGGTCAGCGGACGGGCAGGTGGCGGGCCAGGAAGTCCATGGCCAGCCGCCAGCTCGCCTCCGCCGCCTCGGGGTGGTGGAACATCGGCGCCTCGAAGTTGTGGAAGGCGTGGCCCGCGTCCTCCTGCACGTGCACCTCCAGGTGGTCGCGCCCCGCCGCCGCCCGCTCGACCTCGGCCACCTTGTCGCGGGGGATGTAGGGGTCCTGGCCGCCGTAGTGGAACTGGACGGGGGCCTCGATGCGGTCGATCAGGTGCAGGGTGTCGTGGACCGAGGATCCGTAGAACGACACGACGGCCGCGGGACGGGTGCGCGCCGCCAGCGTGTACGCCAGCGATCCGCCGAGACAGAAACCGAGGAGCCCGGCGCCGCCGGCGACCTCCGGCAGGCCGGACAGCACGCCGAGCGCCGCCTCGGCGTCGTCCACGCCGGTCTCGAAGTCGAACCGGCCGACGAGCCGGAGCGAGCCGGCCAGCCCCTCCTGGTCGTGCTCGGCTTCCCAGTTGCGCTGGAGCCGCCAGAACAGGTCGGGCGCGCCCACCACGTACCCGCGCCCGGCCAGGTCCTCGGCGACCTTGCGGATGTAGGAGCCGACGCCGAAGATCTCCTGGATCAGCAGCAGGCCGGGCCCGCGGCCCGCCTCCGGCACCCAGACGTCCATGTCGAACCCGCCGTCGGCGACGGTGACGGTCTCGCGGCGCTCGCGCATGCTTCCTCCCGGCACTGGTGGAGATCTCCTCCCCGACCTTAGTGACCCCGGCCCTGGGGCGTCCGGCCTGTGCGGGTTTGCCGCGCGGGCGCCTGGGCAGCCGCTGGAGCACAGGCAGGGCGGGAAGAAGGCGCGCACGACGCGCCGGTGTGGAGATGGTGCGGGAGATGACCTACCACGACATTCAGCGTCGAGACCTCCAGCGGTCCGGGGACGCGGAGACGGCGCCCGAGGGCCCCCTGCAGCTGTCGGGACGGTCGTGGTGGGGGGTGCTCAAGCGCACCGTCAAGGAGTTCCAGCAGGACAAGGTCACCGACTGGGCCGCCGCGCTCACCTACTACGCCGTGCTGTCGCTGTTCCCCGCGCTGCTGGCCGCGGTGTCGCTGCTCGGGCTGTTCGGCAGGCCCGCGATCCAGCCGCTGATCGACAACCTCGGCGCCGTCGCCCCCGGGCCCGCCCGCGACATCCTCGGCCAGGTGCTGACCGCGCTCCAGGGCAGCCCGCGCGCCGCCGGCGTCACCACCGCCATCGGCATCGCGGTCGCGCTGTGGTCGGCCTCGGGGTACGTCGGGGCGTTCATGCGGGCGGCGAACGTGATGTACGAGATGCCGGAGGGACGGCCCATCTGGAAGACGCTGCCGCTGCGGGTGGGCATCACCGCGGTCCTCGTCGTGCTCATGGCCGCCGGCGCCGTGGCGGTGGTGTTCACCGGCGGGCTCGCCGACCAGGCCGGCAAGGTGCTCGGCGTCGGCGACACCGGGCTCGCCGTGTGGAGCATCGCCAAGTGGCCGGTGCTGGTCGTGGCGGTGATGGGCGTCCTGGCCCTGCTGTACTGGGTGGCGCCCAACGTCGCGCAGCCCGGTTTCCGCTGGGTGACGCCCGGCAGCGTGCTGGCCGTGGTCCTGTGGATCCTCGCCTCGCTCGTCTTCGGGTTCTACGTGGCGAACTTCTCCTCCTACAGCAAGACCTACGCGGCGCTGGCCGGGGTCATCGTCTTCCTGGTCTGGCTGTGGATCACGAACATCGCCGTGCTGCTGGGGGTGGAGTTCGACGCCGAGCTGGCCCGGGGACGCGCCATCGCCTCCGGCCACCCCGCCGACCGGGAACCGTACGTGGAGCCCCGCGACACCAGGAAGATGGACGCCGAGGAGCAGGCCGGAATGCCGGGGGAGATCGGCGCCGAGCCCCGGGAGGCCCGGCCCGGGAGCGAGGCCGAGAGCCAGGGCCCGGGGCAGGGCGAACGCCGGCCGGAGGGCGGCCGGCCCGAAGCGGGCGGCGAGACGGCGGGGGACGGCGGGACGGCGGGAGACGGCCGGGCCTCGCGCGGCGGACGGTAGCGTTCGGGTATGACCGCCCTCTCCCGGCAGTGGCGGGTCCGGCGCGAGTACACCCTCCTCAAGGGAGCCGCCGCGGCCGCCTTCGCCGTCACCGCCTTCGCCGTGTCGGGGGACACGCGCGGCATGCTGCTGTGCGCGGCCGCCGCCGTGCTGCTGGCCGGGTTCGCCCTGCGCGACGTGCTGGCCCCGGTGCGGCTGGCCGCCGACGAGGGTGGCCTCACCGTGGTGACCGGGATGGCGCGGCGCGAGCGGGTGCCCTGGCCGCTGGTCGAGCACATCCGGGTGGCCGCCAACGCCCGGTACGGACTGCGCTGGGACATGCTGGAGATCGAGACCGCCGACGGGCTGCACCTTTTCTCCGCGCACGAGCTCGGCACCTCCTGCGTCGAGGCGGCCGAAGAGCTGTTCCGGCTGCGACCGGCCTGACCGCACCGGCCAGACCGGATCGACCGGATCGACCGGATCGACCGGCCCGACCGCACCGAGCGACCCACCGCGCCGGCCTAGCCGCATCGGCCTGACCGCACCGGCCAGACCGCATGGACCGGCCCCGACCGCACCGAGCGACCCCACCGCGCCGGCGTGCTCGGCGGCATCTTTCATCCTCGGCCGCCCGCCCGGTCGCGGGCCGAGGGTGAAAGCGCTCTCTGGCCCGCGTCGTCCCGATCCGCGGACGCGGTGCGCGAATGCCTGCTCATCCCCGTGTTCACCGGGTGGCGGGCCGCCCGCAGGGCCGTACCGGGCGCCCCATGGGACTCGGAGAGCGCTCTATCATCCCTTGACTCGGCGCTGTCACATGGTCAGTATCCGAACAGTGCGGCTGCGGGGGGAGCCGTGGAAGATCCGCGCAGTGCAACGAGAACGGATGCTCCATGACCAGACCTCCTGTCCGATCAAGAGCCCGCCGGGGCGCCACGGCGCTGGTGGCGGGCCTCGCGCTCCTCGCGGGCGGCGCCGTGGGCACGCCCACCGCGGGCGCCGACAGCGCGAAGGGCCACAGGCAACCGGTGGTCGGCAAGCCCGCCATGGACGAGCACGGCTGCGCCCGCATCGAGAAGAGCCTCCCCAAGCTGTCCGACTGGCCCAAGGTCGACAGCCGGGTCAAGAAGAACCCGGCCGACGAGCGGCGCATCGCCAAGATCGTCTCGGGCATGACCGTCGCCGAGAAGGTCGGCCAGATGACCCAGCCGGAGATCAACGCGATCACCCCGGCCGAGGTCACGCAGTACTCCATCGGCACGATCCTCAACGGCGGCGGCTCCTGGCCCGGCCGCGACAAGCACGCGCCGCAGAAGGCGTGGCTCGACGTCGCCGACGCGTTCTGGCAGGCGTCCCTCGCCACCAGGACCAAGATCCCCGTCATCTGGGGCATCGACGCCGTCCACGGCAACAGCAACGTGTACGGCGCGACGCTCTTCCCGCACAACATCGCGCTCGGCGCCGCGCACGACCCGTGCCTGGTCCGCGACATCGGCGAGGCGACGGCGAAGCAGGTCCGCGCCACCGGCCAGGACTGGGCGTTCGCCCCGACGCTCGCCGTCGTGCGCGACGACCGGTGGGGCCGCACCTACGAGGGCTTCTCCGAGGACCCGCGCATCACCCGGGCCTACGGCTATGAGGCGATCCGCGGTCTGCAGGGCATGCACCCCCGCGGCGTCGGCGACAAGGGCGTCATCGCCACCGCCAAGCACTACATCGGCGACGGCGGCACCATCAAGGGCACCGACCAGGGGGTGAACCCCTCCTCCGAGGCCGAGATGATCAACATCCACGGCCAGGGCTACTACGGCGCGCTCGCGGCCGGGGCGCAGACCGTCATGGCGTCCTTCAACAGCTGGACCAACGCCGACCTCGGCATCGACGAGGGCAAGATGCACGGCAGCAAGCACGCCCTCACCGACATCCTCAAGGGCAAGATGGGCTTCGACGGCCTGGTCGTCGGCGACTGGAACGCTCACGGGCAGGTCACGGGCTGCACCAACTCCAGTTGTGCGCGGGCGATCAACGCCGGCGTCGACATCATCATGGTGCCCAACGACTGGAAGGCGTTCATCGCCAACACCATCGCCCAGGTGCAGAGCGGTGAGATCCCGATGGCGCGCATCGACGACGCGGTCACCCGCATCCTGCGCGTGAAGCTGCGCGCCGGGGTGTTCACCGCGCCCAAGCCCTCGGCGCGCGCCTTCGCCGGCTCGGCCGACGCCCTCCAGGCCAAGGCGCTGGCGCGCAAGGCCGTCCGCGAGTCGCAGGTACTGCTCAAGAACAACGGCAGGGTGCTGCCGCTGTCCCCCAGGTCCAAGGTGCTGGTCGTCGGCAAGAGCGCCGACAGCCTGCAGAACCAGACCGGCGGCTGGAGCCTCAGCTGGCAGGGCACCGGCAACACCAACGCCGACTTCCCCAACGGCACGAGCATCCTCGCCGGCCTGCGCGAGGCGCTCGGCGCCGCCAACGTCACCTTCAGCGAGACGGCCGACGGCGTCGACCCTTCGCAGTACGACGCGGTCGTCGCGGTGATCGGCGAGACCCCGTACGCCGAGGGCGTCGGCGACCTCGGGCGCCGCTCGCTGCAGGCCGCCGCGCTCTACCCCGGCGACCTGGCCGTCCTGGACAAGGTCCACGGCAAGGGCGCCCCGGTCGTCACCGTGTACCTCTCCGGGCGCCCGCTGCAGGTCAACAAGGAGCTCAACCGCTCCGAGGCGTTCGTCGCGGCCTGGCTGCCCGGCACCGAGGGCGGCGGAGTCGCCGACCTGCTGGTACGCGGCCCGCGCACGGGCCAGGGCTACACCGGCAAGCTGTCCTACTCCTGGCCCAAGGGCGCCTGCCAGTCCCCGCTCAACGCCGGCGACCAGGACTACGACCCGCTCTTCCCGATCGGCTACGGCCTGCGCTACGGGCAGACCGGCTCGGTGGGGACCCTCGACGAGACCGCGCAGACCGGCGCGTGCGGCTCGACCGGCGGCGGAGGCACCGCCACCGAGGACCTGGAGGTGTTCAACCGCACCGACGTCGCCCCCTACAAGAGCTACATCGGCTCGGCGGAGAACTGGGGCGGCACCGAGATCGGCCCGGACGGCGAGGCCGCCCACACCGAGATCAACGTCGTGCCCTCCGACGTGAACCTCCAGCAGGACGGCCTCAAGGCCACCTGGACCGGCGGCCCCGCGCAGCTCTACATGCAGAACCCGGCCGGCGGCACCGACCTGCGCGGCTACCTCAACGCCGACGCCGCTCTGGAGTTCGACACCATCGTCCACCAGCCGCCGGCCGGCCGGACGGTGATCAGCTCGCACTGCGTGTACCCGTGCCTGGCCGAGGTGGTGGCGACCTCGCTGTTCCAGAACCTGCCGGTGGGGAGCAAGGCCACCGTCAAGATCCCGGTGTCGTGCTTCTCGCCGAACCTGGACTTCGAGAACGTCAACACGCCGTTCCTGGTCTACACCGAGGCCGCCTTCTCGGTGTCCTTCGCCAACGTCCGCTGGGTGCCGGGCGCCGGCAAGGACCCCGACGCCCGTAAATGCTCCGACCTGACATAGACGCCCTTGAGTAGACCGATGGGCACGCGGGCCACGAGAGGTATCCTCCCTCCCGTGGCCCGCCACCGTTGTGGACGCGGTGGTGGACGTCCGCCACCGCGAGTCACCGAACGAGGATGAAGTGGTCATCCTGCCTCAGGGATGCGAAGGGTGACACCAGAGCGGGTTTCGCGAAAGTCCAGGCGCCTGGACAGGCCGAGATGGAGCGCGATCTCCTGTAGGGCCTCGCGGGATTCCTCCCAGACGATCAACAGTTCGTTCCAGCTTTTGTTGTTGTCATCCTGGTAGTCGACGTTCTGCTGCTGGTGCAGCTTGAATTCAACGCCCATGACCTTGGCTTCATGGCGGCTCCACGCCCTGAAATCGGCGTCGTCCCTTGCGTGGCGACGCATGGTGACAAGGTGTTCGAGTAGCTCCTTGAACGTGTCATCGCCTTTCTCCCGACTGTACTCCACGAACAGAACCGGCTTCTTCACCTTCTGCCAGAACTTCGGAATGTAGGTCGCTAGGTCGTCGCGCGCGGCTTCGAAGGCCGCGTCGCCGGGCATCTGTCGTCATCCGGCTTCGGATAATGCCCTTCTCAATCTCTCGCGAATTCTGTTCGCCACGGTCAGGGAGTTGTTGAAGCCTAGCTTTCCGGGTGCTTTGATGGCATTGTCCAGCGCTTGGACGAGTGCCTGGACGGTGTCGCGCTTTCCTCGCCATGCCTGGGGGAGTCGCTGCGGGTCGCTGAGCATCTGACGTAGTGCTGCTCGCAGGTCGCTCGTCTCGATGGTGAGGGCCTGCGAATCGGATGCGATGAAGGGGTTGTCGAATAATCGCTCGACTGTGGACTCCGGCGTGCCGGGCCTTCCATAGATCAATCCGTTGTCGAGTTCTCGGACGAGGTCGTCGCGACCGATGGCCTTGAGGGCAGGGCGCAGGAGTCGGAGCTCGTGGCGCTGTTCCAGGATGTCCCACATTCGACGAGCCTCATGCCCGCGAGTAAACGTCGCGATCTCGTAGGCCCTGAAACCCAGTTGGTCGGCGAGTGCAGGCCAGTCGAACACCAGGAGTCGGCAGATCTCGGTCCTGGCGGTGGTGGTGTAGGCCACCGCGCTGTCGTCGTCCTCACCGGGACGAGGCTCAACCCGCCTCTGGAGACGGTGAAGGTCACCCGTCGTGGCGCCTTCCGACTCCGGAGGCCGAGATCGCCGGGGCTGAGGCACGTTATCCTCCGTCCCGGCCGAAAATTTTTCACTTTCGGAGTCCAGAGGGTAGGCGGAGGCGGCCAGCCTGCCCAGTTCCTTGGCGACATGAGACCATTGCGTCTCCTGATTGGCGGTACCGCTGTATTTCGTGATCGGTTTGTCGCTGGGAATCCACTGGTGTCTTCGGAGCAGGGCGTCGTCGGGAAGCTGGAAAGGGGACACTCGGACGGCGAGTATCATGCATTGGTCGGCCATGAACCGCTCATGTAGCGCGCCGAACTCTTTATTCATGCAGTAAGATGATGAGACAAAGGCGGATGTCAGGAGCAGAACGCCTATGCCGCAATTATGTATGGCGTTTGCGAGATCTTCCTCCCACAGCTTGTTCGCTGGTTGCCTGACATCGTGGTAAAGCTCGATGTGATTGGCGCGTTCGTAGGGCGCGGCGAATTTCAAGAAAGTGTCGCGATATCGAGCGTCTTCTCGCGCATAGCTCACGAAGGTGAGCACCGGCCTCTGCCTCATCTGCCAAGTCTTCCACCAGTGGCACGATGATCGCCAGAACCCTATGGCGACCGAGGTCTCAGCGGCGTACCGTCGAGTGCACGCACAGAGATTCATCCGAAGGGAGAGGCCATGCAGCCGCGCGTCGCGGTCATCGGCAGTGCACACCCTGGACGCTCCTACGATCCCCCCCTACGCACATCCAACCTGGCGCTCCAGGCTGCGGTTGAGCTGGGCCGTGAGCTCGCCATTCAGAAATGCAGAATCGTGGTGTACAGCAGCGATGAGAAGTTCATAGAGGAGGCCGTCGTCCGGGGGTATGTCGAGGGCGGTGGTGCGGGTGAGCTTTCCATTCAAGTGAGCGGGCCTTTTGGTGGTGACATGTCATTCATAGAGATGATAGACCACCGTGAACTCTTCGACTTGCGACCGGAGGCTAGCAACGACTGGGAAGTCAGTTATTATCGATCGCTTCTCACGTTGGACGGTGTGCTCCTGATCGGTGGCGGGAGGTCGACGTTCATCGCAGGGTTGATATCCATTTCCAGGAGTGTCGCGCTTTGCCCTGTCGCCTGTCTCGGAGGAGCAGCCGAGCAAGTCTGGCACCGGCTGGCGAACGAGCCTGCTCACACGAACCCCGAGGATCTGGCCGTCATGGCGAACGAGTGGAACACCGGATCCGCGCGCGCGATAGTCGGTTCGCTGGTTGGGCAGCATAAAAGGAGGATGGCGGCCCGTGATGAGGAGAGGCGCCGCGAGTGGCGTTTTGAGCGTCGCGCCATGGCCGGTCTCGCAGTGGGGGCGCTTTTGCTCCTGATGTCGGTGGCGACGATCCCATTCATCTACGCCGCACCGTCAGGCAGTCCGGCGCTCGTTGCCCTCCTCGTGGCCGCTCCATTGTTCGCCGCTACCTGTGGTGCCATTGTCCGTAACGCCTCGGAACAGGGCGGTCAATGGGTACGAACCGCCGTGCTCGGGGCTGCGGCGGGATCGGTGGCCTGTCTGTTGTTCGTGGCCGCTCAGATCGCTACCACGCCTGACATGCTAAATGGCGATGGAGCCCGGCGTCTCATCTTCTTCATCTTGCCGATCGGCTTCGTCGCCGGCCTTACCTTCGATGCCGTCTATAACAAGCTTCGTGCCCATGACGTTACAGAGACGTCCGCTTTGGGCCACCGCTGACTTCCCGCGTTCGGTCGTTCTGCTGACATCGGCCACCAAGGATGGCGGGAGCAAGGCCACCGTCAAGATCCCGGTGTCGTGCTTCTCGCCGAACCTGGACTTCGAGAACGTCAACACGCCGTTCCTGGTCTACACCGAGGCCGCCTTCTCGGTGTCCTTCGCCAACGTCCGCTGGGTGCCGGGCGCCGGCAAGGACCCCGACGCCCGTAAATGCTCGGATCTGACCTGAGGCCGGCCCCGCGCGGGGCCGCCACCGGGCCGTGAACGGCCGCGAGGGCCGCGGGAGAACCTCTCCCGCGGCCCTCGCGCGTTCCGCGCTCGGAGGTCAGCCGGAGCCGGTGGCGGCGAAGGGGATGGCGGCGGCGGTCTCGTCGGTGGCGGCGGGGTGGCGCCACAGGCCGCGCTCGCGCAGGATCGGCAGGACGCCCTCGCCGAACCAGTACGCCTCTTCGACGTGCGGGTGGCCGGACATGACGAACTCGGTGATGCCCAGGCGGTGGTACTCCTCGATGCGGTCGGCCACCTCGGTGTGGCTGCCGACCAGGGCCGTTCCCGCGCCGCCGCGAACCAGGCCGACGCCCGCCCACAGGTTGGGATAGATCTCCAGCTCGTCCCGCCTGCCGCCGTGCAGGGCGAGCATGCGCTTCTGCCCCTCGGACTCGCTGCGGGCCAGGCCCGCCTGCACCTTCTCGACGGTGGACGGGTCGATGCCGTCCAGCAGCCTGCGGGCCTGCGCCCAGGCCTGCTCGCCGGTGTCCCGGGTGATGACGTGCAGCCTGATGCCGTGCTTGAGCGCGCGTCCCTCGGCCGCGGCCAGGCCGTTCACCCAGGCGATCTTCTCGGCGACGGCCGCCGGCGGCTCGCCCCAGGTGAGGTAGGCGTCCACGTGCCGGGCCGCCACCCGCCCCGCGGCGGGGGAGGAGCCGCCGAAGTAGACCTCCGGCACCGGGTCGGGCAGCCGGTCCAGGCGCGCGCCCTCCACGCGCAGGTGCTCGCCGGTGAAGTCGACGCTCTCGCCCCGCCACAGCGACCTGACGATGTGCAGGAACTCGTCGGTCCGCGCGTAGCGGGCGTCCTTGTCCAGGAAGTCGCCGTACGCGCGCTGTTCGTGGCTCTCGCCGCCGGTCACCACGTTGAGCAGCAGCCGTCCCTGGGAGTGCCGCTGGAAGGTGGCGGTCATCTGCGCGGCCAGGGTGGGGGAGACGAAGCCGGGCCGGAAGGCGACCAGGAACTTCAGGCGCTCGGTGGTGGCGGCCAGCATGGCCGTGGTCAGCCACGCGTCCTCGCACCAGGCGCCGGTGGGCGTGAGCGCCCCGACGAAGCCGAGCTGCTCGGCCGCCTGCACGATCTGCCGGAGGTAGGCCAGCGTGGCGGGCCGGGCGCCGCCGGCCGAGCCGGCGGGCAGGCCGTGACCGCCGCCCACCACGTCCCGGCTGTCGCCGTAGGTGGGCAGGAACCAGTGGAACGTCAAGGTCATCGCGTCTTCCCCTCGATATGGCACGGTCAACCGTAATCCCCATATTGCAGGTAGGCAATACTGGTGGCGGGATACGCGAATGCTCCCGGGGCGATGGGCCCCGGGAGCATTCGCGGGTCGGCCGCGGGTCGGCCGCGGGTCGGTCTCGGTTCAGTCGTGGGCCGGCCGCGCGGCTCGGTCTCGGTTCGGTCGTGGGCCGGCCGCGCGGCTCGGTCTCGGTTCGGTCGTGGGCCGGCCGCGCGGGTCGTTCTCAGGTCAGTTGCGGACGATGGTGAAGGTCGAGGTCGTGTTCCTGATGTCCACGGCGTTGTCCCTCAGCACCAGGTTGTTGAACGTCGCCGAGCCGACCGCCGGGCCCTGGCCCGGTTCGGGCAGCTCGTTCGCCCAGACGCCGAACCCGGACTTGGCGTCGAACGCGTCGCCGCTCTTACGGGCGCCGGAGATCGTGACGTTGGTCAGGACGGTGTCCTTGATCGGGTTCACCGGCTGGCCGCCGATGTACTGCGTCTGGAACATGATCCCGCTGTAGGTCGGGTCCACGATGTCCACGTCGCTGATGCGGATGCCCTGGAACACCTTCGAGGCCGAGAAGAGCCAGATGGCCGGGAAGGTCTGCTGGCCCCAGAAGTGGCCGCCCGCGCGGACGATCGAGATGTTCTGGAACTGGGTGGGCGGATCGGCGCCGAACCCGTTCATCGCGTACCCGAAGTCCAGCGAGCTGATCGTGATGCCCGAGTACACCAGCGTGTCGGCGATGTAGATGTTGCGGAAGGTGTTGGCGTACCCGCCGTAGACGGCCACGCCGGCGGCGCGCCAGGGCGTCAGGGCGGTCAGGTTCTCGTAGAGGTTGTTCTTCTCGTCGGCCCCCCCGGCGTCGATGGCCGAGAACAGCGCGAAGCTGTCGTCACCGGTCGTGCGGGCCTCGATGTTGGTGACGTGGTTGTCGGTGCTGCCGTTGGTCATGTTGATGCCATCGGCCCACAGGTCGCGGATCCGCGAGTTCTTGATCGTGATCCGGTCGGTGTTCTGGCCCCAGTACAGGCAGACCGTGTGCTCGTTCCACACGTTGTCGATCGTCATGTCGGCGACGTTGGCCCAGTTGAACACCTTGCCCGGGCCGTCGATGCGGTTGGTGTAGTTGCCGAAGTAGGCGAACCCGGAGAAGGAGGAGCCGTTCGCCGAGGAGGAGGCGTCGAAGCCGACGTCGGTGTTCTCCTGGTTCTGCGGCGCGCGGAACTGGGTGTACCACGGCCCGGCGCCGACCACCTTGATCGCCTTGCCGTACACGTTGAACTTCGAGGCGGTGTCGTAGGTGCCCGGCGGCAGGTAGACGCCCACCAGCGTGCCCGTGGTGTCCATCCGCGCCTTGTCCAGGGCGTTCTGCACGTCCTGGTGGGTGAAGCCCGCCGGCACCGCGTACCTGGCGGGGTCGGGGTTGGCGATCGGCGACACCTGCTCCAGGTTGATGAAGTCGATCGCGTACGTCGTGCCGTTCGCCGGGTCCTTCTGCAGCCGGATCTTGCTGCCGGCCGGGACGGTCTGCCCCAGCATGACGCCGGCCTCGTCGTAGATGTGCCGCGGCGGTCCGGCGCCCGGCGAGTTCGACGGGCTCGCCTCGGCGCCGTACACCCAGGTGTACCGCGAGGTCAGGTTGATCGGCTTGAGGAAGACGCCGTTGACGTAGATGTTCAGCGTCGAGTCGATGCCGCCGCCGCCGGAGGAGTCCGGGATGGAGAAGCGGGTGACCAGGGTGTTGGTGCTCGCCTTGGTGGTGAACTCGACGTAGCTGCCGTTGCCGTTCAGCGTCACGGCCCTGCGCCCGGACGCCTCGCCCGCGACGGTGCCGATGTCCCTGCTCGGCCCGACGACCTGCGCGCCGCCGCCGGCCACCGCGTCCTCGGCCTCGTACATGTCGTAGGGCATGTTGGCGCCCCGGCCGACGAAGAACGACTGGCTGGTGGTGTTGTTGGCCTGCTTGACCGGCAGCTCGTTGGCGTCGGCGGCCAGCACCGTCCTGACGGTGTACTTGCCGTTGACCGCCGTCCAGGTGCCCAGGTTGATCGGCGCCGTGGTGGCGCCGGCCGCGATCGCGCCGCTGTAGGAGCCGGTCAGCGTCCGCACGACCGTCCCGCCGTCGTTGGTGACGGTCAGCGTGATGCCGTGCGCGCCGGACGCCGAGGCCACGGTGCCCTGGTTCTTGATCGCCACGGTGAAGGTGACGGTGTTGCCCGCCGCCGGGTTGCTCGGCGTCCAGCTCCCCACGGGCACCAGGTCGGAGCTGTCCACCGGCCGGACCGTGAGCGAGGTGGGGCTGGTGTAGGAGTTGTTGGCCTCGTTCAGCTCCACGACGCCGTTGGACTCGTCCACCTTGGCGGTGATGGGGTAGGTGCCCGCGTCGCGCGGCCCGATGTTGGCCGAGACGGTGGTGGAGGCCCCGGCGGCCAGTGCGCCGACCGACGCGGTGCCGACCTTGGTGCTCCCCAGGTAGAGGTTGACGTTCGTCGCGCCCGAGGCCGCCGTGCCGCCGTTGCGCACGGTCGCCGACAGCGTGACGGCGTCGGTCTCCACCGGCGAGGCGGGAGAGGAGGTGATGCCGGTGACGGTCAGGTCGGGGTTCGGGGCGGCGGTGCCGATGACCTGGAACTCGGCCACCTGCCCGGCCGGCGCGCCGGAGTTGGCGGTGAACCGGAGCTGGACGTCGGCCACCGTGGCGGACACCGGGATCGTCACCGTGTTGCCCGACGCCGGGTTGAAGGTGTAGGTCGCGGCCGAGGCCAGGCTGGTGAAGGTCGTGGAGTTCTGGTCGCGGCCGAGCACCTGGATGGTCTGCGTGCGGGTGCCCCACGCGCTGTCGGGGTTCAGCTTCAGCACGACCTGGTCGACGCTCGCGTTCGCGCCGAGCTGCACCGTCAGCGTGTTGGGATAGCTGCTCCCCGCGCCCTCCCAGTACGTCGTCAGGTCACCGTCGTTGGCGTTGGTGGCGACGAAGGTGTGCACGAACGACGACGCGGTGATCGGCTTGCCGCGGGCCAGGTTGGAGCCGCCGCCCCCGCCGCCCGTGCGGGTGACGGTGTTGCTCGCCGCCGACTCGTGTCCCGCGGCGTCCTTGGCGGTGACCTGGTAGGACACGGTCGCGGTGTCGGGCTGGGAGTCGGTGTAGGTCAGCACGCCGCCCGCCACCGTGCCGCGCACGGCGTTGT
This sequence comes from Sphaerisporangium sp. NPDC004334, assembly GCF_053602655.1. NCBI lineage: Bacteria > Bacillati > Actinomycetota > Actinomycetes > Streptosporangiales > Streptosporangiaceae > Sphaerisporangium > Sphaerisporangium sp. NPDC004334. Next base: position 316,095 of record NZ_JBSGDZ010000005.1, read on the forward strand.
TGGCGTAGATGGTGTAGCCGGTGACGCCCACGTCGTCGGTGGAGGCGTTCCAGGTCAGCTTGATCTGCCCGGAGGCCGGCTGGGTGTAGGCCAGGTTGGACGGGGCGCTCGGCGCCTGGGTGTCACCGGTGACCGGACCGTACACCTCGAACTCCGACAGTTGGCCCGCCGGCCACCCGGTGTTGCCGGTGATGGTCAGCCGCACGTACCGGGTGGTGGTCGTGGCGAAGTCGATGGTCACCGTGTTGCCGCCGGTGAAGGTGTAGCCGGCCGACCCCACGATGGTGGAGAAGCTCGACCCGGTCGTGCTGCCCTGGACGGTCAGGGTCTGGGTGCGCGCGCCCCAGCCTGAGGTGGGGAGCTTGAGGACGACGCCGTTCACGCTCCTGCTGGATCCGAGGTCCACCTGGATCCACTGCGGGAAGGCGTTGTTGGCGCTCTCCCAGTAGGTGCTCTGGTTGCCGTCGTTGACGTTGCCGGCCGTGTAGACGTCGGTGAAGCTGCTCGCGGTGACGGCCTTGCCCGTGGCCAGGTTCGGCCCGGCCACCGCGGACGCCGGCAGGACCGGGCCCGCCAGGACGAGCAGGCCGGCCGCGAGCAGCGCCGCGACCAGCCGTAATACCGGGGGGTGCTTCTTTCTCATCGCGTTCTCTATCTCTCGTCTGGGACGACGGATCGCGGCGGCGCCGTGGCGCCGGCAGTGGTCGCCGGGGGGTGGTGATCTCGAGCCAGAGGCAGAGGCAGGGGGCGGGGAAGGGCCCGCGCGGACTCCGCGCCGGGGGTCGCCGGCAGGGAGGATGACGCCGCGCTCGGAGCGCGGGAGGGGATAGGGGTGCGCTGGATCGGGGATTGGGGCCGCGCTGGTAACGCCGGCGGTGACCGGCAGCGCGATGCCGAGACCGACATCACCGGGGGCCTCCCTTATGGGAGCCGGGCGGACGCACGGACGCGTTGCGGTCCAGCCGGAAGTTGCAGGCTGTGGAACGAAAGCGAGCAGGGATTTGCAAGATTCTTGCAGAGCGTTGGCCAAAGGTTACATACGTGCTACAGCCGAGTCAACGGCCTGTAAGCAACAGACCGGACATGTCCCTTCCGATGGGTGAGAACTCGGCGTAACACTGGAAGACGTGTCTCCCGCGTCACTCCCCGCCCGGCTGGCCGTCCTGCGCGGCAGAGACGCCGAGCAGGATGCGGTCCGGCGGCTGCTGGACCGAGCCCGCACCGGCTCGGGCGGCGCCATGCTCTTCGCCGGCGGGCCCGGCATGGGCAAGACGGCCCTGCTCGACCACGCCGCCGGGCAGGCGCGCGGCTTCCTGGTCCTGCGCACCCGCGGCGCCGAAAGCGAGCACGGCCTGCCCCACGCCGCCCTCCACCGCCTCCTGCGCCCCCTCGGAGACCCCGGCCCTCACCTTCCCGAACCGCAGGCCGCCCTCCTGCGCGCCACCCTCCACCTCCCCCCGGCCTCCCGGCCCCTCCCGGCCACGGGTCCGCGTGCTCCAGGCGCCACCGCCTCCGGCGGGCCCACCCCGGCGGCAGCGGCAGGGGGTCGGCCTTCGGCGGCACGCCGGCGGGCCCGGACCGCCGCCGCCCCGTTCAGCCCGGTGGCCCCCACGCAGGAGGCCGGGGACGCGCTCGGGCCGGCGGTCGCGGTGCTGGAGTGGCTGGCGTCCCTGGCCGCCCGCGGGCCCGTCCTGGTCTGCGTCGACGACCTGCACCACCTCGACGCGGCCAGCCACGACCTGCTGCTGTTCGCCGCCCGCCGCCTGGCCGCCGAGCCGGTCGCCTTCCTGTTCACCGCCGACCGGCCGCCGGGCCACGGGGCGGCGCTGGATGACGAGGTGCCCGTGCGGGTGCTGGGCCCGCTCGACCCGGCCGCCGCCAGGCGGATGCTCGACGACCTCGCCCCGCCCGGGCTGGGCGAGGACCTGCGCGCGTCGCTCGAACGGCTCGCCCACGGCGTCCCCCTCGCCCTGGCCGAACTGACCGGATCGCTCACGCCGGGCCGGCTCGCCGGCACGCACGCGCCTCCCGTCTCCGTCCCGCCGGGCGGCCGGCTCTGGCGCGCCCACACCCGCCGGGTCGCGGCGCTGCCCGAGGCCACCCGGGCGCTGCTCCTGCTGGTCGCCGCCGACCCCGACCTCGACATCCCCACCCTGGTCCGCGCCGCCGGACCACGCCACGGCGACACCGCACCGTCCGAAGCCGGAGAACGGTACGGCGGCGGCGTCCCGCCGGACGCCGGACGAGGTCACGGCGGGGGCGTCTCGCCCGGGCACGTGCTGGACCTGCTCGAACCGGCCGAGGTCGCCGGCGTCCTCACCGCCGAGGGCGACCGGTACGCCTTCGCCGAGCCCGTGATGGGTCCGGTCGTCTACGCCGCCGCCTCCCCGGCCGCCCGGCGCGCCGCGCACCGCCTGCTCGCCGGCGTGCTCCATCACGACCACCAGCGCCTGCGGCGGGCCTGGCACCGCGCCGCCGCCCTCGACGGCTCGGTGGACGAGCTGGCCGCCGAGCTCGCCGAGGCGGCGCAGGCCGCCGGCCCGCACGCCGGTCATCCCGAGCCCTATCTCGCCCTCGAACGTGCCGCGGAGCTGACCGAGCACGGCGAGGTCAAGGCCGCCCGGCTTGCGGCGGCCGCCCACCACGCGTCCATCTCGGGCCACCCGCAACGGGCCAGGGCGCTGCTCGCCCGGCTGTCGCCGCTCACCGTCCCCGCGGAGATGCGCGGCCAGGCCGAGCTGCTGCGCGGCAACCTGGAGCTGCTCGGCGGCGAGACCGGCAGCGCGCACGACAGGTTTCTGGCCGCCGCCGGGTGGCTGCTCGACCGCGACCGCTCCCTCGGCGTCCGCGCCCTGGTCCGCGCCGCCGAGGCCGGCTACTTCGCCGGCGACCATCAGCGCTTCCTCGCCATCGCCCGGCGCGCCGCCGTCCTGCGCCGTCCCGACGAGCGCCCGGCCACCCGGCTGATGTTCGAGTTCCTCGAAGGCATGGCGGCCACCCTGCGCGGGCGGCACGCCGAGGCCGCCGAGCCGCTGCGCCGCGTCCTGCTCCTGGCGCCCCATGTCCACAGCACGGCCATGCTGGTATGGGCCGGATCGGCCGGCCTGCTGCTCGGCGACGACGCCAACGCGCTCGCCCTGGCCACCCGGGCCGTCGATAGCGCGCGCGGACGGGGAGGGGCTTCGGCGCTGCCGCAACTGCTGTCGGCCGTCATCAACGCCGAACTCTGGCTCGGCCGGTACGGATCGGTCACCCGCCACGCCATCGAAGGGCTGCGGCTCGCCCAGGAGACCGGCCAGCACAACACCGCGGGCCAGCATCTGGCGTGGCTCGCGCTCGCCGCGGCCGTCCAGGGCGACAAGGAGACCTGCCGCACCCGGGCCGCGGCCGCCCTGGAGGTCGCCGACGCCCACGGGCTCGGCGTGGCGGCGGCGCTCGGCAACTGGGCGCTCGCCCACCTCGACCTGTCCCGCGGCCGCGCCGCCGACGCCGCCGGCCGGCTGCGCGCCGAGCTCCGCAACGGCCACGTGGTCGTCCGGGTGATGGCCACCCCCACCTTCATCGAGGCCGCGGCGCGCACCGGCGAACGGCAGGACGCCATGGCCGCGCTGGACGTGCTCGACCGCTGGGCGGGCAGCACGCGAAACCCCGACCGGCTCGCGCTCGCGGCGCGATGCCACGCGTTGCTCGCCGAGCCGGGCGCGTCGGAGGAGCTGTTCCGCCACGCTCTCGACCTGCACCACCGCGGGTCGTGCGAGTTCGAGACGGCCAGGACGGAGCTGTTGTTCGGCGGCGCGCTGCGCCGCGACCGGCGTCCCGGCGCGGCGCGGGAACACCTCCACAGTGCGCTCGACGCCTTCGAACGGTTCGGCGCCCGGCTGTGGGCGGCCCAGGCACGCGCCGAACTGCGCGCCGCCGGGCAGGCCGTCCCGCCCCCGTCCACCCCGGCGGCCCGGCCGTTCTCCCACCTGCCGGAGGGCGAGCGCCAGGCGGACCGCCAGGCCCAGATCGCCCGGCTCACGGCGCAGCAGGAGCAGATCGCGCGGATGGTCGCGGAGGGCGCCACCAATCGCGAGGTGGCGGCACGGCTGGTCATCAGCCCCCGCACCGTCGACCACCACCTGCGGAACATCTTCGCCCAACTCGGCATCCGCTCCCGCGTGGATCTGGCCCGCCTCCTGTCCTGACGGCGAGCAGGCGGGTGAGCGCCTTCCGGTCAAGACCGGTGATTTCGCCGATGCGCGGCTGACTTCGGGATCTCACAATTGCGTCAGTCAGTAGTCAGCGGAAGCGCCCCGCTGACCTGCGGCGTCCCCGTCCGAACCGTGCCGGCCGCCCCCCGGCCGCCTGCTTCGGGCCGCCGCCGGGTCGCCGGGCGCCTCGCCCGCTGGTCCCCCCACCGACAGGGAGCACACGAACGTGCAGCCACGCGAGATCCTCTCCCTCACCCCCCTGCCCGCCGCCACCCTCCTGCGAGACCGGGCCGCCGTCCCCCGGCGGCGGTTCGGGACGCGGCTCATCACCAAGGTGTGCCTGGCCCTGGCCCTGACCGGCGGCCCCCTCGCCGCGGCCCCCGGCGCGCACGCGGCGGCAGGCCCCTACGAGCGCGGCCCGGCGCCCACCAACGCGAGCATCGAGGCGGCCCGCGGGCCGTTCGCGACCGCCCAGACCTCGGTGTCCTCGCTGAGCGTCAGCGGGTTCGGCGGTGGCACCATCTACTATCCGACCGACACCAGCCAGGGGACCTTCGGCGCCATCGCCATCTCCCCGGGGTACACCGCCACCTGGTCGAGCCTCAGCTGGCTCGGACCCCGGCTCGCCTCGCAGGGGTTCGTCGTGTTCGGCATCGAGACCAACACCCTGTACGACCAGCCCGACAGCCGGGGCAGGCAGTTGCTCGCCGCGCTGGACTACCTGGTCAGGAACAGCAGCAGCACGGTGCGGGCCCGCATCGACACCACGCGTCTGGCCGTGGCCGGGCACTCCATGGGCGGCGGCGGCACGCTGGAGGCCGCGAACGCGCGCCCCTCGCTGCAGGCCGCCATCCCCATCGCCCCGTGGAACCTCGACAAGAGCTGGTCGGGCGTGCGCGTCCCCACCATGATCATCGGTGGCCAGGCGGACACCATCGCGCCGGTGGCCACGCACTCCCAGCCCTTCTACACCAGCATCCCCTCGTCGACCGAGAAGGCGTACATGGAGCTCACGGGCGCCTCGCACTTCTTCCCGCAGACCTCCAACACCACGATGGCCAAGTACATGATCTCGTGGATGAAGCGCTTCATCGACGACGACACCCGCTATGACCAGTTCCTCTGCCCGGCGCCGCGCAGCATCGCGATCTCGGAGTACCGCGACACCTGCCCGCTCACCTAGCCGCGGGTCCCGGCGCCCGTCCCGCGGGACGGCGCGCTGCACCCGCACCGATGGCGGCCACCGTCGCGGCCGCCATCGGCATGGGCGCTCACCGGTCGCCGCATTGTCAGCTCGAAGAATCGTATTCCGCGCTTCCGGGGAGACCGCCATTGGATTCCCGCGGATGCTCGGCCGCGGCCCGCCGCGCGGATCGGAGGCGCGAACCGCACCACTGCGGCCGCATATGTCCCGGGAGTCCCGCCTCTCCTTCTTTGTCGACACCTCCTCGCGACCGCGCGGCGTGATGCCCGCGGCGATAAGCCGACGTACCGGCCGAGTCGCGGTTCCGGGTGTCGGCGCCGGACCTGTGGCCGGCGGGGGACAGGCGGGGGCGCCCCCGGCGTCCGCCGGCCGGGCGCCATGGACGACGTGCGGGTCCGATATGGGCGAACTGCTCTAATTTACCGCGTCTGAGTCGATTGACCGGAAAACGTGGCGCTCCATCGAAAAACTCGGCGGCCCACGCAACGGATCATCATTCTCGGGTAATTCAAGATCGACCAATGCGATCGACACCTTTTCTCGGTGAAACCCTTGACCGTTCCATTCTGTTTGTTATGACTAGTGCAGGCCCACCGCCGCGATTTCTGCCAAGCCGAATGCGCCTGCGGCATGCCTGGAAACAAAAGGGATAACCCCGGATGGAGGCGATCGAGATGGAACCCCAGGACCTCGACCTACACGTGGTCACACCCGTCGAAGACGCGGCGAACGTCCAGAAGCGCCTGATGACGTCGCTCTCGGACGAGGCCAAGGCGCGCATCAACGCCACCTTGCGCGAGGCGCTCCAGGCTGAACTGACCAACGACCAGCAGACCCTCGGGCTCAACCCGGGAGAGGACGTCGCCATCAGCAGTTCGGTCGGCCAGAGCATCTCTTTCTGATCGACGTGCCTCCATGCCGGCGTGGTGAGCGAACAGGCGCGACGGCCGCACCGCCCGCACCGGCTTCCCGTCCGCTCCCGGACACGATCCGCCGCCACCACCCGCGTAGAGGAGAAGCCATGATCCCAGACCTCGGTTACACCGGATTCTCCTGTCCGCAGGCCGGCCTCGACGCGCAGCTCCTCGAGGTCGTCGTCGCCGGCCACGCGATCCAGCTCGTGCGGGAATTCCTGCGGGTCCACGAAGCGGATCTCGAACGGCACACCCCGGGCCTCGGACCCATACTGGAGCGCTGGAGCGCCGGGCAGTCCTCCTTCGACGCGGCCTGGGACCCGGCGTTCGGGGACCTCCACGCCTCGCTGCTCTCCGGCGACGACACGCTCCGATCGGTGTCGGCGCTCGGCCTACGGGTCACCTGGCTCGGACGGACGGGAGAATGGAGGGCCCGCCTGCCGGAGCCCGCGCGTCTGCGTTTCGGCGAGTGGCTGCTCCCGTCGGCGGACGAACTGCGCGTATCGGCGACCTCAGGCCAGGTGGTCATCGAAACCAGCCACAAGGGGCAGCGTGCGAGCCTCGTCTTCGCGCGCGAGGAGGACCACTGGCTCTCGGCGGAGGCGGAACGGCTTCCCCTGGTCACCGCGCCGGGGTTTCGTTTCACCCTTTCCAGCGCCGAGGCGCTGTCCCCGGCGGGAGCGCGCAGGTTGCTGACCGCGGACGCGTACGACTTCGATCCCGACGAGGCCGCCGGCGGCGGCGAATGGCGTCCCGTGTGCGAGAGCGCGCTCCGCCTGATCCGCGACGCCGCGCCCGGCTACACCGAATGGGCGGGCACCGTCCTGAGGGAACTCGTCCCGCTGCAGTCGAGGCCCGGGATTTTCAACAGCGGAAGTCACCGGTTCTCCCCTGGCGTCATCTGCGTCTCCGACCAGCGGTACGTCTGGCCGCTGGCCGAGATGCTGGTGCACGAGGCGACCCATCAGTACCTGCACATCATCACCAGGCTCGGCCCGCTGGACGACCGGACGGACCAGAACCTCTACTACTCGCCCTTCCGGGACAAAATGCGGCCGATCTTCTTCATCGTGGTCGCCTACCACGCTTTCGGCAACGTCGCGCTCTTCTACCGCACCGCACGCGCCAACGGCCACCTTCCTCAGGGCATGCCGGACTCCGACGTCTTCCGGAACCGGGAGGAGAACCTGCTGCGGCAGCTTCGCGAGATCGAGCCGGTGCTGCGGAACGCCACGTCACTCACGCCCCTGGGGCAGGCTTTGTGGCAACCCCTCTACGAGCACCTCCACCAGGAGGGGTGAATGGCCGATCCCGCCGGCTTCCGGGTGGCCCTGGTCTGCATGCCGTTCGCCTCCGCCGACCGGCCGTCGATTCAGGTCGGCCTGCTCGCCGCCATCGCGAAGGCCGCCGGTTTCGCGGCGGACGTCCACCAGTTCAATCTGGATCTGTCCGCCGAGCTGTCCCCCGACGTGTACGAAAGGCTGTGCGAGCGCCGCTCGCACATGACCGGGGAATGGTTGTTCGGCCACGCGGCGTTCGGCGCCGAGGCGGCCGGGCGGGAGGCGGAGTACTTCGCCAGGTTCCCCTACGAGTTCTCCTGGATAGAGGAGCTGGGAAAGGACGAGAAGTTCTTCCTCGAACTGCGCCGGGACATCCTGCCCGCGTTCATCGACGACTGCCTGCGCAAGGTCGACTGGACGGAGTACCAGGTGGTCGGATTCAGCTCCCTGTTCCAGCAGAACGTCGCGTCGCTCGCGCTCGCGCGGCGCATCAAGGAACTCCATCCCGGGATCCAGGTCGTCTTCGGCGGAGCGAACATGGAGGGCGAGATGGGCGCGGAATACGCCCGGGCCTTCCCCTTCATCGACTACGTCGTGTCCGGGGAGGGAGACGACGTCTTCCCCGCGCTCCTTTCGCACCTTAGACGCGGCGCGGTACCGCTGCGCATCCCCGGCCTTCTGGTGCGCAGGGGCGGCGAGGTCCTTCAGGGCGGGCCGGTCCTGCCGACACACCGGCTCGACCGGTTGCCCGTGCCGGACTACCGCGACTACTTCGAACGGGCCGAGCGGCTAGGCCTCCTCCCGCATTACAAGGCGACCTGGACCCTCCCGTTCGAGAGTTCCCGGGGTTGCTGGTGGGGCCAGAAGCACCACTGCACGTTCTGCGGGCTCAACGGTGAGACGATGGGCTACCGCGCCAAGAGTCCGCAACGCGTTCTCGCGGAACTGACGGAACTGGCGGAGCGCCATCGGATCTGCTCGTTCATGGCGGTCGACAACATCCTGGACGTCAGATACATCCGGAGCCTGTTCTCCGAGATCGAGCGGGACCGGCTCGACTACAACTTCTTCTACGAGATAAAGGCCAATCTGACCCGCGAGCAGATCCACGCCCTCCACCGCGGTGGGGTCCGCCGCGTGCAGCCCGGCATCGAGAGCCTCAACACCCACATTCTCACCCTCATGCGCAAGGGCTGCACGATGCTGCAGAACGTCCGCTGCCTCAAGTGGTGCGCCTACTACCGAATCGGCGTCAACTGGAACCTGATCTGGGGCTTTCCCGGGGAACGACCGGAGGACTACGAGGCGCAGTTGCGCGTCCTGCGATGCATCACCCACCTCGAACCCCCTGTCGGCAGCGGGCGGATCTGGTTGGAGAGGTTCTCCCCGCATTACACCGACCCCGAGTTCCCGGTGCGCGCCAAACGGCCCGAGGCGAGTTACGAATACGTCTATCCCGATCACGTGGACCTGATGAAGGTCGCGTACTTCTTCGACTACGAGATGGGGGAGACCGTTCCCGCCGCCTTTCTCGCGCCGACGCACGACTTCGTCGAGCGGTGGCGCGAACAGTGGTCCTCGGGCAGGCGGCACACGCTGACCTACCGGCGTACGGGCAACGGGATCCTCATCGACAGGAACGAGGGCCCCGACCGGCAGGTGACCTACCAGGTCACGGCGGCGAACGCGCTCGCCTACGTCTTCTGCGGCGACACGATGCGGACCCCGGCACAGGTCGCCGAGCACCTGAAGAGCGCCGACCCCTCCTTCGACGTCTCGGCGGACGAGGTACGGGACGCGTTGGAGGAGTTCTGCCGGGCCGGACTGATGCTGGGTGAGGCGGACCGATATCTGAGCCTGGCATTGCCGCTGAACCCGAACTGGTAGGCGGCGGAGACGGGAGCCGGACAATCAGAACCAACAAGTTGGGCGCGACCGATCTGCTCGTCTCGGAGCTGGGCTTCGGTGCCTTCGCCATCGGCGGCAACCGGTCCGGCAACAGCTACGGGCCCACCGACGACCGCACCTCGGCCGTCGCGGTCCGCGCGGCCCTCGACCTAGGCTGCACGTTCTTCGACACCGCCGACGTGTACGGCCACGGCCACAGCGAGGCCGTCCTGGGCGGAGCGCTGAAGGTGGCCGGCCGGCTCGACGACGTCGTCATCGCCACCAAGGTCGGCGGCAATTTCGACGACGGGCGGACGCGGATGGACTTCTCTCCGCGGCATCTGCTGTCGGCGGTACAGGCCAGCCTGCGCCGCCTCGGCCGGGACCACATCGACCTCTACCAGCTTCACGACCCTCCGCTCCACGTGATCGAGGACGGCGAGGCGTTCGGAGTGCTGGACGATCTGGTCGAACGGGGCCTCATCCGGCACTACGGGGCGTCCATCCACTCGCTGGAGGAGGGACGCGCCTGCCTCCGGTACGAGAACCTCCGCACCCTGCAGGTTCCGTACAACCTCTTCTTCCTCGCCCTCTCGCCGGACTTCCCCGCCGGGCTCTTCGCCGAGTGCGCCCGGCGCGGCGTCGGCCTGATCGCCCGGGAACCGCTGGCGGCGGGCTTCCTCAGCGGCAGGCACGCCCCGGGGACGACGTACGGGGAAGGGGACCTGCGTGGACGGTGGCCCGCCGGCCGCCGGCGCGTGTACGTCGCGCTCGCCGACTCCGTGCGGCGCCTGGAGAGGCCCGGCGTCACCCTGGCCCAGGCCGCGCTCCGCTTCGTGCTGGATGAGCTGGCCTTCGCCACCACCATCGTGGGCGTTAAGACCCCGGCCCAGGCGGTGGAGAACTTCGCGGTCCCCGACCTTCCCGCGTTCGCCCAGATCGAACAGACCGCCGTACGGTAGACGACGTCGCGGTGGAGCGTGTATGAGGCCCCCACAGGCCGCCTCGTGTACGGGGTGTGCGTGCCCTGGCAACGTCGTACACCTACCTGTCCGCGGCCTGTGTCGGCTTCCAGCTCGAAGAGGTGCGGGAGACGGCGGGAGTGATGGCGGCCGCAGGCGCGGCCGCCGTCGGCATGGGCGCTCAGCGGTCGCCGACGTGGAACGCGGGCGTGCGGCCGGCCCACGGCATGGCCTCCTCCAACTGCGACGCGACGCGGACCAGCAGGTCCTCGCGGCCGTACGGGGCGACGATCTGCACCCCGATGGGCAGCCCGTCGTCGCTCCACCCCAGCGGCAGGCTGATCGCCGGCTCCCCGGTGAGGTTGAACAGCGCCGTGAACGGGCCGTAGGCGAACAGCGACTCCAGCCACGTGGCCACCGTGTGCCCGGGGTCGTCGTAGCGCAGCGTCCCGTGCGGCGCGGGCGGGCGCGCCAGCGTCGGCGTGACGAGCAGGTCGTACTCGCCGAAGAAGGCGCCGACCGTCCGGCCCGCCCGGTTCTGCGCGTCGAACGCGCCCAGCAGCCGGTAGGCGCTCAGCTCCTTGGCCTCGGCGAACGCCCGCCGCGTCACCGCCTCCACCTTGGCGGGGTCCGGTGGCCTGAGCGCGGTGAGCAGCGGCGCGGCGACGGCGACGATCGCGAACGGCACCATGGCGCTCATCATGGTCTCCGCGCCGACCTCCGGGCGGGCCTCGCCGACCACGTGTCCGAGCTTCTCCAGCGCCAGACCCGTCTGGACGGCCGCCGCCGCCACCTCCGGGTCCGCCGCCACGTCCGGCCACCCCCGCGTCGACACCGCCACCCGCAACCGGCCGGGGTCCGCCCCGACCTCCTCGGCGTAGGGGCGCGCGGGCGGCGGGGCGGTGTACTTGTCGCCCGGCGCCGGACCCTGGATCGCGTCCAGGTAGCAGGCGGTGTCGCGCACCGTGCGGCTCAGCCCCGACTCGACGGAGATGCCGAACAGCGGCTCGCCCACGTCCGGCCCGCACGGCACCCGTCCCCGGCTCGGCTTCAGCCCGACCAGCCCGCAGCAGGAGGCGGGGATGCGGATGGAACCGGCGCCGTCGCTCCCATGGGCGAGGGGCACGGCTCCGGCCGCCACCAGGGCGGCCGAGCCCCCGCTGGACCCGCCGACCCCCCGCGCGAGGTCCCACGGGTTGCGCGTCGGCCCGTACAGCACCGACTCGGTGGAGAAACTGATCATCATCTCGGGCACCGTCGTCAGGCCCAGCGTGACCAGGCCCGCCGAGCGCAGCCGCCGCATCAGATCGGTGTCGTGCCCGGCCACGGCGCGGACGGCCCGGCTGCCGCAGAAGAACGGCGTCCCCTCGGCCATCGGGCCGTTGTCCTTGATCAGGAACGGCACCCCGGCGAGCGCCCCGCCGGGGTCGTGGTCCAGCGCCGGGGTGAACGGCGGCAGCGCCAGCCCGTTCAACTCGGCGTCCGCCGCCTCCAGGGCCCGCCGCGCGACGCCCTCCACCTCGCCGGCGGTGATCTCGCCCGTGGCGATCAGCTCGCGCAACCCGACGGCGTCGTGACCCGCGTACTCACGAAGCTCCACTTCGTCCCCCTCGTCACACCGTTCCGCTGCGTCCGGTCATCTCTGCTCCGGCGTCGTGACCAGCGTGAACCGTCGCCGCGCCCCGGTCATGAGTGCTACCACCGACCCACGGCACTGAGCCCCCACGCACCCGGCCCACACGCCGCGGCCGCCGAGTCCTGCCGGGACGCCGGCCGCCCCCCCCACACATCCCGAGCCCTCACGCATCCGCGCCCACACGCCGCGGCCGCCGAGTCCTGCCGGGACGCCGGCCGACCCCCACCCACCCCGGGCGCGCAGACCCCCGCGAGGTCAATGTGGACCGTCCAGGAGGCCGTCGGAGACGGGCGTCCATGGGATCCGGGCCGTGGCTGTCAGACTGGTCCGGTGGATGCCGGACCTAGCGCCTCGCCTCCCTTCGCCGGGCGCGATCGTGAGGTCGCCGTGCTGCGCGAGGCCGCCGCCGCCGCTCGGGAGGGCGGTGGAGGGGTGATCCTCGTCTCGGGTCCGCCAGGCATGGGCAAGTCCCGCCTGGTGGAGGAGGCCCTGGCCGGCGAACCCGGTGTCGTCTGGGCCCGCTGTCCGGACGAGCCGGGCGTCCCCCCACTGTGGCCGTGGACGCGCCTGCTGCACCGCCTCGCCCCTCATCCGTCCCCCCGCCCCGCGACCCGCTCACCAGCGGCACGAGCGGACGCCGACCCCGCCGAGGCGGGCGCCGATCCCGTCGGGTCGAGTGCCGATGCCGCTGAGGCTGACCTCGATACCGCCAAAGGCGCCCCCGGCGCCGTCGGGGCGGGTGGCGATGCGGTGGAGACCGGTGGGAACGCCGCCGAAGTGGATCTTGATGCGATCTGGGCCGGTGGGGATGTCGCGGAGGCGGGCGCCGCGCGGTTCCGGCGGCTCGTCTCGCTCGTCGACGCGCTGCTCGCGGCGGCCGAGGACGCCGAGGGCCTCGTCGTCGTCCTGGAGGACGTCCACGACGCCGACGAGGCGTCCCTGGCCCTGCTGCGCCACGTCGCTTCGGAGACCCCGGGGTCGCGGCTGCTCGTCCTGGCGACGCACCGCGATCCGGCTCCGGGACGCGACGGCGCCCTGGCCGCCACCCTTGCCGGCATCGCCCGCGGCCGGGCCGTGCGCGCCCTGGCCCTGGCCCCGCTGACCGTGGGGGATGTGGCGCGGGTGCTCGCGGACGTCCCCGGGGGCGCCGCGCTCGCGCCGGCGGTGCACGAGCGCACCGGGGGCCTCCCCTTACTGGTCGCCGCGATGGCGGCGGCCCTCGGGCGCACACCTTCCCCCGCCGGTGGGCCGTCTCCTGGCGGCGGGTCGTCTTCCGGTGAGGGCGAGATGCTCCCCTCCGGCAGGGCGTCCCCCGGGAGTGAGCGGCCGTCCGGCGGCGGAGGCCCGCACCTGGGCGAGAGGGGCGCCGATGGGCTGGTGCCGCCCGCGAACATGCGGCTGCTGGTCCTGGGCATGCTCGACGGGCTCGGCCCGGAGGTGCGGGAGACGGCGGGAGCCGCGGCGGTCCTCGGGCGGGACATCGACGCGCGTCTGCTGGCGGAGGTCCGCGACCTGCCGCACGCGGTGGTGTCCGCCCACCTCGACGCGCTCCTGACCGCCGGCGTGCTCACGACGGGTGGCGCGCCCGCGTCCGCCACGTGGCCGCAGGCGTACCGGTTCGCCCACGCTGTGGTGCGGGACGGCGTGGCCGCCGCGGCGGCGGCGCGGGAGGCCGCCTGCCTGCACCGGCGTGCGGCCGCCGCGCTGGTGCGCCGGGCCGGCGACGATCCCGCCCTGGCCGCGCGCGTCGCCGCCCACTGGCGGCGGGCGGGCGACGACCCCGAGACCCTGCGCACGGCGTTGTGGTGGACGCGCGCCGCCGCCGCGTACGCGCTGCGCTCCTCCGCGCCGCAGGACGCGGCCCGGCTCAGCCGTCAGGCACTCGGACTGCTCGGCCGCCTGGGCGCCGATCACGCGCGGCGGGCGGAGATCCTGACCGAGTTGGCCACCGCCGAGTGCTACGCCGGGTTCGTCGGTCAGAGTGCGGAGCACTGCCGTGCGGCCGCCGATGCCGCTGACGCGGCGGGACGTCCGGACCTGCTCGCGTCCGCCGCCCTCGTGCTCAGCGGAGCGGGGGACCGGGCCGTCGTGGTGGGCATGACCGCCCTCTGCGACCGCGCCCTGGCGGCCCTGGACATCCCAGCGCACCGGCCGGGCGAAGCCGCCCCGGCGGACCGGCAGGCCCGAGCCGCCACGGGGCATCAGGAGGGTGAGGCGGTCGCGGGGGAACAGGCGGGCAGGGGCACTGCGGGGGATCAGGAGGGTGAGGCGGTCGCAGGGGAATGGGCGGGCAGGGGCGCCGCGGGGGAGTGGGCCGGCGAGGGCGTCGCGGAGGCTGGAGCGGATGCGGTCGCCGTCGTGCGGTCGCGGCTGATGGCGCGCAAGGCGGCGTGGGAGGTGGAGGCCGACCGGTGGGAGGAGGCCGCGCGGACCTCCGCCGAGGCGCTGCGCCTCGCCGAGGGCTGCGGCGACCCCGCGGCCCTGCTCGACGCGGCGCGTGCCAGGGCCGGGATCCTCGACCGGCCCGGCGACGCCGCCGAACGCCGGCGGCTCGGTGAGCTGTCCGTCGGCGTGGGCCTGCGCGTGGGCCGGCCGATGCCGGCGGTCCGCGGGTACATCTGGCGGCTGGACGCCGACTACCAGATCGGAGACCTCGCCGCGGTGGACGACGGCATCGCGCGACTCGGCGAACTGGCGGCGGCGACGCGGCTGCCGGTGGCCCGCTGGTACCACCTGCGGGTGGCGGCGGCCCGCGCCGCACTGGCCGGGCGCTGGGACGAGGCGCGCGCCCGGTCGTCGGAGGCGGGGGCGGTGGCGGTCCGCACGGGCGACTCGCTGGCGTGCGTGGTGACCGGCGTCTTCGCCGCGTTGGTGGCGCTCGTACGGGGCGACCCGAGCGAGGTGACGGACGGCGACCCCGAGGCGCTCGCGGCGCCGATCCCGGTGGTCGAGGCCGCCCACGCGCTGCGCCTGCACCTGACCGGGGCGCGCGAGGAGGCGCTCGCCGAGTACGAGCGGCTGCGGCTGCTGCTGCGCGGGCCTCTGCCGGGGGTTCATGGGATGGGCGTGCTCCAGCATGTGACCGAGCTGGTCGAGGTGTTCGACGACGCCGAGGCGGCGCGGTGGGCGTACGAGCACTGGCTGCCGTGGTCGCGGGCCGCGGGCGTGCCCGGGGGAGCCGACAGCTTCTGCGGCGGGGCGTCCGCGCGGGCCGCTGGGCGCATGGCGGCCGTCATGGGCCGGCTGGACGACGCCGAGCGGGCCCTTCGCGTGGCGGCGGAGGTCAACGTGCGGCTGGGCGCCCGGCCCTGGCTCGTCCATTCCTGGCTCGCCCTTGCGCAGGTGCTGCTGCGCCGAGGGGCTCCCGGGGATCACGACGAGGCGGCGGTTCTGGCCGCGCGGGCCGCGGCCGAGGCGCGGCGGCTGGACCTTCCCGGGCCGCTCGCCCGCGCCGACCGGCTGCTCGCCGAGGCGGCGGCCCGGCGCCGTGCGGGCGACCCGCTCACCGCCCGGGAGCGCGAGGTGGCGGACCTGGTCGCACAGGCGCTGTCCAACCGGCGGATCGCCGAACGGCTGACCGTGAGCGAGCGCACGGTCGAGAGCCATGTACGGAACATCCTCGCCAAGCTCGGCCTGACCAACCGCACCGAGCTGATCGCCCACCTCCTCACCGCCCGCCGTCCTCCGGAAACGTGAACGTCGTCGTCCATGGCGTGCCGGCGGGCCGCCGCCGGCCACCCGTTCTCCGCTCCGGCGCCCGCCCGTGGTCGCCGAGGTCGCGCTCCACGGCGAGGCGCGGCCGCTCAGGTCTCCTCGGGGTCCAGGCCGAGGGCGGAGCGGCCGCCGTCGATGGGGACGATCGCGCCGTTGACGAAGCTCGCGTCGTCCGACAGCAGGTAGGCGACCGCCGCGGCGACCTCCTCGGGTCGTCCGACCCGGCCCAGCGGGTGGAGCCGGCGCATCCGGTCCTCGACGCGTCCGGCGGCCCGCGGCTCCTGACCGCGCAGGAACTCCTGGTAACGGGCGGTGGCGATCGAGCCGAGGGCGACCGCGTTCACGCGCACTCCCGAGGGGCCGTAGTCGACGGCCAGCGCGCGGGTGAGCCCTTCGACGGCGGCCTTGGCGGTGGCGTACGGCAGGGCGCCCCGGACGGCCCGCTGCGCCTGGTGCGAGGACACGTTGACGATCGCGCCGCCGCGTCCGGCCGCCAGGAAGCGGCGGATCGCCGTGGCGCTGCCCGCGACGGCGGGGCCGAGGTTGAGGTCGACGAGGCCGACGATCTCGCGCGCCGGGACCTCGTGCAGGGAGGCGTCGCGGAACACCGCGGCGTTGTTGACCCAGCCGGCCAGCGGACCGGCGGCCTGCGCCAGGTCGGCGGCCCGCTCGGTGACGGACTCGTCGGAGGCGTCGCCGGTCACGGCGGCCACCCGGGGCCCGGCGGGATGCCCGCGGGTCCACGCCATCGCCGCTGGGTCGCGCTCGATGACGACGACCCGGCCGTCCCGCTGGAGAAGCCGCTCGGCGATCGCCCGGCCGATGCCCTGACCGCCGCCGGTCACCACGTACGAAAGCCCCATGGCCACCCCCTCGACTGATCACAAACTACCCAAAGCCGCACCGCACACGTGCGGCCCGCCGGGCACGACGGTCGCGGCCTCCTCCCGTGACGCTGCCGGAGACCCAAGTCTCCCGCGTCAACCCGCCGGGCCTGTCGCGGCGGTAGGGGGAGCGCGGATGAGTCGGGGTGCGTGCCGGCCGGCTCGGGCCGCCCCGGCCCCGGGTACCGTTGGGCTGCCCGCAGCCCAGGGCGCGCCAGTCCCGTCCGCGAACCCGGTGAGGAGACAGATGACGACCGACCAGGCCACGTTCGCCGTCCGGGCAGTGCCTTACGACGATCCCGGCGCCGAGGAGCTGCGTACGGCGATGGAGGCCGAGATGGGGCTGCGGTACGCCGACCGGCTCGCCGACCCCGGCCACCTGCCCCCGGGCATGAAGGTGCGGGCCGAGACGGTCCTGTACACCGGGGTCGCCTTCGACGGGGGTGTGCCCGTGGGCCATGTCACCCTTCGGCGCCTGGGCGAGGAGGTCGAGCTCAAGCGCATGTACGTCGCGCCCTCCCATCGCGGCTCGGGGGTGGCGCGGGCCCTGCTGGCGGCGGCGGAGGAGGCCGCCCGCGCGCTCGGGGCCCCGCGGATCATCCTGCAGACCGGCGACCGCCAGCCCGACGCGGTGCGGGTGTACGAGCGCGAGGGCTACACCCGGGTCCCGATCTTCCCGCCCTACGAGTCGCTCGACTACTCGCTCTGCTTCGAGAAGGCGCTCGCGCCCTGAACGCCCGCTGACGACACGGCCGCCCGCTGACGACACGGCCGTCCGGTGGCGGATCTCGCCGGTCCGGCGGCCGGTCGGCTGCTCGGCGGTGGTGCGCGGACGCGGCTGAGTGGCGCAATCTCCCCGTTATCCCCATTTCCCTACCGGATTGCTAGGTTGATCCCGTCGGAGCTGGCGAACAGCCGGGGAGGCGGATGTGGAACGGGTGACGGCGGAGCCCACCGCGCGGCGCCGCCGGGCCGATCGGGCCCGGCAGGTCGCCGACCTGCTGCGCAGGCAGATCGTGCACGGCCACTTCCCGGCGGGGCAGCTCCCCCTGGAGGCCGCGCTGGCGCGCGAGTTCGGCGCCTCGCGCAACACCGTGCGCGAGGCGCTGCACCTGCTGCGCGAGGAAGGGCTGGTCGAGCGGTGCCCGGGAGTGGGCACCACGGTGGCGGGGGAGAAGTACCCCCACGGCCTGCACCGGCTGCTCGGCCTGGCGGAGACCCTGCACGAGCACGGCGAGGTGACCAACCAGGTCAGGACCATGACCCTGATCGAGCCGCCGGCCATGGTCGGCCACCGCCTCGGCGTGCCGCCGGGCGAGCGGGTCATCTACCTCGAACGGCTCCGCCGGCTCAACGGCGTGCCGCTCTCGCTCGACCTGACCTACCTGGTCCGCGAGGTCGGCGAGCCGCTGTTCGACGCCGACCTGGAGCACAACGACATCTTCGTGCTGCTCGAACGCATCGCGGGCCAGCCTCTCGGCATGGCCGAGCTGACCCTGGAGGCGGTCAACGCCGACGCCCACACCGCCGCCGCCCTGGACGCGCCGCGCGGCGCCGCGCTGCTCATGGTCGAGCGGCTCACCCACCTGGCCGACGGCCGGCCGGTCGACCTGGAGTTCATCCGCTTCAGAGGCGACCGGCTGACCATGCGCGGCCATCTCGACCGCACACCCCCCGCCCCCGGCGGCGGCCCGGCCGGCACAGCGCCGCCCGCGCGCCGCGACCACGACGCCACCACGGAGGAACGACCATGGCCCTGATCGAACAGCGGGTCGAGGTGCCCGTGACCATCGACGAGTCGCTGTGCATCGACGGCTGCACGCTGTGCGTCGAGGCGTGCCCGCTCGACTCCCTCGCCATCAGCGACGAGACCGGCAAGGCGTACATGCACGTCGACGAGTGCTGGTACTGCGGCCCGTGCGCCGCCAGGTGCCCGGTCGACGCCGTCACCATCAACATCCCCTACCTGCTGCGATGAAGGAGGCCGCCATGCGCGCAGCCCTGGCGTCGATCGCCGTCCTGCTCGCCGCGACCGGCTGCTCGGTCGCCGGCGCGGCGGGCGGCGGGGAGAAGACGACGCTGGTCGTCGGCTACCAGTCCAAGACCATCAACACGGTGACCGCCGGAACCCTGCTGCGGTCCCTCGGCTACCTGGAGAAGCGGCTCGGCCCGGGGTACTCGGTCGAGTGGCAGGACTACGACACCGGCGCGCCCATCACGGCGAAGATGGTCGCCGGGAAGATCGACATCGGGTCCATGGGGGACTACCCGCTGCTGATCAACGCCGCCCGCACCCAGGGCATCCCGGCGGCCCGCACGCGGCTGGTGTCCATCACCGGGTACAACCTGCGCGGCGGGCTCAACATGGTCGTCGTCCCGCCCGGTTCCACGGCCAAAACGCTCGCCGACCTCAAGGGCGCCACCATCTCCGCCAGCGCCGGCTCCGCCGGGCACGGCACGCTCGTCCAGGCGCTGGAGAAGGCCGGCCTCGACCCGGCCCGCGACGTGCGCGTCGTCAACCACCAGCCCGCGGTGGGCGCCTCGCAGCTGGAGTCCGGGGGAGTGCAGGCGTACGCGCAGTTCGTCGCCTGGCCCGGCCTGCTGGTCTTCCAGCACAAGGCCCGGCTGCTGTACGACGGCTCGGCGCTGGACGTGCCGACCTTCCATGGCGTGGTGCTGCGCGAGGCGTACGCCAAGGAGCACCCCGAAGTCGTGGACGCCTTCCTCAAGGCCCAGATCGACGCGACACGCTACCTGCACGAGCACCCGCTGGAGGCCGCCGAGTCCGTCGCCACGGCCACCGGCCTGCCCGCCGAGGTCGTCTACCTCTACAACGGCCCCGGCGGCATCGCGACCTTCGATCCCACGCTCAAGCCGCCGCTCCAGGCCGCCCACGAGCACGACGTGCCGTTCCTCAAGCGCATCGGTGACGGCTTCCCCGGAGTCGACGTCCGCGCGTTCGTCGACGACTCCTACCTGCGCAAGGCGTACGGCCCCTCCTACGACGCCGACCTGGCCTCGACGGCCAACCCCGCGCGGATCACCGGGCCCGACCCGGTGTGCGGCAAGGCGGCCGGCGACCCGGCGACCGCCTCGGAGCTGTGGCTCGCCGGCGCGACGACGACGCGGCCGGCCGCCACGCCCACCTGCCTGCTGCGCCGGATCGCCGCCGCCGGCGCGCCCGTGCGCGCCGCCTACGTCCCCGACACCGTCACCGGCACCCGGTGGTTCGCCGACGGCTCGGTCTGGCTGCGCGACCCCGCGGCGGCGCCCGACGCCAGGTTCCTGCCCTTCACCACGCAGGACGGCGCCGACGCCTACCGTCGGCAGCACCCGAAGACGCGGCCGCTCTCCTACGAGGAGGCGCTGCGGGCGGCCAAGGCGGGCGGCGAGGCGCGGTGACCGCGCCGGCCCGGACCTCCCCACCGCGGGCGGCCGCCGCTCCCACGCCCGCGCCGCGCGGGGCCCGGTGGGGCTGGGCCGCCAAGGCGGCCTCGCTGCTGGCCGCCGCCGGGGTGTGGCAGGCGCTCACGGTCACCGACGCGCGCCTGTGGCTGCGGTTCGACCGGCTGCCGACGCTCGGCGACATCGCCGCCGAGGCCACCCGCCGCCTGGCGGACCCGGTCTACTACCTGGACCTGCTGCAGAGCCTGCTGCGCATCCTCACCGGGTTCGGGCTGGCCTCGGTCGCGGGCGTGGCCGTCGGCGTCGCCGTCGCCCGCTCGCGACGCACCCGCCACGTGCTGCTGCCGCTGCTGGAGGCGGTGCGCCCGATCCCGGCGATCGCGCTGGTCCCCGTCGCCATCCTGCTGTTCCCCACCGACGAGCAGGGCATCGTGTTCATCACCTTCGTCGCCGCCTTCTTCCCGGTCATGGTGAGCACCCGGCACGCCGTGCGGGCGCTGCCCACCCTGTGGGAGGACGCCGTCCGGACCCTCGGCGGCGGGCGGCGGCACGTTCTGTGGAACGTCGTGCTGCCGGGCATCCTGCCCGGCGTGTTCGGCGGCCTGTCGGTCGGCATGGGAGTGGCGTGGATCTGCGTCATCTCCGCCGAGATGATCTCCGGCGAGTTCGGCGTCGGGTACCGCACCTGGCAGTCGTACACGCTGGTCGACTACCCGGCGGTCATCGTCGGGATGGCCACCATCGGCCTGCTCGGCTGGTCCACCTCGGCCGCCGTCGAGCTCGCCGGGCGAAGGGCGACCCGCTGGCTGCCCCGCGCCGAGGGGCGGGAGTCGTGACGGGGCGCCGACGGCGGGCCCGCCCGGAGAGGAGCACCACGTGACGACGCTCGCACGACCGGCGCGCACCGGCGAGTCGCGGCCGGGCCTCGGGTTCACGCTGGACGGGCTGTCGCTCGGCTACGGCCGCGGCCCGGTGCTGCACGAGGTCGGCCTGGACATCGTCCCCGGCGAGGTCCTGGTCGTCGTCGGGGCCTCGGGTTCGGGCAAGTCCACGCTGCTGCGCGCGATGGCCGGGCTGCTCGCGCCGCACGGCGGCCGGATCCTCGCCGACGGGGTGCCGGTCGCGGCCACCTCCGCCGACCGGGCCATGGTCTTCCAGGATGACGGCCTGCTGCCGTGGCGCACCGTCCGGGCGAACGTCGAGCTGCCGCTGCGCATCCGCGGGACGCCCCGGCGCGAGCGCGCCGCGGCCGCCGGCGCGTGGATCGCCCGGGTGGGCCTGGCCGGCGCGGAGGACCGGCTGCCGCGCGAGCTGTCCGGCGGCATGCGGCAGCGGGTGCAGCTCGCCCGCGCCCTGGTCGGCGCGCCCCGCGCCGTGCTCATGGACGAGCCGTTCGGCGCGCTGGACGCCCAGACCCGCGCCCAGATGCAGCGCCTGCTGCTGGAGGTGCTGGCCGACACCCGGGCGACGGTGGTGTTCGTCACCCACGACGTGGACGAGGCGCTGCTGCTCGCCGACCGGGTGGTGGTGCTCGGCCGCCACGGCGTCCGCTCGGTGATCGAGATGCACGGACCGCGCGACCCCGCCGCCGACCGGAGCGAGACGCGCGCGAGGATCCTGGAGGAACTGTAGATGGACATCCCCTCGATCGAGGACCGCCTGAGCCTGGACTGCGACGTGCTGGTCGTCGGCGGCGGCACGGCCGGGACGATGGCCGCGATCACCGCGGCCGAGCGGGGAGCCCGCGTGCTGCTGCTGGAGAAGGCGCACGTGCGGCACAGCGGCGCGCTCGCCATGGGCATGGACGGGGTCAACAACGCCGTCATCCCCGGCAAGGCCACCCCCGAGGACTACGTCGCCGAGATCACCCGCGCCAACGACGGCGTCGTCGCGCAGAAGACCGTCTACCAGACCGCCACCCGCGGCTATGAGATGGTCCGGCGGCTGGAGCGGTACGGCGTGAAGTTCGAGAAGGACGAATACGGCGACTACGCCGTGCGCAGGGTGCACCGCTCGGGCAGCTACGTGCTGCCGATGCCCGAGGGCAAGGACGTCAAGAAGGTGCTGTACCGGGTGCTGCGCCGCCGCGACATCCGCGAGAGGGTGCGCATCGAGAACCGCGTCATGCCGGTCAGGGTGCTCACCGACGGCGGCAGGGCCGTGGGCGTCGCCGGGTTCGACACCAGGTCGGGCCGCTTCGTCACCGTCGCGGCCGGGGCGGTCATCCTGGCCACCGGCGCCTGCGGCCGCCTCGGCCTGCCGGCGAGCGGCTACCTCTACGGCACCTACGAGAACCCGACCAACGCCGGCGACGGGTACGCCATGGCCTACCACGCGGGCGCGGAGCTCAGCGGCATCGAGTGCTTCCAGATCAACCCGCTGATCAAGGACTACAACGGACCCGCGTGCGCGTACGTGGCCAACCCTTTCGGCGGCTACCAGGTCAACAGCCGGGGAGAGCGGTTCGTCGACTCCGACTACTGGTCGGGCCAGATGATGGCCGAGGTCGCCGCCGAGATCTCCTCGGCGCGCGGGCCCATCTACCTGAAACTGACCCACCTGCCCGACGAGACCATCGGCGCGCTGGAGACCATCCTGCACTCCACCGAGCGCCCCACGCGCGGCACCTTCCACGCCGGGCGCGGCCACGACTACCGCACCCACGACGTGGAGATGCACATCTCCGAGATCGGCCTGTGCGGCGGCCACTCGGCGTCGGGGGTGTGGGTGGACGAGAACGGCGCCACCACGGTGCCCGGTCTGTACGCGGCCGGGGATCTGGCCTGCGTCCCGCACAACTACATGATCGGCGCGTTCGTGTTCGGCGACCTCGCCGGCGCGCACGCCGCCGCGCACCACGGCGGCGCCCCGGCGGCGCTCCCGCAGGACCAGGTCGCCGCCGCGCACGAGCTGGTCTACCGCCCGCTGCGTCACCCCGGCGGGCCGCCGCAGCAGCAGGTGGAGTACAAGCTGCGCCGCTTCGTCAACGACTACGTCGCCCCGCCCAAGACCGCCGCCAAGCTGGAGATCGCGCTGGAGTCCTTCGAGCGGATGCGCGAGGAGATCGCCTCTATGGGCGCGCGTACCCCGCACGAGCTGATGCGCTGCGCGGAGGTGGACTTCATCCGCGACTGCGCCGAGATGGCCGCCCGCGCCTCGCTCACCCGCACCGAGAGCCGCTGGGGGCTGTACCACGAGCGCGCCGACCTGCCGGCGCGCGACGACGGCCGCTGGCTGTTCCACCTCAACCTCCGCAGGCGGCAGGACGGGGCGATGGAGTTCCTCAAGCGTCCCGTGGAGCCCTACCTGGTGCCGGTGCCGGAGTTCGCGCCCACGGGCGGGGAGCCGGTGCCGCTGGGCGCCCACGTCTCCACGGCGGTGCGGCGCGTCGAGTCCGTGCGCGCCGGACGGGCCGCCGTCGGCCGATCGCCCCGCATCCTGGAACTGCACCGGCTGGCCGAGGAGCAGCCCACCGCCGACCGGCTCGCCCCCTACCTCGCCGACCCCGACCCCAAGGTCAGGCGGGCCGCCATCGCCACGCTCACCGAGACCGTCCCGGACGGTGCGGGCGCGGCGCTGGTCGCCGCGCTCGGCGACGACCACGGCGCGGTGCGGCGCGCCGCCGCCACCGGGCTCAGGGAGCTGGCCGAGGTGCTCCCCGCGACCCCCGAGTTCGGCGCGGCCCTGGCCGGGCGGCTCACCGGGGGTGACGCCGTGGTCAGGGCCACGGCGCTGGACATGCTGCGCGCGTTGCGGCTCGGCGACCGCGAGGTGTTCCGCGCCGGCATGGACGACCCCGACCGGCGCGTGCGCATCGAGGCGATCCGCGGCCTGGTCTCCCTCGACGAGGCCGACCTGGTGGCTGCGGCCGCCGGCGACCCGTCCAGGGAGGTCAGGGTCTGGGCTGCCAGGGGCCTCGGGCTGGTGGGCAAGCCGTCCGCCGCGCTCGGCGCGCTGGCGGCCGACGCCGACCCGCTGGTCAGGGCGGCGGCGCTGGAGGCGTCCGGCGCCACCGGCGCCCCGCTGGAGGCCCAGGCGCTGCGCGGGCTGGCCGACCCCGCCTGGCAGGTGCGCGTCGGGGCGGCCCGCTGCCTGGGCGCCGCGGGCGGCGGCCAGACCGCCCAGGGTCCCCTGGTCCAGGCCCTCTCGGACGCCAACCTGGACGTGCGCAAGGCGGCCGTGCTCGCGCTGACCCGCTGGGCGGGTGCCCCGGAGGTCGCCGCGGCGCTCTCGGCGGCCCTGGGCGACCCGGACGCCGACGTCCGCGCCTACGCCCGCCGCGCACTGGAGGCGACCCCCGCCTGAGCCGGCGCCCCTCCTGCGGGCGGCCCGCCACGGCTCCTGCGTCGTCCAGGCGCCGTCCGCGCGACCGGCTCGCCACGGCTCTTCCGTCGTCCAGGCGCCGTCCGCCCGGCCCGCTCAGCGCCCGCAGAAGTCCTGGCACCCTCCGAAACGCCCGGTGTCGGGCGCCGCGAACGCCGTGTCCGTCGTCCCGTCCACCGCCGCGGTCATCGTCGCCTTCCAGATGGGGGCGACGATGGTCGTGCCGTCCACCCGCGCGTAGTGGCGGCCGTGGATGGTGACGTCCCTCAGCGGGTGCAGGAAGGGTTGCTCAGGGACGCCGAGGCCGACGGCGGAGGCCAGGCCGGGGGTGTACCCGGCGTACCAGGCGCTCATGTAGCCGTCGGTCGTGCCCGGCATGACCGCCGCGTCGCGGCCGACGCCGTTCAGCGTGCGGCGGTCGGCTCGCAGCAGGCCGGTCACCGCGTCGGCGACCGCCGGCTCCAGGGCCTGCTCGCAGCGCGGCGGGAAGTCGCGAACGGCCCCGGAGGGCTCGCGGATCTCCGCTATCGCGGTCGGCTCGCAGTGCAGACCCCGGGCGGCGAAGGTCGCGTAGGTGCCGGCGACCGAGACCGGGTCCACTTCGTTGACGCCCAGCGTGAACGTCTCGACCTCCAGCAGCGGCCTGCCGTCGGCGCGCCGGAGTCCGAGCCGCTCGGCCATCTGGACCGTCTCGCACAGGCCGACCTTCTGCTGCAGTCTGAGGAAGAAGGTGTTCACCTGGCCCTGGGTCCCCGAGCGCAGGGTGGTGAAGCCGCCGGCCGGTTCGCGGTTGTGGGCGACGTGCATCGGGTCGCCGACGTTCTCGCCCTTGCAGTTCTTGAACGCCGGGTACCCGGTGGCCTGGTAGGTGTCGGGTCCGCGGATCCCGTCGCCGTAGCGCATGCCCTTGGCCAGCGCGGCGGCCAGCGTGTAGGGCATCGCCGTCGTGCCCTGCAGGAGCCCCTTCACCTCCCCCGAGGCGCTGCTGGTGGCCAGCGCCCTGATGGCGCCCTCGCCGGGCACGATGAGGGCCTGCGAGGCCACCTGCGGGTCGTCCCGGCCGACGTGGGCGTCGATCGCCCGCTGGGCGGCCTGCTGCATCCCCTGGTCGATCGTGGTCCTGATCGTCAGGCCGCCGCGCTCGAGGAGCTCCTTGTCGTAGGCGAGGAGCTGGTCGCGCACGTACCGGCAGACGTAGGGGTACCTGCTGCCCGCGCAGTCGTCCGGAAGCTCCTCGATCACCGCGCCATGGACGTCCGTCAGCACGCTCTTCGCCGCCGCCGCGGGGGAGCTCACCGCGGGAGATGGCACGGGCGAGCGCGCCGCGACCGGCCCGCCGCCGCCGCCCTGGTCGTGCTGGAGGAGGAGGAAGACCACCACTCCGGCCGCCACCACCACGGCGGCGGCACCCATGACGACGAGCAACCGGTTCATCGGTCCCCTCCGGTGAACGACACACGCTGTCCGATCCGCTGAACGTCTTCCTCTCCGATGGTGACCCGGGGCACGGGGATCATGAAGCGCTAGAGTCGCAAAGTCGTGAATATGTGACTTCTTCGGCTGGAGGGCGGAATGGCTGGATCGGCCCTGGAGCAGGTCGCGCCGGCCGACGGCGAACTGGCCGGGCGGCTGCGCAAGAGCATGGCCGCGGTGGAGGCCCGGCTGCGGGACGCCGCCGCCGACTCGCCCGACCCGCTCATCGTCCAGGCGGCCGGTTACCTGCTGGATGCGGGCGGCAAGCGCTGGCGTCCCCTGCTCGTGCTGCTGGGCGCCGAGTTCGGCGACCCGGAGACCGCCGAGGTGTCCGACGCCGCGGTGGCCGTCGAGCTCATCCACGCGGCCTCGCTCCACCACGACGACGTGATGGACGACGCGCCGCTGCGCCACGGCGTGCCGAGCGCGCAGATCAGATGGAACAACAAGATCGCCATCCTGGTCGGCGACCACCTGTTCGCCCGAGGCGCGACCGTCAGCCTGGAGCTCGGCGAGGCCGCCAGGCGCGCGCAGGCCCATGCCTTCGAACGGCTGGTCAGGGGGCAGGTCAGGGAGGTGGCGGGCCCCCGGCGCGGCGAGGACCCCGTCGAGCACCACCTGGAGGTGGTCCGCGACAAGTCGGCCTCGCTGATCGCCCTGGCCGTGCGGCTCGGCGGGATGTGCGCGGGCGCGGACGCGGCGGCGGTGCGCGCCCTCGGGGAGTACGGCGAGGCGCTCGGCGTCGCCTTCCAGCTCTCCGACGACATCATCGACATCGTCTCCGAGGCCGACCGCGCGGGAAAGGCCCCGGGCGCCGACCTGCGCGCAGGGGTTCCCACCCTCCCGGTCCTGCTCGCCCTGCGCGGGGCCGGGGACGTGGCCGGGGCGGGGGAGGACGCCGCGGCCGGGCGGCTGCGCGAGATCCTCGGCGCGGGCGCCGTCCCGGACGACGGCCCGCACGCCGAGGCGCTGCGCCTGCTGCGCGCCTCACCCGCGCTGGAACTGGCCCGCGCCGAGGTGGCGCGGTACGCGGGCGAGGCCAGGGCGGCCGCGCGGCGGCTGCCGGAACGCGCCGCCCGCGACGTCCTCGAGTCCCTCTGCGACCTGGTGACCGGCCGCTCGGCGTAGGAGGATCTCCTCCCTGCCTGAGAGGTCCGGCTTGAGTGGTCGGGCTTGAGTGGTCGGGCTTGAGTGGCTCGGCCGGATCGGTCCGGCTTGAGGGCGGCCCCGGCCTGGGGCCTCGGCCGCACGGCCCTGGTGACCGGCCGCCCGCTTGGGCGGGACGGCCACCAGGTGCGCGGTCACAGGTCGAGGGCGGTCTTGACGTAGGAGCCGTCGATGTTGCCGGCGGCGTCGATGCTGCGCAGGTGCAGCGTCCAGGTGCCCGTCGAGCCTGCCGGTTTGATCCAGTAGAACGGCTGGGCGTAGGTGGCGTACTGGGTCCGGTCGCCGGGGTCGCTCGACTCGATGGCCCACTCGATGCGTTCGACTCCGGCCCCGCCCGCGTCGGTGCCGCCGGCGGTGATGCGCACCCGCCGCTTGCCCTCGAAGGTGTCGTAGGTGAGGTTGACGGTGGTGTCGGGCGGGGTCTCGTCGTCGGCCCCGCCGCCGGTGACGGTGGGCAGCGGGTTCTGCGCCGGGCAGATGTCGCAGGGCAGGACGGCGACCCTGGTGGCCGGCACCGTCACGCCCGCGCCGGCGAAGGTGATGCGGTTGTTGGGGTCGGTCAGGATGGGCTCGTAGGCGATGGTCGAGGTGACGACGCCGTTGACCCAGGTCCGCAGCCGGATGTACACATACCCGTTGGCCGTGGTGGTGATCTCGCCGGCGGCCTTGCCCTGGGTGAGGAACGCCGAGATCTGCTTGTACGGCCCGGTGCCGGCGGCGTACGAGCTGCCCGGGATGTCCTCCATCTCGATCTCGGTCGAGGGGTCGGCGAAGCCGGTGCGGCGGCCTGCCGAGTCGGTGAGCAGCAGGTTCACCGGGCCTCTGACCATCACCTCCGTGCCGGTCAGCCCGCCGGCGCCGGCGAGCTGCTGGGCGTCGTCGGCGGTGCGCAGCGCGGCCAGGCGCCCGGCCGTCGGGCCCTCGCCCTGGATGGCGTAGACGGCGCTGGCGATGACCTGCGACTTGTTGGGCAGGTCGGCGTGCCCGATGCCGGAGTACGGCTCCAGGACCACCGAGTCGCCGCGCAGTTCGGGGGTCAGGCGCGCCGACCCGAGCGGGACGGTGCCGTCCCCGTGGTCGCTCCAGTTGACCAGCACGCCGGTGCCCGGTGCGCACGTGCGCCACCAGCCGAACTTCTCGTCGCAGTGCTCCTCGGCGAACTCGTCGAAGCTGACGACGGTGGTCACCCCGTCGCCGATCAGGCGGGTCAGGCCGACCCGCGCGTCGGCGGGCCTCCATTCGTCGGCCTGCTGGTGCCAGGCCCGCGCGCGGTCGATCAGCGTCAGGTTCTTGTCGCTGAGCAGGTTGCGCACCTGGTCGGGGGTGAGCGGCCCGCCGGGGACGCGGTTGACCGGCGGCTCGACGACCCGGTGGTAGGCGTCGGAGGGCAGCAGCTCCAGGAAGCCGGGGAAGTTGCGGGTGATCTTCGCGGCCTCGTTGCGGTTCAGCAGGCACCGGCCGCCGACGAAGTCGATGACGCAGGGCGTCTTGTAGTGCAGGACGCCCAGCGCCTTGGCCGCGCCGAGGTAGGGCGTGGCGATGGTGGAGATGCGGTTGACCTTGCCGGCCGACCGCGCGTCCCTCATCGCCGCGTTGACGACCAGGCCGCCCTGTGAGTGGGCGATGATGTTCACCCGGTCCGACCCGGTGGCGTCCCTGATGCGCTCGATGCGGTCCAGGAGCTGGTTCTTGTTGACGGTGGCCGACTTGCGCCAGTCGACGGGGGACAGGAACAGGTTCTCGCCCGGCTGGGGCGCCTCGATGTCGCCCAGCACGTACCCGGCGTCCTTCAGCAGCGTGACGGTGTCCTGGTAGATGGACTTCAGCCCGAGGATCTTCATGATCACCTCGGAGCCGTACACGCCGTTGCCCTTGGCGTCGGTCAGGCCGTCGTCGTTCAGCATGATGTTGTCGAGGTGGGAGTCGGTCGGGTTCAGCAGCTTGGTGCCGCCCGGCCACCACTCGGTGCCCGACTCGTCCACGAGCTTGGTGCCCATGATGCCGGGCACGAAGATGACCGGCTTGGTGACCGGCTTGGCCCCCGTCCCGCACTCGGCGCCGGTGTCCTGGGTGTACGAAAGGCCGCGCAGCAGCACCGCCGAGTCGTACACCGCGTCGTGCTGGTCGAACACCGACAGGTAGATCTTGTGCGCGCCGCCGGTGACCGGGGTGCCGGCCTTCATCAGGGGAGTGGCGCCGTCGTAGGTCGTCCCGGACGCCGCCGCGGCGCTCATCGCCAGCAGGCCCGTCGTGTTGGTGGAGATGACGTTGCCCGAGGGGTCGAAGGCGAAGTTGTCCGGCGCCAGGATGGTCGAGTCGTCGGTCGTCCAGGTCGACCTGTCCAGCTCGGCCACGAACCCGTCGTTGTAGGCGCTGCGCACGAACTCGGGGAACTCCTCGCTGAAGAACTTCATCTCGAAGGTCAGGCAGCTCGCCCACGCGGGGACGTCCAGGTCGACCTGCAGGACGGTGACGTCGTAGGCGCTCTCGCCGCGCACCTTGCCGCCGCCGGAGTCGCGGCCGGAGGACAGGAAGTCGTTCGGCTCGGGCGCCAGCGTGGCGTCGCCGGTGGTCAGCAGGGCGCCCTCGCCGGACACGCCGCCGATGCCGTGGCCGACGCCGTTGGTGCCGGACGTGGGCGGCGTCGTGACGTATCTGGCCCCTTCGAGACTGCCGTCGGCGACGAGCGCGCCGGCCAGCGCGGCCGCGGCGTCGGCGCCGGTGCCGACCGGCGTGACGCTGCCCGCCGCGACGTCCAGCGCGGTGGCGCCGTCCCGCTTCGCCGCGCGCCGCTTGGCGGCCGTGCGGGCCTTGGCGGCCCGGTCGCGGGTGGTCTTGGCGTCGGCGGGCGCGCCGACGGAGATCGTGTGCCGCTCCGGTGCGGGCGGCGACGGTGGAGCGGGATCGGCGAACGCGGGGATCGCCAGACCGGTGCACGCCACCACGGCGGCGAGCATGACGAACAACGACCTGCGACGCACCACGTGCCTCCAGGCGGAGTCAGGCCCGGGGGAACGGGCTGGTGAGGGGGTGTGGGCGCGGCGAGCCCGGCCGGCCACGACGAGGTTTCGGAACGACGCCGATGATCAAAATTGGGCTCAACATATACATCGACCGATCACCGGTCAAGACCGAAAAGTCGCGATTGACGGACCGGTATCCGTGGCCTGATACTCCGGTTGATCAAGGTATTTCCTTATCTCCCCCTTATCGACCCCCCGCATCTCCGCCCGCCTCCGCAGAGGGATCCCGCGCACGCCATCCGTGGCCGACGCGCGCCCGCATGCCGGCGGACCCCCGTTGTCGATGGCGCACGGCTCACGTGTGGAGGCCTGTCATGCGTTCGGCGAGAAAGGCACGTCCCGCGGTCCGCGCCGCGGCGCGGGCGTCATGGATCGGCGCCGCCGCGGCGGCTCTCAGTACGGCCGTCACCTGGGCGGTGCTCGCACTGCTCACCACCGGCGCCGAAGGGCTGGTCGGCGGCTTCCTGTCCGGGAGCGCGAACGGCGTCACCACCACCGCGGCGGCCGCGACCGGCGGCCCGGTCGACTGGTGGTCGGCCACGCTGTCCACCGGCGGCCGGATCTGGCCGGTCCAGTTCCTGCTGCAGGGCTCCCCGCTGGTGCTGGTGGCGCTCGGGCCACTGGCCGCCGGCGTGCTGGCGGGCGTGCTCACCCGCGGCCGTGCCCGGCTGCTGGCCGCCTCCGCCGCGTACGCGGCGGTCCTGACCGCGGTCGCCGCGCTCGTCGCCGCCCTCGCGCCCGGCGAGCTCGCCTCGGTGTCCACGCCCGCGCCGTACGCCTTCGGCCTGGGCCTCGCCTGGTGTCTCGCCGGCGGCCTGGCCGGTCAGGCCCTGCGCGCGCTCGTCGCTCCGCGCCGGGTGAGGCTGCTGGCCGGGGCCGGCGCGGGCCTGCTGGCCGCCCAGCTCGCCCTGTCCGGATCGGCCGCCGCCGCGCCCGCCGCCGAGCAGTCCGCCACGCTGCCGCTCGGCATCGCCGCCGCGCCCCCCGAACCCGCCCCCGTCGGCTACTACCGCCCCGGCGTCTCCCAGGCGCTGGCCCGGGTGGGCCTGGACACCGCGCGCCAGAAGGCGTCCCGCGACATGACCGCCGGCAGCGTCAACATGGCCAGGGAGCCGTGGCTCGGCGTCCCCACGATGGCGAGCCTGGACAGCCCGGTCGGCAAGGATGTCACGAGCTGGCTGCGGTCCAACGCCGCACTGTTCGCCGTCAAGGACCCGGTGGCGCAGCTACGGCCGATGCCCGCCCGCGCCAAGGACCCGCTCGGCCAGCGGCACGACTGGTTCCAGCAGCAGATCGACGGCGTCCCGGTGTACGGGGCCAGGGTCGGCGTGCACCGCGACGCCAAGGGCACCACGGTGCGCGGGCTGACCAACGGCCTCATCCCCGACCTCGCCCCGGTCGCCACCCGGCCCACCCTCGGCGCGGACGCCGCCGTCGTCGCCGCCACCCGCGCCATGCCGGACGGCAGGACCGTCGAGCCGCCGGTGCTCTACCTGCTGCCCGGCGACCCCGACCCCGGGCGCCCGGTGCCGGTGACGCTCGTCTGGCGGGTGTGGCTCGCCGCGGCGGACGGCCGCTCGACGGTCTACTACGTGGACGCGCTCAGCACCGGACGCGTCGTCACCTTCGAGCCGGGCCGGCTTGAGTTCAAGCAGCGCCGCGTATGGGACCTGCGCAACAGCGACGAGACCGACGACGACCCGGCCAGGGTCGAGGGCCAGGGCCCCGTCTCCGAGCCCGACGTCAACGCCATCTACGACCACAGCGGCCGCTTCTACGACTACATGATGTCCACCTTCGGCCGCGACAGCTGGGACGGCGAGGGCGCCCGCATGGACGCGGGCGCGCGGTACTCCTCCAGCGCCGACGGCACGCCCGAGAAGAACGCCTTCTTCATGCCCGAAAGCGGCATGACGGCCTTCGGGCAGGGCACGGCGACGCTGACCATCGTCTCCCACGAGTGGCAGCACGGCGTCACCTTCTCCACCGCCAACCTGTTCCAGCTCTTCCAGGGCGGCTCGCTGCACGAGAGCTTCTCCGACGTGTTCGCCGCCTTCACCGAGGCCAAGGTCACGGGCAGCACCTCGTGGAAGGCCGGAGAGGGCAGCTCTCTCGGCGTCATCCGCGACCTGGCCAACCCGCACAACATCACCTATGACGGCATACCGCACCCCGCACACTACAGCGAGTACTGGCTGGGCTGCGCCGACAGCGGCTGGGTGCACTTCAACAGCCTGATCCCCAGCCACGCCTGGTACATCCTGGCCACCCGCATCGGCGTCACCAAGGCCGCGGAGATCGCCTACCGCGACCTGACCGTCTACCTCGGCCCGCGGTCCCGGTTCACCGACACCCGCGTCGGCGCCGTCCAGGCGGCCTACGACCTGTACGGCAAGAACTCGCCGGAGAGCCAGGAGACCTGGCGGGCGTTCGGCGCGGTGGGCATCGACGGCGTCTACGAGTCGCCCCGCCAGGTGTGCATGTGCTTCGCCGACGAGTCGCTGACCGGCGTCGGCCTGAAGGGCATGGACCCGGGCGGCTCGACGACCGACGCCACCGTGGCCGCGCTGCTGCGCACCCGCGACCTGTTCGAGAACGCCGAGTCGGGCTCGGTCCTGCACTACGCCCACCTGTACGCGCGCACCAACAGCCGGGCCATGGAACTGCTGACCGCCGACGACGGCCTGCGGCAGCGGACCGCCCACCTCATGCAGTCCATGGAGCCCGCCTTCCGCACCGTCGGCACCCGCGACGGCGACCGGGTGATCATCACCCAGACGCTGATCAACGAGATCAACGCCCTCGTCGACGCCTACATCCAGGCCGACATCGCCTCGGGGAACGGGGGCGAGCTGGCCGCGGTCCTGCGCGCCGACCGCTCCTTGGTGGACAGCCAGGCCCTGGTCGGCAAGACCGCCAACCAGGTGCTCGCCCAGCTCGACACGATCTTCGAATAGGAAGCCCATGCGCCGCCTGCTCACGGCCTTACTCGTCCCGGTCCTGCTGCTGGCCGCCGCGCCCGCCGCGGCGGCGGCCCCAGCCGCCGGGCCCTCGCCCGCGGCGGCGGCCTCGCCCGCCCGGCTCGACCGCGCGGTCGCGGAGAAGCTCGCCCGGAACAAGCGCGCCGACGTCTTCGTCGTGCTCAAGGAGAAGGCCGACCTGTCCGCCGCCCGCGCGCAGCGCACCCACGCGGCCAGGGCGGCGCAGGGCTACCGGGCGCTCACCGCGACGGCCGAGCGAAGCCAGAGCGGCCTGCGCGCGTTCCTGCACGCCGAGAAGGCGCTGTTCACCCCGTACTGGCTGGTCAACGCCGTGCTGGTGCGCGGCGCGAGCCGCGAGCTGGTCGACCGGCTCGCCGCGCGGTCCGACGTCGCCAGAGTGCGCCCCGCCGGCTCGGTCACCATTCCCGAGCCCGACCGCACGGCCAAGGCCGTCGCGCGGGCGGCGGCGGGCGTCGAGTGGGGCGTCGACCAGATCGGCGCCCCGCGCGTCTGGTCGGATCTGGGTGCGAGGGGCCAGGGGGTCGTGGTCGCGACCATCGACTCCGGCGTCCAGTTCGACCACCCCGCCCTGGCCTCCCACTACCGCGGACGCAAGGCCGACGGCACCTACGACCACAACTACAACTGGTACGACCCGACGCTCGTGTGCGGCGTCCCGTCGCTGAAGCCGTGCGACAACAACGGCCACGGCACCCACACGATGGGCACCATCGTCGGCGACGGCGGCATCGGCGTGGCGCCCGGCGCCACCTGGATCAGCGCCAAGGGCTGCGCCTCCTCCACCTGCTACGACGACGACCTGCTCGCCGCCGGCCAGTGGATGCTCGCCCCGACCGACCTCAACGGGGCCAACCCGCGCCCCGACCTGGCTCCGAACCTCGTGAGCAACTCGTGGGGCGGCTCCCCGGGCGACCCGTTCTACCAGGGCATCGTCGACGCCTGGGTCGACTCGGGCATCTTCCCGCTGTTCGCCGCGGGCAACGAGGGCCCCGCCTGCGGCACGGTCGGCTCGCCCGGCGGGTACGACAACGCCTACGCCGTCGGCGCGTACGGCGCGGACCTGAAGATCGCCGACTTCTCCAGCCGCGGCGACGCCGAGACGCCGGGGATCAAGCCGAACATCAGCGCCCCCGGGGTCGCCGTGCGCTCCTCGATCCCCGGCGGAGGCTACGAGGTCCTCAGCGGCACCTCCATGGCCACACCGCACGTGGCGGGCGCCGTCGCGCTGCTGTGGTCGGCCGCGCCCGCCCTGCGCGGCGACGTCGCCGCGACCCGGCGGCTGCTGGACCAGACCGCCGTGGACGTCGTGGACTACTCCTGCGGCGGCGCGAGCGACGACAACCGGGTGTGGGGGCAGGGCCGGCTGGACGTATTCGCCGCGGCCGTCTTCGCCCCGCGCGGCCAAGCGGGCACCTTGACCGGCACCGTGCGCGACGCCGGGGGCGACCCCGTGCCGAACCCGACGGTGACCGTCGCCGCCTCCGGCGCCAAGCGGACCTTCACCGGCGCCGCCGACGGCGTCTACACCCTGTCGCTCCCGCCCGGCTCCTACACGGTCACCGCCACGGCGTTCGGCTTCGCCCCCGCCTCGGGCGCCGCGACCGTGCCGGCCACCGGCACCGCCGTCCGCGACCTCACGCTGTCCGCCGTCCGCCGGTACGACATCTACGGCGAGGTCCGCCAGACCGGCGGGGAGCCGCTGCCCGGCGCCGTGGTCTCCATCGAGAACACCCCCTACCCGCCGGTGACCACCGAGTCCGACGGCACCTTCGCCATGATCGGCGTCCCGATCGGCACCTGGCGGATCAACGTCAAGGGAGCCCGCTGCGGCGGCTCCACCACGCTCACGGTGCAGGTCGACGGCGACGAGTTCGTGCCCATCGACACGCCGCTGCGCAAGGACTCCTACGGCAACAAGTGCGACGTGGTGCCGTCCCTCACCTGGGTGAACGGGACCACGCCGCTCGCGCTCACCGGCGATGACGCGGGAGCCGCCGTCACGCTGCCGTTCACCTTCCCGCTGTACGGCAAGCCCTACACCAAGGCCTGGGTCTCGACCAACGGGTTCATCAACTTCGCGCGCAACACCAACCTGGCGCAGAACGGCCCCATCCCCAGCCCGGGCCTGCCGAACGCCGCCGTCTACGCCTTCTGGGACGACCTGATGGTGGACTCCTCCGCGAGCGTGCTCACCGCCACACTCGGCACCGCGCCCAACCGCCGGTTCCTCGTCGAATGGCGCAACGTCACCCTGGTGGCCCAGCCGTCGGCGCGGCTCACCTTCTCCGCCGAACTGCACGAGAACGGCCAGGTGCTCTTCCAGTACAAGTCGCTGACGTCCGGGTTGATGCCACGGGGCGGCTCCGCCAGCGTCGGACTGGAGAACGGCACCGGCCTGCTCGGCTTCGACTACTCGGTGGACCAGCCGATCCTGCGCCCCGGCATGGGCATCCGCTTCTACGGGCTCGGCGTGGTGCAGGGCTTCGTCAAGGACCACCAGGGCGCCAGGCTCGCCGACGTCCCCGTCGAGCTGGTCGACCCGGTCGGCGGCGACGTCATCACCGACACGGTCTCGGACGCCTCCGGCCTCTACCGGCTGTACGTGCCGCAGGGCTCCTACATCGTCGTCATCTCCACCCCGGACTGGGAGTACTCCAGAAGCGAGATCACCGTCACGACCGAGGGACAGGTGATCGGCCTCGACATCACCGTGTACCCGATGGACAACACCGTCACCGGCCACGTGCGCGACGGCACGGGCGCGCCGCTGGCCGGCGTCCTGGTCGGCGTGCAGGACTACCGGGTGCCGCCGGCGACGACCGACGCGCAGGGCGCCTACCGGCTGACCGGCGTCATGGGCGGCCCGCAGTTCATCCAGGTGTACCGGCAGGCCTGCGACATCGTCATCCAGAAACGCATCACGGTGGGCGGTGACCTCCAGGCCGACCTGACCGTCGGCATGCCGATCGAGCACTCCGGCTTCGCGTGCGCGCGCACCCCGAAGGCCTACCTCCCCGGCGTCGACCCGATCGGCGTGGACGACTACACCAGCGTCATGGTGCCGCTGCCGTTCGCCTTCCCGCTCTCGGGCAAGACCTACGCGGCCGTGGGCGTCGCGTCGCTCGGCACGCTGCTGTTCATCGATCCGCTGTCCACCAAGTGGTCCTGGGCCGCGCCGCTCAACGATGACCTGCACTACGACGAGCGGTCCTCGGTGCGCACGGCGACGCTGGGGCAGGGCGCCGACCAGCGCTTCGTCACCGAATGGCGCGACGTCGAGCTGAGGGGCACCGGCCTGCGCGTCACCTTCGAGGTGGTGCTGTACCCCGACGGACGGATGCTGTTCCAGTACGGCGACCTGCCCGACGACCCGCGCGTCCGCGTCGGCGACGGACGCACCCAGGTCGGCAACGTCTACGGCCCCGACCTGCTCCTCATCAGGGGACCGCTGGACCCGGCCGTCGCCTTCGCCATCCGCCCCGCGCCCCAGCAGCCCTGACGTCCGAGGTCCCCCGGCCGCCGCCGGACCGGGGGACCTCGGGCCGCCGGCAGCCCGGACGGCCGAGGTCCCCGGCCCGGCACCGGACCCGGGGCTCCGCAGCGGTCTTGACGGCCGAGGTCCCGGCCCGGGCTCGGGTCCGCGACCTGGACCTGGACCTCGCCGACCACAGTCGCTCAGCGGGTTCGGGCAATTACCATGAGTTGTCTACCATGTCCGGGTGACCTCCGAACCCCCCACCGGCCGGCTCGCTCCGGGCGGTTTCGATCTCGCGCGTGATGTGGCCGGCGCTGCCGCTGACGCTGGTCGAGCGGTGGCTCGCCACCGGCCGCGGCGCGGCGGACGCGCGCCGCCTGCTCAGCGGCCACACGGTCCGCGGCTACAGCGTGGTGTCCGACACCTCCGGGCTGACCAAGGTCAGCGGGCGGCTCGGCCTGCTGGAGGTGCTGGCGCTCATCGACCGGCCCAAGCGCGTCCTGCACCGCCACGGCGCCGCCGCCGGCGGCCGGGCGGTGGGCGTGTGGGCCGCCGACAACGCCCAGATGTTCCACCCCGCCTCGACCGATGCGCGGGTCCTGCTGTCGGCGTTGCTGCGGGCGCGCGACGAGATCGAGCGCCACTGCCGCGTCCGGGTCGGCGTCGGAGTGCACCTCGGCGACTTCTACGACCTGGCCGGCGGGCTGTACGGCCCCGACGCCGACCTCATCGAGGACCTCGCCGAGAACCACGTCGAGGGCGGTGAGATCGCCGTGACGCAGGCGGTGGTCGACCGGCTCCCGGACGGCCACGGCTTCGCCCTGCGCCGCGGCCACGAGGCGGACGGCCTCGGCGCCGTGCACCTTCTGCTGGACGGCCCGCGGCCGCCCGCCGAGCGCCCGCCGGAGGCCGGCACCTACCCGATCCCCTACTCCTCGGCCTTCTACGCCGACCTGCTGCGGCTGGACGGCCGCCCCCATGACGCCGGCCTGGCCGCGCGGCTCGCCGCCCTGCACCTGCGGCGGCGCACGGTGGTGCTGGTCGAGCGCGACGCCGTCCCCGCCGCGACCCCCGAGTTGGCACTGCTGAACGGGCTGGCGCTCTCCAGCGTGATGAGCAGGACGGGCCTGCGCCTCATCCCCCGCCCGGGCGCCATGGAGGTCAAGGTCAGCGGCCCGCTGGCCATCTACCTCTTCGACGATCCGGCGCCCGCGGTCCGCTTCGCCGAGCGCATGCGCGCGGGCCTCGCCGACCACGGCATCTCCTGCCGCATCGGCGTGGACACCGGGCCGGTGCTGGCCGGTGAGACCCCCTCCGGCGGCTGGGACGTCGCCGGCGCTCCGGTGAACGTGGCCTCCAAGATGGCCCAGGACCTCGGCACGCCGGGACGGATCTACCTGAGCGAGGCCATGGGCGAGCACGTCTCCTTGGGGAAGGCGTACACCCCGGTCCGGCACACCGTCTCCGGGGTGAGCATGGCCTGCTACGAAGGCTGACCGCACAGGCGCGCCGCCGTGGCCGCAGGCGGCGGCGTCCCCGCGGGCCGGTCGCCGGCCCGCCCCGGCCGCGTGGGATGATCCGCGACCGCGATCACCGGTCCGGGTCTCTCGCCGGCTCTGACCGAACCGGCCCGTCAGCCGGGGCGGTGGAGGGCGCGGCGCACGGCCAGGCCGCCGAGGGCCGCCGACGCGAGCGCCGGAATCCCGCCCGTGCGAGGTCGCGGATTGCTGAGCTGTAACTTTCACGGCTCGGCGCGACATACACACAGTTCGAATGCTCGCGGGCCCGCCTCGTGCTTGACCTTCC
The DNA here is from genome assembly GCF_053602655.1 of Sphaerisporangium sp. NPDC004334. Lineage (NCBI taxonomy): Bacteria > Bacillati > Actinomycetota > Actinomycetes > Streptosporangiales > Streptosporangiaceae > Sphaerisporangium > Sphaerisporangium sp. NPDC004334. Next base: position 354,443 of record NZ_JBSGDZ010000005.1, read on the forward strand.
GTCGAGGGCGGAACCACACTCCGCTGGAGTGTCACTCCCGCGCGACCATCTGAGCGGTCCGCATCCCCGTCGCACACGCGTGCCGGTCCATGCGAGGAAATGTTAACGCTAACAATTGAACCGAAGTAGATCACGGTCGAAAAAGTGATCGATAACACGATCAAGGTCCAGCCCGGTGGCGACGCCGGAGACCGGCGCCGACCGGGCCAACGGGACCGAGAAGGCGCTGATCGGCGCCTACAGCACAAAGGAGAAGACATGACGCAGGATCAGAACGAGCCCATGAGCGGCGAGCGGAAGGTGCTGAGCCGGAGGAGCATCCTGACGACGATCGGAGCCGTGCCGGTCATCGCGGCCACGGCGTCGATCGTGGGGGCCACGGAGGCCGCGGCCGCCACGGCGGTCATCAGCCCGGCGGCGCAGCGGCAGACGATCCGCGGCTTCGGCGGCATGGCCCACGCGGCGTGGATCGGCGACCTGACGGCCGCCCAGCGGGACACGGCGTTCGGCAACGGCGATGGCAAGCTGGGTTTCTCCGTGCTGCGGATCCCCGTCAACGAGAACCAGTCGGACTGGAGCCGTGACCTGGCGACGGCGAAGCGCGCCGTCGAGCTCGGGGCGACCGTCTTCGCCTCGCCGTGGAACCCTCCCGCCAGCATGACCGAGACCTTCACTCGCGGCAGCCAGACCAACGCCAAGCGCCTGAAGTCCGGTTCGTACGCCGCCTACGCCAAGCACCTGAACGACTTCACCACGTACATGCGGAACAACGGGGTGAACCTGTACGCCATATCGGTGCAGAACGAGCCCGACTACGCGCAGGACTGGACGTGGTGGACCAGCGCCGAGATCGTGCGGTTCCTGCGGGAGAACGCCGGCTCGATCGGCACCAGGGTCATCGCGCCCGAGTCCTTCCAGTACATCAAGAGCATGTCGGACCCGATCCTCAACGACGCCACGGCGCTCGCCAACGTGGACATCATCGGGGCCCACCTCTACGGCACCTCCTACTCCAACTTCCCCTACCCCCTGTTCAAGCAGAAGGGCGCCGGCAAAGAACTCTGGATGACCGAGGTCTACTACCCCAACAGCAGTGATTCGGGGGACCTGTGGCCCCAGGCGCTCGACGTGGGGGAGCACATCCACCACGCCATGGTGGACGCCGAGTTCCAGACCTACGTCTGGTGGACCATCCGGCGCAGCTACGGCCCCATGCGGGAGGACGGCCAGATCAGCAAGCGCGGAGCCATGATGGCGCAGTTCGCCAGGTTCGTCCGCCCCGGATATGTGCGGATCGACGCGACGGCGAACCCGGCGTCGAACGTCTACGTCTCGGCGTACCGGAACGGCGACACGGTCGTCATCGTCGCCCTCAACAAGAACACCTCCGCGGTGAGTCAGCAGTTCACCCTGTCCAACACCACCGCATCCGGCAGCGTCTCCTCCTGGGTGACCGACGCGAACAGGAACGTCGCCTCCCAGGCGGCGACCAGCATGTCCAACGGCTCCCTCACCGTCACGCTTCCCGCCCGGAGCATGACGACCTTCGTGACCAGCATCGCCGGCGGCGGCCCCTCGCCCACCCCCACCCCGACGCCCACGCCCACCGTCACGCCCACCCCGACGCCCACCCCGACGCCCACCGGCGGCGGGACCGGACCCCGGGTCGCCTACACCATGAACAGCTGGAACAACGGCTTCACCGCCAGCATCAGCATCACCAACACCACGGCCTCGACGATCAACGGCTGGACTCTGGTCTTCACCCTGCCCTCCGGCCAGGCGATCACCTCAGGCTGGAACGCCACCTACTCGCCCTCCAGCGGCCAGGTGAGCGCGCGCAACGTCGACTTCAACGGCACGCTCGCCCCCGGTGCCACCGTCGAGATCGGCTTCCAGGCCACCCACACGGGAAACACCGCCGAGCCGACCGCCTTCACCCTCAACGGCGTCCCCTGCACCGTGGTCTGACCGGCGGGTGAACCCATGCCCCGACGCCCGACCGGCGAAGGGACGGGTGCGGCCCCTCAGACGAGGGAGGGGCCGCACAAGTCGGCAGGGTGCATCACCTCGTGCTCATCTTCTGAACGCACGGGTGGAACCTCCTCGATATGCGACGGCTGCCCGTGACACGTGCATTCGCGCTCCGCGCATTCTCATGACGTGTGCCCATATCCCGTCGCTCTTTCTACCGTCATCGACAACGGTGACTTCGGCCGGTGAACGACCTGTCGACGATGACCGAGCCGTTTCCCCTGTTCGGCCTGCCTCAGGTGGCCTGGGTGCGATCACACCGTGACCGGCGCTCTGTTTCATCGCGGGATGAAAATGCTCGGCGGCCAATTCGGTGGGTATCGGCCTGCCATTAACAATGCCCGTTGGATTTCCTGACCGCACTTAATGGTTCCGGTGAGCGCTGATATGGGTCTTCCGGTCGCGGCCGTTGAAAGGGTTCGCGGGCGGCGAGCGCGTGTTCCACTTTGTGTCCGGTCTTCTTGGAGAGCGCTCCCCGTATGTTCCGGACACGGGCGGCGCGGTCCCGCTCGGCGGCGGCTCGTCGCTCACGACATCCGCGAGTTCCGCGACTTCGAGACCATCCGCATCGGCCGAGCGCCGCGGGGCGCCGGTGGCGGCTCATGCGGCCGGTGGCCGAGGCCGCGACCGGGAAGGTGCGCCGAGCGCCTTCGGGTGTAGCGAACAGCGAGCTCACCTCGTTCCGCGACCATCGAGGGCGTGCGTGGGTGATTTATCCTTATATGCGGTAAAAGGTGCGAACAGAGAGCGGCTTCTCGATGCACCCGCAGACTTCTTCGGCCCGCTCTCCCCGGCTCTCGGCGGGAGCCCGGCCGACCGCAGGACCGCCGGCGGCTTTCCGGACGCCGTGCACCGTGACGGCTCCGCGACCGGTCACCGGGGACCCGCTACGGTGCTGCTCGCCCGCATGGCGGCCGGTGTCCACACCTCCAGGGTTGAACCCCCTCCGCGATGTCACCTTTCGCGAGGACACCGGTCAGGCCCGGACCGGCCGGTCGCCGCAGGAGAACCCACCTGCGGAGACCTGGCGATCGGCGCTCTCCGCCACGTTCGGCGCCTCGACATGGCCCACGCCCGACGGCACTGCCGCAACGACCCTCGCCGCTTGCCCACCCTGTTCCACCTCTGAACGCAAATCGCCCGCTATGAGACATATTTGCAACATGCCGGGGCCGTGGAAATAGGGGGGCCGTTAGGGGTCGCGAAGTGATCTATCAACATATACTGCCGTCATGTTGTCCGGTTCGTCGACAATTGGCGATGTCATCAATACGTATAGTCACGAGTCCCCCGCCGCCCCGAGGATCATCCGCCGCTGCTGACTCCGCCCTGACAGACGGCATCATGTTATCTGACTGATTCCTGACAGGGTGGCTGACAGTGGATCTGTGATACTCCGGGGAATATCGCACTCTATGCCTTTCCTTCAGCATGACATGCTGTGAGGATGAGGATTGCGGGGGCACGCACGTGCGGGGAAGAGACGGCAAGGAATCGGGGCGTATGACCTGGGCGCGCAATGTGTCGCACCCTCGGCGAGGCACGGGCGGATCGTGTCGGCGGGGATCGAGGTTTGCCCCACACCGTCGTGACATAACCGGGTGGGGGCGGTGCGCCGACGAGGGGACCGTGGCGTCGGCGACATGCCTCATAGCCGAGACCAAGCTCGCGGCGGCCGGTCGGAGTCGCCGCCGGAACGGCGGAAGACCCGCGACGGCCCGCCATGCATCCTCCGCGACGGCCATGCCGCGCACAAGCGTCCCGATGTGTGAACCGGGGCGCCCGACGTCGGAACCGGGGCGCACGACGTCGGAACCGGGGCGGCCGACGTCGGAACCGGGGCGGCCGAATACTTTCGCGCCGCCCGCGTGTCACCCTGCCCCGCAGACCCTTCTCTCGGACGAAGGACGCCGAGGGGACCGCTGAGATCCGCTGGAAAGAGAAAGTAACTGATCGAGACGACGCCTAGGGTGGCCGGCTGGAGGCATGGGCCATGCAGCTCATCGAACGTGCAGAGGCGCTGGCGAACTTCCGCAGCCTTGTAGGCAAGGCGTTGGGCGGGACCGGCGGAGCCATGTTGATAACCGGTTCCGGCGCCACGGGTAAGAGTGCGTTACTGCAGGCCTGCGCCAACGAGGCCGGCGCGGCCGGGTTCCTCCTGATGAAGAGCGCCGGATCGCGGGCGGAACGAATGTTCCCCTTGGGGACTCTCGGACAGTTGTTCCGCTCCGCCGAGCTGCCTCAGGAGCTCGCCGACGAGGTGGAGCAGACGCTCGTCCCGGAACTGATCACCGGGATCACCGGGGTACCCCACCCGGTGGCGCTCGGGCAGAATCTCACGCATGTCGCGGCGCGGCTGTGCGGGGTCCTCGCGGTGCTCGCCAAACGACAGCCGATCCTGTTGTCCGTGGACGACGTGCACAACGCGGACGGCCCGAGCCTGCAGGCCCTGCTCTACATCCAGCGGCGCATGGCGAACGCTCCGCTGCTGGTGGCCGTGACCTCGCTGTCGCAGCGCCGCTCGGCGGACTCCCTGTTCAGCGCCGAGCTCACCCGGCAACCCAATTGCGTACAAGCGCGAATCGCCGGGTTGTCGCCGATGGGGGTGGAGGAACTCCTCCGGGACACGCTGGGCACCGAGCCCGCCGCCCGGCTGGCCCCCGAGTACCACCGGCTGAGCGGTGGCAACCCCCTCCTCCTGCACGCCATGGTGCAGGACTACTGGGACGTGACGCAGGCCGGCTGGTCGCCGGAGGGCTCCCAGCCGGGCGTCGGCCGCCATCTGAACCAAGCGGTCCTGTCCTGCCTGCACCGATGGGATCCGCGGATCCTGGACGCGGCCCGCGGCGTCGCCCTGCTCGGGCGCTCGGCCAGTACCGGTTCGGTGTCGCAACTGCTCGGCGTGAAGCCCGCCTATGTGCTCCCCGCGCTGGAGGCGCTGGACGGGGCGGGGCTGCTGCGGGGATGCCAGTTCCGGCATCCGACGATGCGCAAGGCCATCCTCCGGGATCTGAGCCCGGACCGGCAGTCCGTCATGCACATGCGGGCGGCGCGGATCATGTACCAGCTCGGCGCCGAGCCGGGGGACATCGCCGACCACCTGCTGGCCTCCAGTCCGGCCACTCCGGCCGAAGGGGAGCCGTGGATGGTGGCGGTGCTGCGCGAGGCCGCCCAGGCGGCGCTCGTGCATGACGACCAGGACCGGGCGATCAGTTGTCTGGAGCTGGCCCGGCTCATCTGTGACGACGAGGCGACGAGGGCCGCGATGCTGACCGAGCTGGCCCGGGTGAACTGGTGCCATCGGCCCGCCGCGGCGCTGCGCTTCCTGGCCCCGCTGGAGGACGCGTTCGGGCGCGGGCAGCTCGCCGCCGCGGACGTGCGCGCCCTCAGCAGGTATCTGCTGTGGCACGGCCGGACCCGCCGCGCGGCCGGCGTCTACGACTGGACGGCGCCCTCGTACGGCACCCCGTCCCGGGGGCACTCCCGGCTCTCTTTCACCCGGGAGTGGGTGCGGTTGATCTTCCCCACCATCTTCGCCGGGGGCGAGGCGGACGGGCCGACGAGGGAGGACGGCGCGGACGGCCGGGAATTCTCGCTGAGCAACCTGCTGCTGGGCAAGGTCGAGGAGGACATCGTCGGCGCCGCCCAGGAGTTGCTGGAAAGCTGCAACCTGGCCGAGGAGGAGCTGGAGGCGGTCTTCGGCGCGCTGTTCACCCTGGCCCACACGGGGCGTTACCAGGAGGCGGTGCGGTGGTGCGAGTCGCTCGGCGCCGAGGGGGCGGCGCGCGGGTTCCCGCGATGGACGGCCGCCATCGCCGGGATCCGGTCGTGGCTGGCCGTGCAGCACGGTGAGCTGGGTGAGGCCCGGCGGTACGCGCGGCAGGCTTTGAGCGGGATGTCGCGGACGGGCTGGGGGGTGATCCTCGGGTTGCCGCTGATGGTGCTGCTGCGGGCCACCGTCGCCATGGGAGATCCGGACGAGGCGGCGGAGATCATCAAGCAGGGGGTTCCCGGCGATCTGCCGCGGACCACGCTGTGGCCGCTCTACCTGCAGGCCAGAGGGGACTACTACCTCGCCACGAATCGCACGCGGGCGGCGTTGAGCGACTTCCACGAGTGCGGTGAGCTACTGCGTGAGTGGGATCTCGACATTCCCGCGCTCGTGGACTGGCGTTGCGCGATCGCCCGGACGTACCTGCAGATAGGCGCGGTCGAGGAGGCGCGGCAGAAGATCACCGAGCAGTTGTCCATACCCGGCGGCACCCACCCGCGGGTGCACGGACGGGCGTTGCGGCTGCTGGCGTCGGTCACCGAGCTGCGGCAGCGGCCGGCGAGGCTGCAGGAGGCGATGTCGCTGCTGCAACGGTCCGGCGACCTGCTGGAGCTCGGCTGGGCGTACGCGGATCTCAGCGACGCCTACCAGGAGCTCGGCGACATCACCCGGGCGCGGTTGATGGCCCGGCGGGCCAAGCAGATCGCCAAGGCGTGCGAGGCCGGCCCGCTGTCCGCGCGGATGCAGCCGCGCGAGGAGGACAGCGGCGAAGACCTGGGAGAGGCGGCGGCGCTCAGCGACGCCGAGCGGCGCGTCGCCGCGCTGGCCGCGTACGGCTACACCAACAGGGAGATCAGCGATCGCCTGTTCATCACGGTCAGCACGGTGGAGCAGCACCTCACCCGGGTGTATCGCAAGCTCAACGTGAAGCGGCGCGCGGACCTGCCGACCGAGCTGTCGCTGGGCGTACGGGACGCGTCGAAACAGACGTATCCCGTGTGACGCGTCGCGGCGCGTGCCGGCCGAGGCGGACGACACGGGGAACGGAGCGCTGATCAGGCGCTCATCCAGTACCTCGAGGGGTGGCCGGCGTCGCTCAGCAGCGTGTCGAACGCCAGCGGCCGCAGTTCCGGCAGAAGGGTGACCAGCAGGGTGATCTTTCTGACCATGGCCGGGGAGTAGTCACGCACCGGAGTGATCTCCGCCTCGGCCAGGTCCCAGGGGCCGAGCAGTTCTTCCGCGCGCTGCGCGGCCAGCACCGGATCCAGCCCGTTCCAGAGGATGACCGAGGTCAGCAGGTCGCGGCCGGTCCAGTGGTCCGGGATATCCGAGTTGTCGACGAGGGTGAACGGCGCGGTGACGGACGATAGTGGCTTGTGGAACACAGAAGTCCCCCGAATCAGCTCAACTGTTGTTCGCCGAAGATGCGGTGCCGAGTGCCTCGCGTACCGGGCGCGGATGACTCCCGCGCCGATGGATCGGGGGCTGGCGGAGAAGCACGCGCAGCCCGTCGGTCAGGTCGGTCACGGACACCAGATCAGGGCTGATCAGCCATTGCGCCATCAGCCCTTGGAGCAGGGTGAGGTAGAGCCGGCCCACCGCGCGTGCGGACTCGTCGTCGAGCGACACGTCCGTGCCGAGCAGCTTGGCCAGTCCCTCCGGGGCGGCGGCCGACGCGAGCGCGAGGCCGAGCTTCTCTCGCAGGTCCGGCGCGTGCTCGGCGCACGTGAGCGCCTCGAAGCTGGCGGCCAGCAGCGGACGGTTCTCCTTGAAGCTGTCGACGATCTGTATCCAGGTCTTCTCGAAGCTCTCCAAAGGGTCGGCCGCGTCGGTGGACACGGTGATCTGCCACAGGTCGGTCCACTCTTGGGTCATCTCGATGAGGGCCTCGCGGAGCAGCGCCTCCTTGGAGCCGAAGTGGTAGCCGATGGAGGCGAGGTTGGCCCCTGAGGCGGCGCTGATGTGCCGGGCGGTGGTGTGCGCGTAACCACGCTCCACGATGCACCGCTTCGCGCCCTCAAGGAGCTGCTCTCGATGTCCCATGACGGCGATCCTAGCATCTATCCATACGTCCGTCCTAGACGCTTGTATAATTCCGGGCATGGCGCAGATGACCCCCCCCACCGCGGGACCTCGCGAGTGGCTCGGCCTCGCTGTCCTCACTCTTCCTGTGATCTTGCTGTCCAACTCGATCACCATCCTGTTCCTCGCCGTCCCCTGGATCACCGAAGCGCTCCGGCCCGGCGGCGCCGAACTGCTGTGGATCATGGACATCTACACGTTCGTGCTGGCTGGGCTGCTGATGCCGATGGGCGCATTGGGCGACCGCATCGGCCGGCGGCGGGTGCTCCTGGGCGGCGCGGTGGTCTTCGGCGTCGGCTCGGCCGCCGCGGCGTACGCCACCTCGCCCGAACTGCTGATCGCCGCGCGGGTGCTTCTGGGCATCGGCGCCGCCACGCTCATGCCGTCCACGCTGGCGCTCATCCGCACGCTGTTCCAGGATCCCGGGCAACGGAAGATGGCGGTGGGCGTCTGGACCGCCGGCTCGTCGGGAGGCGTGGTGCTGGGGCCGCCGCTGGGCGGTTTCCTGCTGGAGCACTTCTGGTGGGGCTCGGTCTTCCTGATCAACGTGCCGTTCATGCTGCTGCTGCTGGTCGCCGGGCGGATGCTGCTGCCGGAGTCCCAGGACCCCCGCAAGGGCCGCTTCGACCTGCTCGGTGCGCTGTTGTCGCTGGCCGCGGTGCTGCCACTGATCTACGGACTGAAGCAACTGACCCTGGAGGGACCGTCGATCTGGTCGGTCGTCGCACTCATCGCGGGCGCCGGCTTCGGCCTGGCGTTCGTGCGCCAGCAGCGCCGGCTGGCCGAGCCGCTGATCGATATCAGCCTCTTCCGGCGGCCGGTCTTCGCGACCGCGGTGGGCGGCTACGCGCTGGTCATGTTCGCTCTCACCGGCGGCACCTATCTCGCCTCACCGTACTTGCAGCAGGTGCTGATGCTGAGCCCGCTGCCCGCGGCGCTGTGGCAGATGCCCGCCGGGGCCGGGGTGATCGTCGCCGCGGTGGTCGCCGGCTCCCTCGCGCAGCGGGTCCGGCCCGGTCCGATCTTCGCCGCCGGCCCCCTTCTCATGGCCGTCGGCCTGCTGGTCATGTCGCAAATCCGGGTGGACTCCGGGCTGGCGGTGCTGGTGCCGGGGATGATCCTGGTGGGCGCGGGCACCGGGATCGTGGCCACGGTGGCGGTGGACATCGTGCTCGGCAGCGTGCCGCCGGAGCGGTCCGCGCGTGCCTCCGCGCTGTCGGAGACCGGTCTGGAGCTCGGGACCGCGATGGGCATCGCGCTCATGGGTCTGGTCAGTACCGTCGTCTACAGCCGGACCCTGCTGGACACGATGCCGCAGGGGGTGCCGCAAGCGCAGAGCGCGGCGGCGTCCGAGACCCTTTCGGCGGCGCTCGCGATCGCCGCCGACCTGCCCGGCGAACTGGGCGCCCGGCTCGCCGCGGCGGCTCGGGCCGCGTTCACCCTGGGCATGCAGGTGCCGCTCTACGTGTCCGCGGCGCTCATGATGGCGCTGGCCGTCATCGCGCTGTTCGCGCTGCGCCGCGCCGGCGTCAAGCCCGCGGAGCCCGCGGAGCCCGCGGAGCCAGAGGTGCCGGGGGTGCCGGGCGTGCCCGGGGTGCCTGAGGCGCACTGAGGCGGGTGAGGGGCGCTCAGGTGCAGGTGCGCGGGCTTCTCCGCCGGCCGCCCCGGCCCCTTTCCACACGTGGTTCATCGGGCCGGGGAGAGGCCCATTAGGGGTTGAGCCAGGTTGATCTAGGGGGAACGTCCGCCTCTACCGTGGCGAGCGTCGATCCGATCGCCGGCTAGGTGGAGGCACCATGCCCGAAGGCGCCAACCCGGCAGCCGATTACGAGTTGGGACTGCGCTTGCTCAACGCCCGCGCCATGCAGCGCGTGCTGGGCAGCCTGGGCGACCCTTACGCCATGGTCCTGCGCGGCGCCGACGATCCCTACCCTCTCTACGCCGCGATCCGTGAGCGCGGCCCGATCTACCACAGCGGGACCGGAAGCTGGGTGACCGCGGACCCGGAGGTGATCACCGAGGTCCTGGCGGACCCGCGGTGGCGGATGTCGGGCCCGGACGGCTCGCCGGCCGCCGAGCAGCCGCTGCCCTTCTACGGGTACGGCACGCCGGGCGCCGAGGCAGACGAGCACCTGCGGCTGCGCGCCCACTGGGAGCCTCTGGTCGACCCGGAGGCGCTGGCCGCCCATCGCAAGACCGTCGAGCGGGAGTGCCTGGCCCGCCTCGACCGGGTCACCGGCGGCGATCTCATGGCCGACTACGCCTGGCCGGTGGCGACCGCCGCCACCGGCGCGTTGCTCGGGGTTCCCGCCGCCGCGCTGCCACGGTACGCGGAGTGCTGCGCGGGCGCCGCGGTGCTGCCGGACACCCTGCTCGCCGCCCAGCCGCTGGCCCTGGTCCGCCGGACAGAGAAGGCCGTGGCCGGACTCGACGAGCTGTTCGGCGGGGCACCCGGGGCTCCTGACGGGACGGACACGGCCGACCGGGCCGTGCGGGTGCTGCTGTCCACCGCCGCCGCCCCGGCCACCGCGCACCTGGTGGGCAACGCGGTCCACGCGCTGCTGGCCGAGCCCGGGTGGTGGCAGGCACTGTGCCGGGATCCGAACCTGGCCCCGGCGGCCGTGGCGGAGACGCTGCGGTACGACCCGCCGGTGCAGGTGGAGATCCGGGTGGCCGCGGCCCCCGTCGCACCGGCCGGGACGGATCTGGCGGCGGGCAGCCACCTGGTGATGATCACCGCGGCCGCGGGCCGGGACGGGGCCCGGCACCCGGAGCCGGACGACTACCGTCTTGATCGCCAGGCCGAGCCGGAGCCGCTCGCCTTCGCCGGCGGGCTCCACCACCTCCCGGTCGCCCCGTTGGTGCGTGCGCAGGCCGAGGTGGCGCTGCGGATTCTCGCCGAGGCGCGGCCGAACCTGCGGCCGTCCGGCGCGCCGGTGTACCGGCGTCGCGCCCCCGTGGTGCGCGGCCCCGTCGAGCTGCCCGTGCTCGGGCTTGGAGAGACCTGATGCGTGTCCTGCTGACCTCGTTCGCCCTCGCCTCGCACTACAACTGCCTGGTGCCGCTCGGCTGGGCGCTGGCCGCCGCCGGACACGAGGTCCGGGTGGCCAGCCAGCCCTCGCTGACCGACGCGATCACCGCCTCGGGGCTGACCGCGGTCCCCGTCGGCACCGATCCGGAGCTGGAGGAGGTGCGGGAGCGGCCGGCCGCGGCGATGGGCCCGCCCCAGGTGCACGAGGACCGCGACGAGCCGGTCACCTGGGAACAGGCTCTGGACTTCGACATGGTGATCGCGCCGCTGCTGCTGGCCGCCATCAACAACACCGCGATGGTGGACGAGCTGGTCGACTTCGCCCGGCGATGGCGCCCGGACCTGGTGGTCTGGGAGCCGTTCACGCTGGCCGGCGCGGTCGCCGCGGAGGCGAGCGGGGCGGTGCACGCCCGGGCGCTGTGGGGCCTCGACGTGCTGGGCAGCGCTCGCCGCACCTTCCTTGACCTGCGTGCCCGGCAGCCGCGGGCGCACTGGGAGGACCCGGTGGGCGAGTGGCTGACGCTGACCCTGGCGCGGTACGGCCGCCCGTTCACCGAGGAGGTGACCACGGGGCGGCTCACGATCGACACCACGATGCCGCAGAGCCTGCGGCTGCCGGTCGGGGTACCGGTGGTGGGCATGCGGACGCTGCCGTACAACGGCCGCTCCGTGATGCCGGACTGGCTGGCCGAGCCTCCCCGCCGCCCCCGCGTCTGCTTCACCCTGGGCGGGACCGGCGGCGACTTCCTGCACGACTGGACGCTCGGCCCCGCCGAGCTGGTGAGGGCGGCGGCCGAGCTGGACGTGGAGGTGGTGGCCACGCTCGACGCCGAGCAGCGCGCCCGCCTCGGACAGGTGCCGGACAACGTGCGCATCGTCGACTTCGTGCCGATGAACCTGCTGATGCCGACCTGCGCGGCGGTGGTGCACCACGGCGGGGCCGGCACGTTGAGCGCCGCGCTGCTCAACGGGGTGCCCCAGCTGATGATCGCGAACACCTGGGACACCCCGGTGAAGGCCAAGCGGCTGGCCGACTACGGCGCCGGGGCCTACATCCCGCCGCCGAAGCTCGACGCACGCGGCTTCCGGGACGCGGTGGCGGCGCTGGTGCACGAGCCCGGCCCGCGGGCCGCCGCCGACCGGCTGCGCCGGGAGATGCTCACCGAGCCCACCCCGGCGGAGCTCGTCCCCCGGCTGGAACGCCTGGTCGCGACGGATCGCGCGGGCGAGTCGGGCGATGACGCCGGTGCGATACGGGACCTCGGCGTGGCCGAGCGCGCCCTGCGGTGACCGGGTTGGGGCAGATGAGCCGACGGCCGACGGCGAAGGGCACCGTGCCGTTCGGGGAGTACCGCACCTGGTACCGGGTGAGCGGTGACCTGTCCGGCGGGCGCGTGCCGCTGGTGGTGCTGCACGGCGGGCCCGGCAGCACGCACGACTACCTGCTGCTGCTGTGCGCGCTCAGCGACGCCGGCCGGCCGGTGATCCACTACGACCAGCTGGGCAACGGCGGCTCCACGCACCTGCCGGACAAGGGCGCGGACTTCTGGACCGTGCGGCTGTTCCTCGACGAGCTGGACAACCTGCTCGAGCGGCTCGGCGTGGCCGACGGCTACCTGCTCTTCGGCCACTCCTGGGGCGGCATGCTGGGAGCCACGCACGCCGCGACCCGCCCGCGCGGCCTGCGCGGGCTGGTCATCGCGAACTCGCCGGCCTCGATGCCCACCTGGCGGGCGGAGATGGTACGGCTGCGCGCCACGCTCCCGCGCGAGGTGCAGGAGACGCTGGCCCGGCACGAGGCCGCGGGCACCACCGACAGCCGTGCGTACTTCGATGCCATGCGCGTCTTCTTCGACCGGTACGTGTGCCTGGTGAACCCGTGGCCGCCGGACTACCGGGCGTCCTTCATGGAGATGCACAACAACCCGACCGTCTACTACACGATGAACGGGCCGACCGAGTTCCACGTCGTCGGCACGCTGCGCGACTGGTCGGTCGAGGACCTGCTGCCGTCCATCGAGGTGCCGACCCTGGTCATCTCGGGGCGGCACGATGAGGCGACCCCGGAGTGCGTCCGCCCGTTCGACGACCTCATCCCGGACTCCCGCTGGGAGATCCTCGAGAACTCCAGCCACCTCCCGCACCTGGAGGAACCCGACCGGTTCCGGGAAGTGCTGCTGGCCTACCTCGCCACTGTTGACGGGACCCATCCGGGGACCCGCGCAAGCGACGCCGCGACAGGGAGTTGACGTGACCCGTACACTGCCCGACCCGAACCCGAGCCCGCGCAAGGGCCGCCCGCGCGCCCTGGTGACCGGAGTTGCATCCGACTCCCACACCTGGAACCTGGTCTACCTGCAGCTGGTCTGCGAGGAGGAGGGGCTGGAGGTGGTGAACCTCGGCCCGTGCGTCCCGGACGATCTGCTGGTCACCGAGTGCGTGGACCAGCGCCCCGACCTCGTGGTGATCAGCACCGTCAACGGGCACGGGTACCGGGAGGGCCTGCGGGTCGTGCCCAAGCTGCGCGCCCGGCCGGAGCTGGCCGACGTCCCGATCGTGATCGGCGGCCGCCTCGGGGTGACCGGGCGGCGGGAGGAAGGCCTCGCCGGCGAGCTCGCCGCGGCCGGGTGTGACCGGGTCTTCGATCGCGGTCCGGAGGACCTCGATGAGTTCAGGACGCTGGCCGCCGCGGTGGCCTGGTCGGCGGACGACGCTGCGGCGCGGGCGCCGCTCCAGTTCGGCTGAGCGCGCGATGGCCGCGGGATTCGGCGATTTCGTGGCCGACACCGCCGCGAGCGGCGAGCTGGTGGTGCAGCCCCGGATGGGGTTCGGCGACGTGGCGACCATGCGCGCCGGGCTGCTCGCCACGAAACGCGCCCGGGCGGCCACCGCCGGGACGATCACCGTGGACAGCTACACCCGGGTGGGCGACTTGCACTCGGCGGCCGCGGCGCTGGTCTCCGGCGCCGCGCTCAACGGGTACCCCCTGGTCAGCCATGGCCTCGCGACCAACCAGGAGTTGCTGCGCGGGGTGCGGGACACCACCTTCCCGGTGCAGGTGCGGCACGGTTCGGCCAACCCCGGGAGGATCTTCGAGGCGTTGCTGGACGTCGGCCTGGACGCCACCGAGGGCGGCCCGGTCTCCTACTGCCTGCCCTACAGCCGGATCCCGCTGAACCAGGCGGTCGACCACTGGGCCCGCGGCTGCGAGCTGCTGGCCACCCGTGGGCGGGCGGCGGGGCGGGAACCGCACCTGGAGACCTTCGGCGGCTGCCTGCTGGGCCAGCTCTGCCCGCCCGGCCAGCTCGTCGCGATCAGCGTCCTGGAGGGGCTGTTCTTCCAGGCCCACGGTCTGCGTGACATCTCGCTGAGCTACGCCCAGCAGACCAGCCTGGAGCAGGACATCGAGGCGGTGCTCGCGTTGCGCGCGCTGGCCGAGGAGTTCCTCGCCGGCGTGCGCCGGCACGTGGTCGTCTACGCGTACATGGGGGTCTACCCCGAGACTCCGCGTGGCGCCGCGTCGCTGCTGACCGCCGCCGCCGAGCTGGCCGTGCGCACCGGAGCGGAGCGGCTCATCGTCAAGACCGAGGCGGAGTCCCAGCGCATCCCCACGATCGAGGAGAACGTGGCCGCGCTGGAGCTGGCCGGCACGGTGGCGCGCGCCGCGCGGCCGGCCGTGCCGCCGCCGAGCCGTACCGACTCGCAGGTGTACGCCGAGGCGCGGCGGCTGGTCGAGGCCACGCTGGAGCTGCACCCGGACGTGGGCCGGGCGCTGTTGCGCGCGTTCAAGCTGGGTTACCTGGACATCCCCTACTGCGTGCACCCGGACAACCGGGGCGCGGCGCGCAGCCACATCGACGGCGACGGGGCGCTGCGCTGGGCGGACGTCGGCGCGCTGCCGCTGGATGGGCTGGTGGCGCGGCGCCGCTCCCGCCCGGTGGGCTCGGCCGAACTGCTGGACGCGCTCCACTACGTCCAGCGCAGGCACGACGGCCATGAGTGAGCGCCGGCGCATTGGAGCACACGATCGCCGGGATGAGCGCGGATGGTGGGGCCGGTCGGATCACGATGAGGGGTACTAGGGGTGGGTCTGTCCGGGCGGCCGCGGTTAGCGTGCCCTGGTGGATAACGCATTGAGCCACGAGATCGCGATGGTCTTTCCAGGAATGGGGCCGACCGGATACGCCGACATCCAGCGGCTCGCCACCGAGGTGCCGCTGGCGTGGCGGCTGTTCGCCGAGGCCGACGAGGCGCTCGGTTACCCGGTGCTGGACCGGTTCCGCCGCGCGGACGGCGACTACTCCGAGTACGCCCAGGTGGCCTTCCTGGTCACCTGCCTGGCTCTGGCCGAGTGGGCTGAGCGTGAGGCGCTGCCCGCCCGCCCGGGGCTGTGCACCGGGCCGAGCTTCGGGGGCAAGGTGGCCGCCGCCTATGTGGGCTCGCTGGGCTTCGCCGACGCGGTGTGGGTGACCGCCCGGCTGGCCCGGTGCGTGGCGGACTACTTCAGCCGGGAACACCGGAGCCTGGTCACCCACTCGTTCGTCCGGGTGGATCCAGCGGTGGCCGAGGAACTGCTGGGCGAGCTGACCGCGCGGGGCCGCGTCGCGGACGTGGCCTGCCGCGTGGACAGGGACTTCTTCATGGTCACGCTCTCGGCGGACGATCTGCCGAAGCTGGAGAAGGCGATCCGCGCCGCCGGCGGGCTGTCGCTGTACACGATGCGGCCGCCGATGCACTCCCCGTCCTTCGCCCGGCTACGGGAACGCGCGGAGAAGGAGGTTCTCGACGAGCTGGAGTTCGCCGAGCCGCGGCTGCCGGTGATCTCCGACCACGACG
The DNA here is from genome assembly GCF_053602655.1 of Sphaerisporangium sp. NPDC004334. Classification (NCBI taxonomy): domain Bacteria; kingdom Bacillati; phylum Actinomycetota; class Actinomycetes; order Streptosporangiales; family Streptosporangiaceae; genus Sphaerisporangium; species Sphaerisporangium sp. NPDC004334. Next base: position 370,198 of record NZ_JBSGDZ010000005.1, read on the forward strand.
GGTCGTTGCTGACCACCGGGCAGCAGGTGCGGAACCTGCTCCTGGACGGCTTCGTCCGGCAGATGCACTGGCCGGGGACGGTCGAGGCGTTGCGCGCCCAGGGAGTGCGCACGGTCTGCGTGGCCGGGCCGGACGCCCTGTTCGGCCGGGTGCCGGCCACCACACGTAATTTCGAGGTGGTGCCGGTCGGGCCGAAGCGGCCGCTCCTCGCCGCAGGGGCTCGCGATGCCGAGCCCCGCTCGTCGCGCGGCGGAGAAGCCGGTGCGGAGCGTGGCTCGGCGGCGGGGTGACCCGGCGGCCTCAGAGGGTCGGACGGGCCGCGCTGAGCGCCGCCCACAAGGCCCCCGGAGTGGTGAAGGTGTCCAGGACGAGCGCCTCCTCGTCGAACTGTACGGCGTAGTCGGCTTCCAGTGCGCTCAACAGTTCCACCGCGCCCATGGAATCCAAACCGAATTCCCGGAGGTCGGTGTCCGCGGTGAGCACATCGCCGGAAGACAGCAAGGGAAGGCGGGGCCGCAGCAGCGCCTCAAACTGTTTGTCCCACATGGCTTTAATTATGCCTCAATAACTCGCGCTGGGGGAAAGAAATGGGCGGAGATATTCACCGGAACCTCCACGGGCGATTTCTAAGCGGACTGGCCGCCGCGCCGCGCGGTGCGGCGCTTCGCCTCGGCGACCGCACGGTCACCTTCGAGGAGTTGCACGAGCTCGCCCTCACCTGGGCCGGGTCACTGCTCCACAGCGGCGTCACGGGCCCGATAGGGGTACTCGCCGAGAAGGGGACCACGGCCTACGCCGGGGTGCTCGCGGCGCTGTACGCCGGGGCGACGGTGGTGCCGCTGCACGTCGGCTTCCCGCCCGACCGGACGGCGCGCATGGCCGCGGCGGCCGGCGTCACCGCCGTGATCGCCGATGCGCGCGGGGCCGGCCTGCTGCCCGAGCTGCGGGAACGCGGTTACCGCGGGGCCGCGTTGCTGCCCCAGGGGGGCGGCGAAGGGGGGATTCCCGTGGCGGCCGCGCACGCGCCGGCCGAACCGCGCGCGGTGCCGCCCGAGGCTCGCGCCTACATCCTGTTCACCTCCGGCTCGACCGGCCGGCCCAAGGGCGTGGTGCTCACCCACGGCAACCTGCACCACTACTTCGGCGTGCTGGACGGACGCTACGACTTCGGCCCCGACGACGCCTTCTCGCAGACCTTCGACCTGACCTTCGACTGCGCCATCTTCGACCTGTTCTGCGCCTGGGGCGCGGGGGCCGCGGCGGTGCCGGTGCCCCCGCGCGGCCACGCCGACCTGCCCGCCTTCCTGGAGCGTCACCGGGTGACCGTGTGGTTCTCCACGCCCAGCGGCATCAGCCTGGCCCGCCGGCTCGGCGCCCTGCGGCCGGACACGCTGCCGGGCCTGCGGTGGAGCTTCTTCGCCGGAGAGGCGCTGCGCTGCCAGGACGTCGAGGACTGGACCCGCGCGGCGCCGTTCTCCACGGTGGAGAACCTGTACGGGCCGACCGAGCTGACCGTGACCATCACGGGTCACCGCTGGTCGCCGGAACGCTCCGCGAAGGTCGCGGCCAACGGCGTCGTGCCGATCGGCGCCGTGCACCCCGGACACCGGATCCTGCTCGCCACCGAGGACGGCCGGCCGACCGAGGAGGCGGAGGGGGAGCTGTGCGTCACCGGGCCGCAGCTCACCCCCGGGTACCTGGATCCGCAGGACGGCGCGGGCCGCTTCCTGGAGCACGAGGGGCACACCTGGTACCGCACCGGCGACCGGGTGCGGCGGCTCCCCGGGGACGAGCTGTGCTACCTGGGCCGGCGGGACGCCCAGGTGCAGGTGCAGGGCTGGCGGGTGGAACTGGCGGAGATCGAGCACGCGCTGCTGGCCGCCGGCGACGGGGTGGCCGAGGCGGCCGCGGTAGGGGTCGACGGCGCGGCCGGCATGGAGCTCGTGGTGTTCTACACCGGCGAGGCGCGTCCACCGGTCGAGCTGGCCAACCGGCTGCGCCGCACGCTGCCGCACGGCATGGTGCCCAAGCGATATCACCACCTCGACGAACTTCCCCTCAACGCCAACCGCAAGGTGGACAGAAAGGCGCTCACCGCGCGCGCCGGCGAACTGATACGGGCCGACAACAATTGGTCTTAGGGGGCGCTAGGGGTTAGTCGGACTCCGAACGTTTCGTAGTTTGGTGGCGGCGCCGAATGGGTGGGAACCATCAAGCCCGGCGAGCGAACGCTTCTACTATTCCTGAACCATCAAGCCTGGCGAGCTCAACGCTCCTATTAATCCTAGGTTGGTAATGGACAACGAAGAGAAGCTTGTCAATTACCTGAAAAGAGCGACGGCGGATCTGCGGGAATCCCGGCGGCGGTTGCGCGTCGCCGAGGATCGCCTGCGCGAGCTGGGCGTCGGCCCGGACGGCGGGGCGCCGATCGCGATCGTCGGCATGGCCTGCCGGTACCCCGGAGGGGTGACCGCACCCGAGGACCTGTGGCGGTTGGTCACCGACGAGGTGGACGCGGTCACGCCCATGCCCGCCGACCGCGGCTGGGACATCGAGGCGATCTACGACCCGGAGCGCGGCAAACCAGGCAAGACCTATGCCCGCGAGGGCGGCTTCCTGCGCGATGTGGCCGACTTCGAGCCGGAGTTCTTCGGCATCGGCCCCAACGAGGCCACCGCCATGGACCCGCAGCAGCGGCTGCTGCTGGAGACCACCTGGGAGGCGGTGGAGCGCGCGGGGATCGACCCGACGGCGCTGCGCGGCAGCCGTACCGGGGTGTTCGTCGGAGTGATGTACGGCGACTACGGCTCGCGTAGCGACCGGATCCCCCGCGGCGTGCAGGGATTCATCGCGCACGGCAGCCACCGCAGCGTGGCGTCCGGGCGTATCTCCTACCTGTACGGCTTCGAGGGGCCCGCGGTCACCGTGGACACCGCCTGTTCGTCGTCGCTGGTGGCGCTGCACCTGGCGGCGCAGGCGCTGCGCGGCGGCGAGTGCGAGCTGGCGCTGGCCGGCGGCGCCACCGTGCTGTCCACCACGGAGCTGTTCGTCGACTCCGGCCGGCAGGGCGTTCTCTCCCCGGACGGCCGCTGCAAGTCGTTCGCCGCGGCCGCGGACGGGGTCGGCTGGGGAGAAGGGGTCGGCCTGCTGCTGCTGGAACGGCTCTCCGACGCGCAGCGGCACGGGCACCCCGTGCTGGCCGTGATCCGCGGTTCCGCCGTGAACCAGGACGGCGCCAGCAGCGGCCTGACCGCGCCGAACGGTCCGTCCCAGGAGCGGGTGATCGCCGCCGCGCTGGCCGCGGCGGGGCTGTCGCGATCGGACGTCGACGTCGTGGAGGGGCACGGATCCGGGACCGGGCTGGGCGATCCGATCGAGGCGCAGGCGCTGTTGGCCTCCTATGGCCAGGACCGCCGATCACCGCTGTGGCTGGGGTCGGTGAAGTCGAACATCGGCCACGCCCAGGCGGCGTCCGGCGCCGCCGGGGTCATCAAGATGGTGCTGGCGATGCGGCACGGCACGCTCCCGAAGACGCTGCACGTGGATGCGCCGAGCGGGGAAGTGGACTGGTCCGCCGGCGCCGTGGAGCTGCTGACCGAGTCCCGGCCATGGACGCGGGACGGCCACCCGCGCCGCGCCGGTGTCTCCGCGTTCGGGGTCAGCGGCACCAACGCCCACATCATCCTGGAGGAGGCGCCGGACGAGGCCGTCCCGGCGGAGTCCTCATCCCCTGACCGCACGGCCGCCCCTCCCGCGCAGTCCCCGGTGATGCCGGTGGTGGTGTCGGCCAAGTCCGAGGCGGCGTTGCGCGCGCAGGCCGACCGGCTGGCCGGTTTCCTCGCCGAGGGCGCCGACGCCGAGATGGCGGACGTGGCGTGGGCGTTGACCCGGCGGGCGGCGCTGGCGCATCGGGCCGCGCTGGTGGCCGGCGACCGGGACGGCCTGCTCGCCGCGCTGCGCGGCCTGGCCGCGGGTGAACCGCCGCCGGATGTGGCCGTCGAGGCCGCCCGTACCGGGCGGCTGGGCCTGGTGTTCTCCGGACAGGGCGCGCAACGGCTCGGCATGGGCCGCGGCCTGTACGCGCGCTTCGGGGTCTTCGCGCGGGCCTTCGACGAGGCGGCCGACCTTTTGGCGGCCGAGCTGGCCGGCGTGTCCGGCGGGTCACCCAAGCTCGGCCTGCGTGAGGTGCTGGCACCCGCATCCCAGGCCGACGAGACGGCCGCCGCCCTGAACCAGACGGTGTTCGCCCAGGCCGGGCTGTTCGCGGTGGAGACGGCGTTGTACCGGCTGCTGGAATCGTTCGGGGTGCGGCCCGACTATGTGGCCGGGCATTCGCTGGGGGAGATCACCGCGGCGCATGTGGCCGGGGTTCTGGACTTGGCGGACGCGTGCCGGTTGGTGGCCGCTCGTGGCCGGTTGATGCAGGGGTTGCCGTCCGGCGGTGCGATGGCGGCGATCGGCTGCGGCGAACAGGAGATCGTCCCGGTGCTGGCCGATTACGGCCAGGTGGCCGTGGCCGCGGTCAACGGGCCGGGTTCGGTGGTGGTCTCCGGCGCTGCCGACCAGGTGGATCAGGTCGTGGAGTGGGCGCGCAAGAACGGGCACCGGACCCGGCCGTTGCGGGTGTCGCATGCGTTCCATTCGCCGTTGATGGAACCGATGCTGGCCGAGTTCGAGCAGGTGGTGGCCGGGCTGACGCTGCGTCGCCCGGAGCTGCCGCTGGTGTCCAACCTGTCGGGTGACCTGGCCGGCGAAGAGGTCACCGAGCCCGGCTACTGGGTCGAGCACGTGCGCCGGCCGGTGCGGTTCGCCGACGGTGTCCAGGTCATGCGGCGACGCGGAGTCACCCGCTTCCTGGAGGTGGGGCCGGACGCCCAGCTCGCCCCCATGGTCGAGGAGATTCTGGCCGAGGGCGGCCACGCGGACCCGGTGGTGCCGCTGCTGCGCCGCGACCGCGACGAGGTGGCGCACTTCGGCGCCGCACTCGGCGCGGCCTGGGCCGGTGGCGTGAGCGTGGACTGGGCCGCCTGGTTCGCCGACCGTGAGACCCCGCCCCGTCCCGTCGGCCTGCCCACCTACCCGTTCCAGCGGCGCCGGTTCTGGCTGGAGGCGCACCGGGCGGGGGACGTGTCGGCGGCCGGCCAGGCGCCTGTCGAGCACCCGCTGCTCGCCGCCGCGGTGACCCACCCGGACGGCGCCGTCACCCTCACCGGGCAGCTGTCCCCGCGTACCCAGCCCTGGCTGGCCGACCACACGATGAACGGCACCGTGATCTTTCCCGGGACCGGCTTCGTGGAGCTGGCGATCCGCGCCGGCGACGAGGTGGACTGCGGTCGGCTCGACGAGCTCGTCCTTACGTCCCCGCTGGTCATCCCCGCCGCGGTGACCGGGGAAGGCGACGCGGGGGGCATGGCCGTCCAGGTCGCCGTGGGGGCGCCGGACGATCGGGGCCGCCGCGCCGTGGAGATCCACTCGACGACCGGAGAAGGCTGGGTCCGGCACGCCCAGGGCACCCTGGCGCCCGCCACGGCCGACGGCGCCGGACTCACCGCGTGGCCGCCCCCGGACGCGCGACCCGTGGACGTCGACGGGTTCGACGACCGGCTGGCCGAGCGCGGCTATGAGTACGGCCCGGCGTTCCGCGCGCTGCGCGCCGCCTGGCGACGCGGCGAGGAGTTCTACGCCGAGATCGCGCTGCCGGAGGGCGTGGATCCCACCGGATACGGCGCGCACCCCGCGCTGCTGGACGCCGCGCTGCGGGTGGGCCTGCTGCCCGAAGTGGACGCGGAGACGACCGGGGGCCGACCGGCCGACGAGGCCGGGCACGAGCACGGGCGGCCGGTGGTTCCGTTCGCCTGGCGCGGGGTCGAGCTGCACGCCACCGGCGCCGCCGCGGCACGGGTACGGCTGCGCCCCGACGACACCGCCGGAGCGGGAGCGGTACGGCTGGACCTGGCCGACGCGACGGGCCGGCCTCTGGCCACGGTGACATCGCTCGAGTCCCGCCCGCTCGCCGACGGCCTCCCGGCCGGCGGCGGGGCGGCGACCCGCCCGCTCTACGCGGTGGAGTGGCGGCCGCTGGCCGCGCAGGACGACGCCGCGCCGGACGACGGCGCGGCGCAGGGGCCGGCCGCGCGGGACGCCATCGCGGCGGCCGAGGTGCGCGTGGCCGCCTGGGATGACATCGCCACCCTTGATGACACCGCGGCCGGGGATGACACCTCGGCCGCATCCCCGCCGGAGCGGGTACGGCACGGCGTGGTGGCCACGTTGGAGCGCGTGCGGCGCTGGCTGGCCGCCGAGCCCTCCGCCGATGACACCCTTGTGATCGCGACCAGAGGCGCGGTCGCGATCGGCGGCGCGGCGCCGGACGTGGCGCAGGCGGCGGTCTGGGGGCTGGCCCGGGCCGCCAGGGAGGAGAGCCAGGGACGGATCGTCCTGGTCGACCTGGACCCCGCGCTGGACCCGGACCGCGCTGTGATCGACGAGGCCGCCGCGGCCGCGTCGCGCGCCGGAGAGCCCGAGGCCGCCGTTCGCGCCGGCCGGCTCTGGGTGCCCCGGCTGACCCGCCTCGACGCCGGGAACCCCGCCGGCGGAGCGGCGCCGGACGCCGGCCGCCCCGACGCGCGAACCGAGGATCACGCCGGTGTGGCATGGCCGGCCGAGGGCACCACGCTGATCACCGGAGGGACCGGCGGCCTGGGCGCCCTGCTGGCCCGGCACCTGGTCACCGAGCACGGGGTGCGGCACCTGCTGCTGACCGGTCGCCGCGGCCTCGACGCACCTGGCGCGGCCGAGCTGCGCGAGGAGCTGACCGGGCTGGGCGCCGAGGTGACGGTGGCCGCCTGCGACGTGGCCGACCGCGCCGCGCTCGCCGCGCTCCTGGACCAGGTCCCGCCCCAGCGTCCCCTCGCCGCCGTGGTGCACGCGGCCGGAGTACTGGCCGACGGCACCATCCCGGCGCTCGACGAGGAGCGGGTGACGGCGGTGCTGCGGCCCAAGGTGGACGGCGCATGGCACCTGCACGAGCTGACCCGCGACCGCGACCTGCGGGCGTTCGTGCTGTTCTCCTCGACGACCGGGCTGATGGACGCCGCCGGACAGGGCAACTACGCGGCGGCCAACGCCGCGCTGGACGCGCTCGCCGTACGGCGGGCCGTCGCCGGGCTCCCGGCGATGTCGGTGGCCTGGGGGGCGTGGGAGACGGAACGCGGCATGGCCGGCCGGCTGGACGGCCGTCAGACCGCCCGTCTGGCCGCCTCAGGAATGCGACCGCTCACCGCCGCGGAGGGGCTGGACCTGTTCGACGCGGCGCTGGCCGCGGGGCACCCCGCGCCTGTGGCCTGCCGGCTGGATCTCGCCGCGCTGCGCGGCCGGGACACCGAGCCGCCCGCGGTGCTGCGCGCGCTGGCCGGCCGCCGGTCGGCCCGTGCCGCCGCGGCCGGACCGGGCTCGCTCACCGACCGGCTGGACCGACTGGCCCCGGCGGAGCGGCGGGAGCTGCTGCTGGGCGTGGTCCGCGCGGAGGCCGCCGGCGTGCTGGGGTACGGCGCGGCCGAGTCGGTGCCGGTGGACCGGGCCTTCCAGGAGCTGGGCTTCGACTCGCTGTCCGGAGTGGAACTGCGGAACCGGCTGGGCCGGCGGGTCGGCGTGGCGCTCCCGGCGACGCTGGTCTTCGACCACCCGACGGTGACCGCGCTGGCGGCCTTCCTGGCGGACCGGTCCGGAGCGAAGCCCGAGCCGGCGCCCGCGGCCCGGACGGCGCCCTCCACCGAGGCCGACCCCATCGCGATCGTGGGCCTCGCCTGCCGGTACCCGGGCGGCGTGGACTCCCCGGAGGACCTCTGGCGGCTGGTGACCGAGGGCGGGGACGCGGTGGGCGAGTTCCCCGCCGACCGGGGCTGGGACCTCGGGTCGCTGTTCCACCCGGAGCCCGGGCACGAGGGGACCTCGTACGCGAGGGAGGCCGCCTTCCTTCACGGCGCCGCCGACTTCGACCCGGACTTCTTCGGGATCAGTCCGCGTGAGGCGGCGGAGATGGATCCGCAGGAGCGGCAGTTCCTGGAGGTGTCCTGGGACGCGCTGGAGCGGGCCGGGATCGACCCGACGTCGCTGCGGGAGACCAGCGCCGGGGTGTTCGCCGGGGTGATGTACCACGACTACGTGCCGGCCGGCGCCGGTGGCGCCACGGTCTCCGGGCGCGTCTCCTACACCCTTGGCCTGCGCGGCCCCGCGCTCTCCGTGGACACCGCCTGCTCGTCCTCGTTGGTGGCGTTGCACCTGGCGGCGCAGGCGCTGCGTAGCGGGGAGTGTGATCTGGCGCTGGCCGGTGGGGTGACGGTGATGGCCACTCCGGGGGCGTTCGTGGAGTTCTCGCGGCAGCGGGGTCTGGCCGCCGATGGCCGGTGCAAGGCGTTCGCCGAGGCGGCCGATGGGGTGGGCTGGGGTGAGGGTGTCGGGGTTTTGGTGGTGGAGCGGTTGTCGGACGCTCGCCGTCGTGGGCATCGGGTGCTGGCGGTGCTGCGTGGCTCGGCGGTGAACCAGGACGGTGCTTCCAATGGGTTGACGGCGCCGAATGGTCCTTCGCAGGAGCGGGTGATCGCTCAAGCGTTGGGGGCTGCCGGGTTGGTGCCCGGTGATGTGGATGTGGTGGAGGCGCATGGTACGGGGACGGCGTTGGGTGATCCGATCGAGGCGCAGGCGTTGCTGGCGGCCTACGGTCAGGGTCGGCGTTCGCCGTTGTGGCTGGGGTCGGTGAAGTCCAATCTCGGGCATACCCAGGCGGCGGCCGGGGTGGCCGGTGTGATCAAGATGATCCTGGCGATGCGGCACGGGTTGTTGCCCAAGACGCTGCACGTGGACGCGCCCTCATCGAAGGTGGACTGGTCGGGCGGGGCGGTGGAGCTGCTGACCGAACCTCAGCCCTGGCCGCGCGTTGCGGATCGGCCGCGCCGGGCGGGGGTGTCCTCGTTCGGCATCTCCGGCACCAACGCCCACGTCATCCTGGAAGAGCCGCCCGCTGAGGAGCCGTCGGACGTCCCCGCCGGCACGGTCGTGCCGTCGGCGGAGATCGTGGCCGGTGAGGACACCGCCGCGCTTGCGGTGCTTCCGATGCTGGTGTCGGCCAAGAGCGAGGGAGCACTGCGGGCACAGGCCGGCCGATTGGCCGGGTTCATGACCGAGCACGACGAAGCCGAGCTGCTGGATGTGGCCGCGGAACTGACCAGGAGGGCCGGCCTGCCGCGGCGCGCGGCCGTACTGGGCGAGACCCGGGATGCCGCGGTGGCCGGGCTGCGCGCGCTGGCCGCCGGCGAACAGGCCGCCGAGCTCGTCCGAGGTCTCGTGCACGACGGCGCCGACCAGCCGGTGTTCGTCTTCCCCGGGCAGGGCGGTCAGTGGCCCGGCATGGCGATCGAGCTGCTGGACTCCTCGCCCGCGTTCGCCGCGGCCCTGGAGCGCTGCGCCGCGGAGATCGAGGCGCTGGTGGACTGGCGGGTGCGCGAGGCGCTGCGCGACGCCCGGATGCTCGACCGGGTCGACGTGGTCCAGCCGGTTCTCTGGGCGGTCATGGTGGCGTTGGCGGAGACCTGGCGCGCGGCCGGGGTCGAGCCGGCCGCGGTGGTCGGCCACTCGCAGGGAGAGATCGCCGCCGCCTGCGTGGCCGGGGCGCTGTCCCTGGCCGACGGGGCGCGGGTCGTGGTGACGCGCGCCCGCGCGGTCGCCGAGCGCCTGTCCGGCCGAAGCGGCGGCATGATGTCGGTGGCGCTGCCCGCCGAACGGATGACCGAGGTGCTCGCCGGGTACGGCGACGCGGTGTCGGTGGCCGTGGTGAACGGGCCCGGCTCGGTGGTGCTGGCCGGTGACGCCGCGGCGCTGGACGCGCTGGAGGCCCGGCTGCGAGCGGACGGCACCCGCGTCAAGCGGCTGGCCGTGGACTACGCCTCGCACGGCACGCAGGTGGAAGTGCTGCGCGAACCGCTGCTGCGCGAACTCGCGGCGCTGCGCCCGCGGACCGCCCGGGTGCCCTTCTACTCCACCGTGACCGCGGCCGAGGTGGACACCGCCGGGCTCGACGCCGAGTACTGGTACACGAACCTGCGGCGGACCGTGCGGTTCGCGGAGACCACCCGGGCGCTGCTGGCCCGGGGCCGCCGGCTGTTCCTGGAGATGAGCCCACATCCGATGCTCACTCCGGCGATCGAGGAGACCGCCGCCGCGGACGGCGTGGACGTGGCCGCGCTGGGCACGCTGCGCCGCGACGAGGGCGGCCGGTTCACCACGGCGCTGGCCGAGGCGTGGCTGCGCGGAGTGCCGGTGGACTGGCCGAAGGTCCTGCCGCTCGCGCGGCGGCGCGTGGAACTGCCCGCCTACCCCTTCCAGCACGACAGGTACTGGAAGCCCGCCACCCCGGGCGGACCGGCCGGGCTGAGCGCCGCCGGCCTGGACTCCGCCGACCATCCGCTGCTCGCCGCGGTGCTGGACGAGCCGGACGGTGACGGGCTGGTCTTCTTCGGCCGGCTGTCCATCGCGGGTCAGCCGTGGCTCGCCGACCACCGGGTCGCCGGCCGGATCGTGGTGCCCGGCGCCGCGCTGGTGGAGATGGCGTTGCACGCCGCCGACAGGGCCGGCTGCGACATGCTGGAAGAGCTGATCCTGGAACGCCCCTTGGTGCTGCCCGACGACGGCGCGACCCGGGTGCGCGTGGTGGTGGGCACCGCCGAGGACGGCCACCGGCAGATCTCGGTGTCCGCCGCGCCGGCGTCGGCGGACACGGCCGGCGCCGCGGCGACCCCCGCGTGGACCCGGCACGCCACCGGCACCCTGGCGATGGCCGCCGACGCGGAGCCGCCCGCCACGCAGCCGCCCGGCGCGGCCTGGCCGCCGGCGGACGCGCGGCAGCTGGACATCGGGGAGCTGTACGAGACCCTGGCCGCCGGCGGGTACGGCTACGGGCCGGCGTTCCGCGGACTGCGCTGTGCCTGGCGCCGCGGCGACGAGATCTTCGCCGAGGTCGCTCTGGCCGAGCCGGTCGCCGGCGAGGCGGACCGGTTCGGGATCCACCCGGCGCTGCTGGACGCCGCGCTGCACACCGCGGGACTCCTCGACGGCGACGCCTCCGGCGCCTCCGGCGCACCCAAGCTGCCGTTCACCTGGCGCGGCGTCCGGCTGCGTTCCACGGGCGCCACCGCGGCACGGGTACGGCTGCGCGGCGTCGTCGACCGGCCCGGTGCCGACGAGCTCGACCGCGGACGGAACGGATCGGGCCCGGGGACGACGGACCGCTTCGCCATCGAGCTGGCCGACCCCGGAGGGATCCCGATGGCCTCGGTGGAGGCCGTGGTGGTGCGCCCGGTGACCGACGGGGAGCTGGCTCACGCGGCGGCGGCGAACGTTCTGCCACCGCGGCTCACCTGGACGCCGCTGCCCCCGGTGGCCCCGCCGGCGGTCCCGGCCCCGATGGCCGAGCCGCTCGCCAGCGGTGCCGGGTCGGCCAACGGTGCCGGGTCGGCCAGCGGTGCCGGGTCGGCCAACGGCGCGGGATCGGCCAACGGTGCGGCGACGGCGCACCTCGCCGCCCCGCACGGGCAGGAGTCCGCCGGGGCCGCGATTCCGGGCCTCGAGGTGTTCCACGTCCCCCGCGACGGTGGCGAGGACCCGGCCGCCGCCGCTCACGCGGCCACCGGGGCCACCCTGGCCGCGCTGCGCGGATGGCTGTCCGGCGACCGGGCGGACGGCGCCCGACTGGCCGTGGTGGTGCGGCGCGCGGCGGCGGTCCTCCCAGGAGAGGACGCCGATCCGGCATACGCGGCGGCCGCCGGCCTGGTGCGTGCCGCGCAGGCGGAACATCCCGACCGGTTCGTCCTGCTCGACACCGACGAGCAGGACCCGCCATGGGCGGCGGTGCGGGCGGCGATCGATGCCGGCGAACCGGAGCTGGCCCTGCGCGCCGGCACGGTTCACGCGCCGCGGCTGGCGCGGGACGCCGACGCGCTCGTCCCCCCTGCCGGGCCGTGGCGGCTGGCCACCACCGGCAAGGGCACGCTGTCCAACCTCGCGCTGCTGCCGGCGCCTGAGGCGACCCGCCCGCTGGCGCCCACCGAGGTACGGCTGGCGCCCCGCGTCGCCGGGATCAACTTCCACGATCTGGTGGTCGCCCTCGACATGATCACCGAGGAGGACGACGGCCTGATCGGCGAGGCCGCCGGGGTGGTGCTGGAGGTCGGTTCCGCCGTCACCGACCTGCGGCCGGGCGACCGGGTGACCGGCCTGGTCGACGGCGGCGCCGGCACCGTGGCCATCACCGACCGGCGGCTGCTCGTCCCGATCACGGACGACTGGTCGTTCGCCGCGGCCGCGGTGCTGCCGATCGTCAATCTCACCGCCTACTACGGCCTGGTCGACCTGGCCGGCGTGGGCCCGGGGGATCGGGTGCTGGTGCACGCGGGCGCGGGCGGAGTCGGCATCGCCGCGATCCAGCTCGCCCGGCACCTGGGCGCGGAGGTCTACGCGACCGCGTCGCCCGCCAAGTGGCCCGTGCTGCGCGCGCTCGGCCTGGACGAGGCCCACCTCGCCTCCTCCAGAGACCTCGGCTTCCGGGAGAAGTTCCTGGCCGCCACCGGCGGCGCGGGGATGGACGTGGTGCTCAACTCGCTGGCCAGGGAGTTCGTCGACGCCTCGCTGGAGCTGCTGCCCCGCGGCGGCCACTTCCTGGAGATGGGCAAGACCGACATCCGGCGGGCGGAAGAGGTGGCCGACACCCACCCGGGGGTCGTCTACCGGGCCTACGACATGGTGGCCCAGTCGCGCACCGAGCACCCGGCGGGCACCCCGGAGCGTGTCCAGGAGATCCTCGCCGAGGTGCTGCGGCTGTACCGACACGACGTGCTGCGACCGGCCCCCGTCACCATCTGGGACGCCCGGCGCGCCAAGGACGCCTTCCGACACCTCCAGCAGGCACGCCATGTCGGCAAGCTCGCGCTGACCGTGCCACGGGAGCTCGACCCGGACGGCACCGTCCTGATCACCGGCGGCACCGGCGTCCTCGCCGGGCACGTCGCCCGCCACCTGGTGACCCGGCACGGCGCGCGGCACCTGCTGCTGGTCACCCGCCGCGGCGCCGACGCACCCGGCGCCGCCGAGCTCCGCGACGAGCTGGCCGAGCTGGGCGCCTCGACACGGGTCGAGTCCTGCGACGTGGCCGACCGAGACGCCCTCGCCGCGCTGCTCGACGGCATCCCGGCGGCGCATCCGCTGACCGGGGTGGTGCACGCGGCCGGCGTCCTCGACGACGCCACGATCGCCTCGCTCACCCCTGACCGGCTCGCCGCCGTGCTGCGTCCCAAGGCCGACAGCGCCTGGCACCTCCACGACCTGACCCGAGGGGACGATCTCGCCCTGTTCGTCATGTTCTCCTCGGCCGCCGGGCTGCTCGGCTCGCCAGGGCAGGGCAACTATGCCGCCGGTAACGCCTTCCTGGACGCGCTCGCCCAGCATCGGCGCCATCTCGGCCTGCCCGGGCACTCGCTGGCCTGGGGGCTGTGGGCGGAACGCAGCGCGATGACCGCCCACGTGGGCACCGGTGACTCGGCGCGGCTGGCCGCGACCGGGCTGCGCGAACTCGACACCGAGACCGGACTGCGCCGCTTCGACGCCGCCATCTCCGGGGACGCGCCGGTGGTGCTCGCCGCGGACCTGGACGCGGACGCGCTGTCCGGCCACCCGGTGCCGCCGATGCTGCGTGGCCTGGTGGCCGCGCCGGCACGGCGGCGGGCAGCGGCCGACACGCCCGCGACCGAGGAGTCGCTGACCGAAAGGCTGACGGGGCTGCTCCCGGCCGAACAGCGCCGCATCCTCCTCGACCTGGTCCGCTCGCACGTGGCCGCGGTGCTCGGGCACGCCGGGGTCGACGCGATCGCGGCGGAGCGGGCCTTCGCCGAGCTGGGCTTCGACTCGCTGACCGCGGTGGAACTGCGGAATCGGCTGGCCGACGCCGCCGGGGTGCGCCTGCCCGCGACGCTGGTCTTCGACCACCCCAACCCGGAGGCACTGGTGCAGTTCCTCCTCGAGGAACTCGACCCGGAGCACGCCGACCCGGCACGCGCCGTACTCGACGAACTCGAACGACTGGAGGCCACGATGGCCGAGCCGCTCGCCGAGGCTCCGTCCGGGCAGGCCGATGTGGAGGCGGTGGCGGCCCGTCTGGAGGCGCTGGCCCGCCGCTGGCGGGAGGCGCACCACCGTGCCGACGGCAACGGAGCTTCACACGACCGGCTGCGGGATCTCGCCGCGGCGACCGACGAGGAACTGTTCGCGGTGCTGGACAGCGAACTGGGCGGCCCGGACGGGACGCCCTGAACGGGGGAGATGACTCATGTCTGGCGACGACCGGCTGCGTGACTACCTTCGCAGGGCCACCGCGGATCTCCAGGAAACCCGGCGGCAGCTCCGCGATGTGACGGAGCGGGCCCGGGAACCGATAGCGATCGTCGGCATGGCCTGCCGGTACCCGGGCGGGGTGACCACCCCGGAGGAGCTGTGGACCCTGGTGGCCGCGGAGCGGGAAGGCATCTCCGGCTTCCCCACCGACCGGGGCTGGGATCTGGACGCGCTGTACGACCCGGAGCTGATCCGCCCCGGAACCAGCTACGTGAACCGCGGCGGGTTCCTGGAAGGCTCCGGCCGGTTCGACGCCGACTTCTTCGGGATGAGCCCGCGCGAGGCCACCGCCACCGACCCGCAGCAACGGCTCATCCTGGAGACCTCCTGGGAGGCGCTGGAGCACGCCGGCGTCGACCCGTCCGGCCTGCGGCGCAGCCGCACCGGGGTCTATGTCGGAGTGATGGCCCCGGACTACGCGATCGGCTACGGCCGGGATGTGCCCGAGGCCGAGGGCCTGCTCAGCACCGGATCGCACGGCAGTGTGGTGTCCGGGCGGGTGGCGTACGCGTTCGGCCTGGAGGGGCCGGCGGTGTCGGTGGACACGGCGTGTTCGTCGTCGCTGGTGGCGTTGCACCTGGCGGCGCAGGCGCTGCGTACGGGGGAGTGTGATCTGGCGCTGGTCGGTGGGGTCACGGTGATGGCCACGCCGGAGACGTTCACCGAGTTCGCCCGGCAGCGGGGCCTGGCCCCGGACGCACGGGTGAAGGCGTTCGCCGACGCCGCGGACGGCACCGCCTGGGGCGAGGGCGTCGGCGTGCTGGTGGTGGAGCGGCTGTCGGAGGCTCGTCGTCGTGGGCATCGGGTGCTGGCGGTGGTGCGTGGCAGCGCGGTGAACCAGGACGGCGCTTCCAACGGGTTGACCGCCCCCAACGGTCCCTCTCAGGAGCGGGTGATCTTGCAGGCGCTGGCGGCCGCCGGGTTGATGGCCGCGGATGTGGATGTGGTCGAAGCGCACGGTACGGGGACGGCGTTGGGTGATCCGATCGAGGCGCAGGCGTTGCTGGCCGCCTATGGCCGGGGACGGCGGTCGCCGTTGTGGCTGGGGTCGGTGAAGTCCAACCTTGGGCATACTCAGGCGGCGGCCGGGGTGGCCGGTGTGATCAAGATGGTCCTGGCGATGCGGCACGGGTTGTTGCCCAGGACGTTGCATGTGGAGGCGCCGTCGTCGAAGGTGGACTGGTCCGGTGGGGCGGTGGAGTTGCTGACCGAGGCCCGGCGATGGCCGCGGGTCGAGGGCCGGCCGCGCCGGGCGGGGGTGTCGTCGTTCGGCTTCAGCGGCACCAACGCGCACGTGATCCTGGAAGAGCCGCCTGTCGAGGAGCCGCCGGCCCTCGGCACCGCTGCTCCCGCCGTCGAAGGATCGTTGGCCGGGGAGAGGTCGCTCGTTCCGGCTGGAACGGAAGGCACAGCCGCGCCGGCGTCGTCGGTGCCTGTGGTGCCTGTGGTGGTGTCGGCCAAGAGCGAGGCGGCGTTGCGCGCGCAGGCCGGTCGGCTGGCCGGGTTCATGACCGAGCACGACGAGGCCGATGTGCTCGATGTGGCCGTCGGGTTGACTCGAAGGGCCGGCCTGGAGCATCGAGTGGTGGTGCCGGTCGCGGCGGCGGACCGCGAGGGTCTGCTGGCCCGGCTGCGGGCGCTGGCAGCCGGGGAGTTGGAGCCGTCCTCGGTGGTGGGTCGGGTGCGGCCGGGCCGGGTGGCGGTGGTGTTCTCCGGTCAGGGTGCTCAGCGAGTCGGGATGGGCCGGGAGTTGTATGCGGCTTTCCCGGTGTTCGCCCGCGCTTTGGATGAGGCGTGTGCGTTGCTGGAGGCCGAGCTCACCGCCATCGACGCTGCCGGGGTGGTGACCGGCCTGGCCGATGGGCTGGACCTACGCGAGATCATCCTCGGCCGGACCGGTGAGACCGGCGAGTCTGTTGCTGGTGGGGTGCTGGATCAGACGGTGTTCGCTCAGGCCGGGTTGTTCGCGGTGGAGACGGCGTTGTTCCGGTTGTTGGAGTCGCTTGGGG